>NZ_JBXANI010000020.1:0-185679 GCF_058801495.1 Cupriavidus sp. GW822-FHT03E04
TATTTCAGCCCATAGCTGGACAGGTCCTGCCCCACCCGCCCCACCAGCGCCACGTTGTCCTGGCGCCGTTCCATCTCTGCCGTCACCTTTTGCGCCGTGGCCATGGCCTGGCGCAGCGTCTGCGTGCTGAGCGGCGTGTCTTCGCAGCTCTGCCCCGCCGACGCCAGCAGCGGAACCAGCAGCAAGGCGAGCAAGGCGCCGGTGCGGCTCATCCGGTTCAAGATCATGGCGCGCCCCTTCACGGCTTCGCGGCCGTGGGAACCCGCTCGCGATAAAGCAACGCCTCACCGATCGTATTGGGAATGAAGGCGAGCACCTTGCCTGACACCACCAGCACGGTGCCGGTCGAATCGGCCACGGCGTTCACGGTGGCGCCCACCGACACGCCCAGTTTCTCGAACCCGCTCTTGGCGACCTTGACCGAGGCCTTGCCCGCGGTGCTGACCGAGTCGAGGATCACCTCGACGGTATCCTTCCCGCCCTGCGCAATGCCGGAAACGACAAAGGCACTGCCCATGCCCGCCAGCAAGGAACCCTGCACAGGGCCCGCGCCACCGGTGCTGCCGGCCACGCTGACGACAGGCGCGGCCAGGATCGACAGCGTGCCAACGGAGATCTGCTCCGAGCCGCCCATATTCGTGGACTGCGCACTGGCCGGCGCTACACAGAGCGACGCGCCAACGATGACCAGCAATGCAGAGATCGTTCGCACCGATACCTTGCCTTCATAGAAGTTCATTGTTCTTTTTTCTCGGAAATGTGATCTTCTATTGTAAAGGCAAAGCCCTCACAGGCAATGGCGTTTGCCTGGCGCTGGGCTGCGACCTGGAAGTCGCGGCGATCCTGGACAATAGCGGCCGGGATATCCCCGCGAACCAGGCAGGCAACCCGTCAGCCGCCCTTCAATGCCGCCACGTGCTGGTCCTTCAGCTTGACGTAATTGGCCGCCGTATAGCGAAAGAAGCCAAGCTCCTTCTCCGTCAGCGCCCTTGCCTCTTTCGCCGGGCTGCCGACATAGAGATGCCCGCTCTTGAGCACCTTGCCGGGAGGCACCAGGCTGCCGGCGCCGAGGATCACTTCATCCTCGATCACCGCGCCGTCCATCACGATGGTGCCCATGCCGATCAGGATGCGGCTGCCTACCGTGCAGCCATGCAGCAGCGCCTTGTGGCCGATCGTCACGTCGTCGCCGATGGTGAGCGCAAAGCCATCGGGATTGAACGGCCCGGCATGCGTGATGTGCAGCACGCTGCCGTCCTGCACGCTGGTGCGCGCGCCGATGCGAATGCGGTGCATGTCGCCACGAATGGTCACCAGCGGCCAGACGGAGCTGTCCGCGCCGATCTCTACGTCGCCGATCACGACGGCACTGGGGTCGACGAACGCGCGGTCGCCGAGTTGGGGGGCCTTGCCCTGGAAGCTGCGAATGGTCACGATGAAAGCCTGGATACGGAAAGTCGCCAATCAAGCGCGCGCTGCGGCGCCCGGATGGCGCCGGGTCAGCGTGGAGCGCGCCGGTGCGAGCATTCTAATCCGCCGGCTGGCTGCCCTGCAGCACAGCGCAGCGCAGCGCCGCGTGATTCGCGTGGGCAAGGTGTCAATCAAACAGCCCGAATTGCGCCGAAGCACGCACTCATTGCGCCAAAGCCTCCCCCATTGCCTTCTTGAACAACTCCGGCTTCCCGAAATACCGACCCAGGCGCAGTCTCGAGATCTTGCCGTCCTGCTCGATGGCCAGCGCCGGGTAGCCACGGCCGCCGATCTCCTCGAGTAACGCCTGGGTCTGCTCGAAATGGTCCGGCAGCATCGCGCTCGCCTGGTCGTAGGCGTTTGCGAACGACGCAGCATCGAGCCCCAGTTCGTCGGCAATCTGGATCAGTTCCTTGCGCTCGGCGATCGGGCGTCCTTCGCGGTAGTACGCAACCTGAAGGCGTTTGAGCATCTTCAGCCCTGCTCCGGCGACGGCTTCGGCGGCCAGCATCGCCGCGGTGGGCGGGCCGGAATCCAGCCTGACATCGTAGTCGAACTGCGTGCCCTGCTGGTACGTCTCGCTGAAAGGCTGCCCGCTGAGCGCGGTGATGCGCTCCTCGTGAGGGCGAACGAAATCGCGCCATTCGGCGGACATGTTCTGCGCCCGCTCTCCCGCCAGCATGCCGCCGCTGTGCGGCACCACCCTCAGGCCGGCTTCGTCGGCTGCCGACACGAGCGGCGCAAGCCCATAGCACCATCCGCAAAACGGGTCGTAGACGTAATGAAGCGTCGCTTGTTTGTTCATGTCTGTGTTCTCCAGATTCTCTGCGGCAGCCGCCCGGTGCGCGTGCTGCATGTTCACGATCAAATGGCCTCGGCCACGCCCGCCTGCAACGCCTTCTCCATGATCGAAGGCGGCTGCGCCCCAGCGATGACGGCGTTGCCGATCCGGATCGTGGGCACGGAGCGGACCCCCTCGCGCAGCGCCTTCGCCTGCGCCGCCACGATCTGCGCTTCGCCGTCGGTGCCAGACAGGTGATTACGCACAGCTTGCGCATCGAAGCCGGCCGATACGGCCAGCGGCACGAGTACATCGATCAGGCCGATGTGCTCGCCGCGGGAGAAGTACGCAGCGAAGATGGCATCGAACAACGCCTCCGCCATGGCTGCGTCGCCGTTCTGTTGGGCGAATGCCATCAGCCGGTGCGCAAGCCGGGTATTGGGCGTGACCGTGATCAGGTCATAGTTGAAATCCAGTCCGGTGCGCCGGCCCATCGTCGTCACCTCTGCGTCCATGGACTGCGAGCGGGCCCAGCTGCCAAATTTCGCGCTACGGTAGGCCTTGCGGTCCGCGCCTTCCACCGGCATGTCCGGGTTGAGTTCGTAGGGCACATAGGAAATCGCGAGGGCGGCCTCGGTCGACATGCGCCCGATGGCGGCCTTCAGGTTGCGATGACCGATCCAGCACCACGGGCAAATGAAGTCATAGGTGATCTGGGTGTCGATGGGTTTCATGACGGCTCCTTGCGTGAGTGATGCAGCCAGCGTAGACGGCGGCCCGCATCAGCGGAATGGCATGCCGGCGCAAACCTGCGTTGCCGGCGGCGCAACGCTGGGTTCGCGCGGCGAGTGCGCCACCCCGTTGCCGCCCACGCAAAACTGCTTTGCCCCCGCCAAGCATTCTCTGCGGACCCGGGCGCTTCTACGATGCAACGCATCCACTCGCACTCTGGAGCCACACATGAACACCAATGACGCATCCTCCGTCGGCCCGCGCAAGGCCCTGGTCATAGGCGGCTCGCTGGGCGGCCTGTTCACGGCCACCGCGCTGCGTGCCGTGGGCTGGCAGGTCGACGTGTTCGAGCGTTCGGCATCGGACCTCGACAGCCGTGGCGGCGGCATTGTCCTGCAGCCGGAGGTGCTGCGGGCGTTCTCGTTCGCCGGCATCGCCGCGCACGGCGCGCTGGGTGTGCGCTCGCACGACCGGCTGTTCCTGGACCAAGGCGGCCACGTGCTCCACCGCCAGCGCATGCCGCAGACACAGACCTCGTGGAACACGCTGTATTCCACCCTGCTCGATCATTTCCCGGCGGCGCACTATCATCGCGGTGCCGCGCTCACCGCTATCGCGCAGGACGAGCACGGCGTTTGCGCCACGTTTGCCGATGGACGCCAGGCGTGCGGCGAGCTGCTGGTCGGTGCCGACGGCGCCGGCTCTACCGTGCGCGGGATCGTGCTGCCCCGCGTCGCCCCCGCCTATGCCGGCTATGTCGTCTGGCGTGGCCTGGTCGACGAGGGCCTTCTGCCCGAATCGGCCAGGCCGCTGCTGCACGAGAACTTCGTGTTCCAGCAAGACCGCGACTCGATGATGCTGCAGTACATGGTGCCCGGCGCCGACGGCGCCACGGCGCCCGGACGGCGCCGCTTCAACTGGCTCTGGTACCTGAAGGCCGAGCCCGGCGCTGCGCTCGATGCCGTGCTCACCGATCGCGACGGAAAACGCCGCGGCCATTCGATCCCGCCGGGCATGTTGTCGGCTGAGCAAGAGCGTTGGTTTCGCCAGACCGCGGCCGCGCGCGCCAACCCCTCGTTCCGCGCGCTGATCGATAACACCGATCAGATCTTCGTCCAGGCCATCCAGGACCTGCAGGTGCCACGCATGGTGTTCGGCCGCGTGCTGCTGACCGGCGATGCCGCCTTCATTCCCCGCCCCCATACCGCCGGCAGCACCGCCAAGGCCGCAGCCAATGCCGTGGCGCTGGCCAAGGCGCTCGACGGCACGGCCGACCCAGACCAGGCGCTGCAGCGCTGGCAGCAGGGTGAACACGCACAAGGCGAGCAGATGACCCAGTGGGGCATTCGCATGGGCAACCGCATCATGGGGATCGCACTGCACTAAGGCACAGGGCTGCGCCGCGAAGAAGTGGCGCAGCCGGCATGCACTCCGCCGATCAGGGTAAGTACTCCCCTTTTTTGCTCTTGGCCGTTCCACGCAGCCGACCTACAATTTATCACACGATCACTAATCGATCGATCAATAGCAGAGGCACCCATGACCATCCGCAAACTCGCACACTTCTCGATCCGCACCACGGACCTCGAGCAATCCTGCGCCTTCTACGAACGCATTCTCGGATTCAGGCGAGGCTATCGCCCGCCCTTCGATTTCCCCGGCGCCTGGCTGTACATGGGCGGGGACGAAGGTGATTTCGGCACAGTCCACATCATCGGTGCCGACCCTGGCAACCCCGGCGGACTGTCCGCCTACCTCGGCGACCGCGCCCCCTCGGCGGCTGGCACCGGCGCCCTCGACCACATTGCGTTCCTGGCCACCGGCGTGGCGCAGATGTGGGCGAAGCTGGCAGCCGAGGGCATCCCGTGGCGCGACCGCACCGTCCCCAGCCTGGGCCTGCACCAGGTGTTCATCGAGGACCCTTCCGGCGTCACCATCGAACTGAACTACCCCGCCGCCGAGGTGGCGGGCCTTGAAATCCCGGGCAACGGCGCGCGCGCGCCCCACCCCGAAGTGGCAGGAGACTGATCATGACGACCCTATCGACACGGCCGAAGGCCATCATCGTGGGCGGCTCGCTGGGCGGACTGTTCGCGGCCAACCTGCTCGCCCGCGCCGGGTGGGAAGTGGAGGTATGCGAGCGCGTTCCCGAAGCCCTTGCCGGACGCGGCGCGGGCATCGTCACGCATCCGGAATTGTTCGAGGCCCTGGCCGCCGCCGGGGTCGAGGTGGACGATTCCATCGGCGTGCAGGTGAAGTCCCGGCTGACGCTGGGCCAGGACGGCAGCGTGCTGTCGCAGCGTGAGCTGCCGCAAACGTTGACGGCATGGGGCAAGATGTACCACGTGCTGCGCTCCGCCTTCACCGGGGGCACCTACCGTACGGGCGCCAATGTGGTGTCGGTGCGCAGCGAGCCCGGCCGCGCCGTGGTGATGCTGGACGACGGCTCGATCCATCACGCCGATCTTGTCATCGCCGCGGACGGTTTCCGCTCCGCGCTGCGCGAGTGCCTGTTGCCCGAGTCCCGGCTCCAGTACGCTGGCTACATCGCCTGGCGCGGCCTGGTGGACGAAACGAGCCTGAGCGAAGCCACGCGCGACATGCTGTTCGAGAAGTTCGCCTTCTGCCTGCCGCCGCGCGAGCAGATCCTCGGCTACCCGGTGGCGGGCCAGGGCAACAGCACCCGGGTTGGCGAGCGCCGCTACAACTTCGTGTGGTACCGCGCCACCAGCGAAGACGTGGACCTGCCCGACCTGCTGACCGACGCCAGCGGCAAGCGCTGGTCCGGCGGCATCCCGCCGGGGCTGATCCGCCCGGACGTGCTTGCCAGCATGGAGGAAGCCGCGCTGGCCAACCTGGCGCCCCAGTTCGGCGAGGTCGTGACCAAGGCCGCGCAGCCGCTGTTCCAGCCCATCTTCGACCTTGAAGTGCCGCGCATGGCCTTCGGCCGCGTGGCGCTGCTCGGCGACGCCGCCTTCGTGGCGCGCCCGCACTGCGGCATGGGTGTGACCAAGGCCGCGGGCGACGCCATCTCGCTGGTCAAGGCCCTGCAAGCGCATGACAGCGTCAGTGCCGCACTGGAAAGCTACAGCGACGAGCGCGTGCAGGTGGGCGCGGCCATCGTCCAGCACGCGCGCCACCTCGGCGCCTATATGCAGGCGCAGCTCAAGAACGAGACCGACCGCCAGATGGCCGAGCGCTATCGCACGCCGGAAGCCGTGATGCGCGAGACGGCGGTATCGACGCGCTTCTGAGCGCGCCGCCGCCCTCCCGCCAGACCAACCGCCCCCAACGGAGACAACCTTGGAACACACCGCCCCCACCTTTGCCGCAGCCGCCCGCGAAAGCGCCGCGCCCGCTGCACCCCCACCGAATCCCCTGCTCGCCAATCCGGCATTCCAGTCCCTGGTGCGCGCGCGGCGCAGGTTCGCGTGGGCCCTGACCGCCATCATGCTGGCGGTGTACTTCGGCTACATCCTCACGCTCGCCTTCCGGCCCGCGCTGCTGGGCCGCCAGCTGACCCTGGGCCAGCCCATGAGCGTGGGCATTCCCGTGGGCTTCGGCATGTTCGCGCTGACCTTCCTGCTGGTTGCGGTGTACGTGCATCGCACCAACACCGTGTACGACCAGCGGATCAGCGAAATCAAGCAAGGGGCAGCAGAATGAAGCAAGCCAACCTCTGCGCCATCGGCGCTGCCCTGTTACTCACCGCGTTGCCAGCCTTTGCGGCGTCGAGCTCGGTGGGCCAGGGCATGAACGTCATCGCCATCGCCATGTTCCTGATGTTCGTCGCCGCCACGCTCGTGGTCACGCGCTGGGCGGCCAGGAGCAACCACAGCGTGGCCGACCACTATGCAGCCGGCGGCAAGATCACCGCCCTGCAGAACGGCTGGGCCATTGCCGGCGACTACATGTCGGCGGCCTCCCTGCTGGGCATCTCCGCGCTGGTCTTCACCAGCGGCTACGACGGCCTGATCTACTCCATCGGCTTTCTCGCCAGCTGGCCGATCATCCTGTTCCTGATCGCCGAGCCACTGCGCAACCTGGGCCGCTTCACGCTAGCGGACGTGGTCTCATACCGCCTGCAGCAGCGCCCCATCCGCGCGTTCTCCGCGTCCAGTTCCATCGTCATCGTGCTGCTGTACCTGGTGTCGCAGATGGTGGGGGCCGGCAAGCTGGTGGAGCTGCTGTTCGGCTTCAGCTACACGGCGGCGGTGGTGCTGGTCGGCGTGCTGATGGTGGTCTATGTGTTCTTCGGCGGCATGCTGGCCACCACCTGGATCCAGATCATCAAGGCAGTGCTGCTGCTGGCCGGCGCCGCCTTCATGGCATTCATGGTCATGAGCCGCTTCGGCTTCAGCCTGAATGCGCTGTTCGGGCAGGCCATCGAGGCCCACGGCAAGCATGCGGCCATCATGCGCCCGGGCGGTCTGGTCTCCGATCCCGTCTCGGCGGTATCGCTCGGCCTGGCACTGATCTTCGGCACCGCCGGCCTGCCGCATATCCTGATGCGCTTCTTCACCGTCGGCGACGTCAAGGCGGCACGCAAGAGCATCCTGTACGCCACCGGCATCGTCGGCATCGGCTACGCGCTGATCATCATCATCGGCTTCGGCACCATCGCGCTGGTGGCCAGCGATCCGGCCTACCACACGCCCGCTGGCGCGGTGATCGGCGGCGTCAACATGGTGGCCGTGCACCTGGCCCATGCCGTCGGCGGCAACCTCTTCCTCGGCTTCATCTGCGCGGTAGCGTTCTCGACCATCCTGGCCGTGGTGGCGGGGCTGACGCTGGCGGGTTCCTCCGCCATCTCGCACGACCTCTATGCCAAGGTTCTGCGCCAGGGCAACGCCACCGACAAGGAGGAGATGCGCGTCTCCCGGATGACCACGCTGGTGCTGGGCGTACTGTCCATCCTGCTTGGCATCCTGTTCGAGAAGCAAACCATTGCCTTTATCGTCAGCCTGACCTTTTCGATCGCCGCCAGCTCGAATTTCCCGGTGCTGCTGCTGTCGATCTACTGGCGCGGACTGACCACGCGGGGCGCTGTGGTGGGCGGCTCTCTCGGCTTGCTAACCGCGGTGGTGCTGACGGTGCTGAGCCCGACCGTATGGGTGCAGGTGCTTGGCCATGCGAGCGCCATCTACCCCTACGAGTATCCGGCGCTGTTCTCCATGCTGGTGGCCTTTGCCGGCATTTACGTGTTCTCGGTCACCGACCGGTCCGCGCGCGGTGCGCGCGAACGCGGCGCCTTCAACAATCAGCTGGTCGATTGCGAGCTTGGGCTGATCAAGCCGCAGTAGGTCCCGTGTCCTGTGCTGCCGGCCCCACTGCCGGCAGCACGCCCGCGCCTCACAATTTATCACCCGATTGGTACAATGCCGCAAACGCTCCGCACGGGACGTGCCTGTCACAGGTGAACGAATGAAACGAGACACAACGCCGACGCAGACCCCTGCCCCGGCCAAGACCGCAAAACGGCTGCTCCCCGAAGAGCGGGAGCAGCAGATCGTGCAGAAGGCCATCGAGCACTTCACGCGCAACGGATTCTCCGGCAGCACGCGCGATCTCGCCAAGCAGATTGGCGTCACCCAGCCCTTGCTGTACCGCTACTTCTCCAGCAAGGAGGCGCTGATCGACCGGGTCTACAGCGAAGTGTTCCAATGGCGGCCCGACTGGGAACGCCAGATCGCCGATCGCGCTACGCCGCTGACCGAACGGCTGTATGCGTTCTACCTCGACTATGCGTCCGTGATCCTGCGCGAGGAATGGATCCGGGTCTTCATCTTTGCCGGCCTCACGCGCGAAGGCATCAACAACAAGTACCTCAACAAGCTGCGCAGCAAGGTCTTCCTGCCCGTGCTGGCCGAAGTGCGCGCCGCGTACGGCATCCCGGAGCCGCGCAATGCGGCCGAGCTGGAGGCCGAGGTCGAGATGATCTGGGGCCTGCACGCGGCCATCTTCTATCTCGGCGTGCGCAAATGGGTCTATGGCCTCAAGGTGCCCGCGGACATCAACGCCGTGATCCGCCGCAAGGTAGACATGTTTCTCCACGGCGCGCCTGCCGTCATGCGTTCCCTGCGTGCGCCCGACAAGCCCGGCAACTGATCCCCCGCAGGGATAGACGACACCATTACCGCTGGAGTCTTACCTATGGACAAGCTGCTGGCATTGAAGCTGTTCGTCGAGACCGTCGACGCCAAGGGGTTCTCGTCCGCCGCGCGGCGGGTCAACCTGGCCACGTCATCGGTGACCCGCATGATGGACAGCCTGGAGGAGGAGCTGGGCACCGTGCTGCTGAACCGGTCGACACGGCAGGTAACGGTGTCCGAGGCCGGCGCGGCCTACTACCAGCGGGCGCGCAAGATCCTCGACGCGGTGGCGGAAGCCGATGCGCTGATCGCCGACCGTGGCGATACGCCGGTGGGCCAGCTTCGCGTGTCGCTGCCGGTGGCGTTCGGGCGCCGCTGCATCGCGCCGTTCCTCGGCAGCCTGATCGCGCAGTATCCAAAGCTGGAACTGGAAGTCACGCTGACCGACGAGATTGTCGACCTGCTTGGCGAACGCATCGATCTATCCATCCGCCTGGGCAGCGCCGCGTCGCTCGATGAAGTGGTGGCGCGTCAGATCGGCACGTTCCGGCGCAGGGTGGTGGCAAGTCCTGGCTATCTGCAGCAGCGCGGCATCCCCACCGCGCCGGCGGAGCTCGCCGGGCACGCGTGCCTGCGCTTCACGTACGGCGCGGGCCAGCAGATGTGGACCTTGCTGCGCGGCACCGAGGAAGTCCAGGTGCCCGTTCCGGGCACCTTCAAGAGCAACAACGCCGAAGTGCTACGCGAACTGGCGCTGGCCGACGGCGGCATCGCGCTGCTGCCCGACTGGCTGGTCGACGACGATATCCAGAGCGGGCGGCTGACCGCACTCCTGGAAGACTGGACCGTCAACCCCAACCGCGCCAGTTCGGCCATCACCGCGCTCTACCTGCCCAACCAGCGCGGCTCGCGGCGCATCGCCGCCTTCCTCGACTTTCTCTCGCGGATTCCCGGGCCGACCGGCCGGAACGAAGCGGGCGCCTGACGCGCCCTTCCGCTTTCCCTTGCCGCTTTCTCCTTTCCCCTTGCCGCCAGCGCAACGCAACGTTGCGCGGTGGCCCGATTCTCCGACGACGGGTTAGCACCTAACCTTCAGGTCATCTCTTTTCGAGACAGCCAGCGCGGCGCAAAGGCAAGCCTGCTGCCGCCGACCGACCCATCGCACCTGACGGAGAACCATCGTGACCCACCATCTCTTCACCCCCGTTCGCCTCGGCAACCATACCCTGGCGCATCGCGTTGCCATGGCGCCGCTGACGCGCTCGCGTGCCGGCCAGCCCGGCAACGTGCCCACCGGCATGAATGTCGAGTACTACCGGCAGCGTGCCGGCGCGGCGCTGATCGTCACCGAAGCCACGCAGATCTCGCAGCAGGGGCAGGGCTACGCCTGGACACCGGGCATCCATAGCGAGGCGCAAATCCAGGGATGGCAGGCGGTCAGCGACGCCGTGCATGGGCAAGGCGGCATCATCTTCATGCAACTGTGGCACGTCGGCCGCGTCTCGCACCCGGTATTCCAGCCCGGCGGCGCGCTGCCAGTGGCGCCCAGCGCCCTGCCCGTCCCCGGCAAGACCTTCATTATCGACGCGCAAGGCAACGGCGCCTGGGGCGACGTGCCTGTGCCACAGGCGCTGACCCTGGACGGCATCCACGATATCGTGTCCGACTACCGGCACGCCGCGCGCAACGCCATGGCTGCCGGCATGGACGGCGTGGAGATCCACGCCGGCAACGGCTACCTGCTCGACCAGTTCATCAACTCCAACAGCAACCAGCGCGACGACGCCTACGGTGGCAGCATCGAGAACAGGGCACGGCTGCTGCTGGAGGTGGTGGACGCGATCGCGGCGGAGGTGGGGCCCGCGCGCGTTGCCGTGCGGCTGACGCCCATGGGGCGCTTCATGGGCATGGGAGATGCATCGCCTGAAGAGACCTTCGGCTATATCGTGCGCCAGCTCGACACCCGGGGCCTGGCCTACCTGCACCTGGTGGAGCCGGCCATGGTCGGCACCGTCAAGGAGGAGCACGCCGATCCCCGCTGGGACGCGATCATCCGGCAACTGCGCGCGGCCTACCGCGGCGTGCTGATGCTGGCGGGCGGCTACGGCCGCGACAGCGCCGAACACGCGCTCGCCAGCGGCCGCGCCGACATCATCGCCTTCGGCCGCCCGTTCATCGCCAATCCCGATCTGCCCGCCCGGCTGCGCGGCGGCCTGCCCCTGAACGCGCCAGATGCCACGTCATTCTTCGGCGGCGGTGCCGGAGGCTACACCGATTACCCGGCCGCGGCGTGAATGCGGGTAGCCGGCAGGCGATCGGCGTGCTCGGCCGGGTCGAGCACCGCCCGCCGCGCCATCGCGCTAGCCCCCCCTCTCATACTTTGGTTTGGGCGTCACAGACCACTCGTCTGATTGTTGCCGGTCGACACGGCTCCTACCATGCGAGTTGAGCCGCGCCTTCCCGCCGCTGCCAGAGGTCCCGATGCATGGAATGCGCACCGCGGGCCTCTATCGACACAAGGATTCCCGCAATGAACCGGCATCGACTCCCGGCAGGCCAGGCATGAAACGCCGGCCCATCCTTCTCGCTGCGGCAGGGGCAGCGGCTGTTGCCCTGCTGGCTGCCGCCGGCATCATGTGGGAGCCGGCCATCGCGCCGATCGCCGCGCCCGCGCCGGCTTCCTTCGAGCGGGCGCTGACACTGGAGGGCGCCCGCGTGGTCGCGCTCGGCGACTGCGCGGTATGCCATACGGCCAAGGGCGGCCAGCCCTTCGCCGGCGGCCTGCCGCTGGTCACGCCGTTCGGCACCATCTACTCGACCAACATCACGCCCGATGCGCAAACCGGCATCGGCAACTGGTCGTTGGACGCCTTCATGCGTGCCATGCGGCGCGGCATCGCGCGCGACGGCCACCAGCTCTATCCGGCGTTTCCGTACATCCACTTCACCAGGATGTCGGACCGCGAGATCGAGGCGGCCTATGCCTACCTGATGCGGCGCGAGCCCGTAACTGCCAGGCCGCCCGCCAATGCACTGATCTTCCCGCTCAACTTCCGGCCCCTGGTCGCCTTCTGGAACGTGCTGTTCCTTCGACCCGGTGAAGCACAACACGATCCAGCGCAGGATGAAGCCTGGAACCGCGGCCGCCTGCTGGTGGACGGACTTGGCCACTGCGCCGCCTGCCACTCTCCGCTCAATGCGATCGGCGGGGAAAAACCGGGCCGCGCCTTCGCTGGCGGCGTGGTGGACAACTGGGAAGCGCCACCGCTGAATCGCCTGGCGGGCGGGCCCGTGCCCTGGACCAAGGCGCAGCTAAGCACATACCTGCGCACCGGCATCTCCGCGGCGCATGGCGCGGCAGCCGGGCCGATGCTGCCAGTCACGCTCGAACTGGCCACCGTGCCAGAGGCGGACGTCGATGCCATTGCGAGCTATCTGATGTCGCTGCGCAAGCCAGCATCCGCGCCCGCCGTGGTGCCGGTGTCGGCGGCCGTGACCGACCAGTCCGCCATCGCGCGCGGCGCGGCGCTCTTCACCGGAGCGTGCGCCGCCTGCCATGGTCCCGGCTCGCCAATGCAAAGCGTGGGGGCCCGGCCCAGCCTCGCCACCAGTTCCGCGGTCAACGCGAGCACGCCGCGCAACGCCATCCAGATGATGCTGCAAGGCGTGGCGTGGAACGGCGAGGACGCGATGCACTACATGCCAGCGTTCGCGCAAGCCTTCGACGACCAGCAACTTGCCGACCTGGCGGCCTACCTGCGCGCCACCTACACCCGGCAGCCGCCGTGGACCGGCGTGCAGGACACCATCGCCAACCTCAGGAAAGGGGACGAATCGAGATGATCAAGCTCACCGTCAACGGCGCCAGCCACGCGCTGGACATCGATCCGTCCACGCCGCTGCTCTATGCCCTGCGCGACGAGCTGCACCTACACGGCGCCAAGTTCGGCTGCGGCCTGGGCCAGTGCGGCGCCTGCACCGTCATCGTCGGCGACCGCGCGGTGTTTTCGTGCCTGATGCCGGTGGCATCGATCGGCGCCCGGCCGGTGCGCACCATCGAGAGCCTGGGCACCGCCGACAGGCCGGGGCCCTTGCAGAAGGCGTTCATCGACCACCAAGCGGCGCAATGCGGCTACTGCATCGCTGGCATGATCATGCGCGCGCAGGCCCTGCTGGAGGTCAACGCGCATCCCACCGAGGCCGAGCTGCGCGCGCACATGGAACCCAACCTGTGCCGGTGCGGCACCCATATGCGCATCCTGGCGGCCATCCGCGCCGTGGCCGGCACGCCTGGCGCCATGCGCCCGGGCGGGGTCAAGGCCGAGAGCAGCAATGAGGGGGCGCGATGAGCGGCCATGACGACCACATCGACCTGGGTCGCCGCACCTTCCTGGTCTCGGGTTCGCTGGTGGTGGGCTTCACGCTGCTGCCGGGACGCGAGGCCATGGCGCAGACCGTGCTGGCCGACGAGGGCGCGGCCGTGCAGATCGCGCGGCAATACCAGGCGCTGGCGGGCAGCCTGAAGACCAACCCCTATCTCGACGCCTGGATCAGGATCGCCCCCGACAACCAGGTCACGGTGTACACCGGCAAGGTCGAGCTGGGCACTGGTGTGCGCACCGCGCTGCTGCAGGTGGCAGCGGAAGAACTGCAGATGGCGCCCGCGCTGATCACCTTCCTGAGCGCCGATACCGGCCGTTCGCCGGACGAAGGGCTGACCGCCGGCAGCCACACCATGGCCGACAGCGGCAGCGCCCTGCTCAACGCGGCGGCCCAGGTGCGCGGGCTGCTGACCGACGCCGCCGCGCGGCAGCTGCGTGTCAATGCGGCGTCGCTGTCGGTCGGCAATGCGCGCATCACGGCCCCCGACGGGCGCTCACTGTCGTTCGGCGAACTGCTGCCTACGGTGAACCTGCACCGCGCGGCAACGCCCGCCTCGCCGCTGCGCGACCCCAAGTCGTTCTCCGTGATCGGCACGCCGATGCCTCGGCTGGACATTCCCGGCAAGGTCACCGGCAAGCCGAGCTATGTCCAGGACCTGGCCATGCCGGGCATGGTGCATGCGCGCGTGGTGCTGCCGCCTGCCTATGACGCTGCCCTGTTGTCGGTCGACGAGACCGCGGTCAAGTCCATGCCCGGCGTGATCGCCGTCGTGCGCGACGGCAACCTGCTCGGCGTGGTGGCCACGGGAGAATGGCAGGCGGTACTGGCTCAGCGCGCGCTCGGCGCGGCATGCCGCTGGAGCAAGGGGCGCGCGCTGCCCCGCCCCGCCGACGTGATCGCGCAGCTCAAGCAGCTCGCCACGCAGCACATCGAGATCGCCAACACGCGGAGCGCTGTGCCGGCAGGCACCAGGACGCTGGCCGCCAGCTATTCCAAGCACTACCTGATGCACGGATCGATTGGCCCCTCGTGCGCCGTCGCGCAGATGCAGGACGGCGTACTGACCGTATGGACCCACTCCCAGGGCGTCTACCCGCTGCGCGACGGCCTGGCCGAGATGCTGTCGATGCCCAAGGACAAGCTGCGCTGCATCCACGTGGAAGGCTCGGGATGCTACGGGCACAACGGCGCCGACGACGCCGCCGCGCATGCCGCCTATCTGGCCCGCGCCCTGCCGGGAAAGCCGGTGCGCGTGCAATGGATGCGTGACCAGGAGAACCTGTGGGACCACTTCACGCCGGCCATGGTCACCGAGGTCAAGGCCTCGCTCGACGCCGGTGGCCATATCGTCGACTGGGACTACGCGCTGTGGAGCAGCTCGCATAACGAGCGCGTGGTCAACGCGGGCCGGCTGCTGCCCGCCACCCAGCTGGCCAGGCCCTTCGTCCCCGCGCCCTCGGTCCCGATGCTGCAGCCCGAAGGCGGCGGCGACCGCAACGCGATTCCGCTCTACAAGCTCCCGGCCTCGCACATCGTCAACCACTTCTCGCCGACCATGCCGCTGCGCACCTCGGCGATGCGCTCGCTGGGCGCGCACATGAACGTCTTCTCGATCGAGAGCTTCATGGACGAACTGGCCGCCGCGGCCAGCACCGACCCCGTGGCGTTCCGGCTGCGGCATCTGGAAGACCCGCGCGCGCGTGACGTGATCCAGCTTGCCGCCGCCAGGTTCGGCTGGCCCCGGCGCGGCCGCAAGCCCGGCCACGGCGTCGGCTTCGCGTTCGCCAGGTACAAGAACCTGATGGGCTATATGGCGATCGCGCTGGAGATCTCGGTGGTGCGCGACACGGGACTGGTGCGCCTGGAGCATGCGGAGGTGGCCGTCGATTGCGGGCAGATCGTCAATCCGGATGGCGTGCGCAACCAGATCGAGGGCGGCGTCCTGCAGGCCGCGAGCTGGACGCTGTACGAGCAGTTGCGCTTTGACACCGGCGGCGTCGGCAGCTTCGATTGGAGCGCCTATCCGATCATGCGCTTCTCCGCCGTGCCCACCACCGTCAACGTGCACCTGATCGACCGCCCCGGCGCGCCGTTCCTCGGCGTGGCCGAAGCCGCGATGGGACCCACCGCGGGCGCCATCGGCAACGCCCTGTTCGATGCCACCGGCAAGCGCCTGCGCGACATGCCGCTGGGCGGCGAGCGGCTGCGCAGGGAAATCGCGCCGTAGCGCGCTGCGTGCCATGACCCCGGGCGCTGACCGGCGCCCGGCCCCTGAACCTCAACGCCATGACCATCATGCCCACCATGCCCACGTCCAGACCTCACCGCGCCATCGTGATCGGCGGCTCGCTCGGCGGGCTCTTTACCGCCATCTGCCTGCGCGCCATCGGCTGGGATGTCGATGTCTTCGAGCGCTCGCCGCAGCAGCTCGACAGCCGCGGCGGCGGGCTCGTGCTGCAGCCCGGCGTGCTCGACGCGCTGGCCTTCGCCGGAGTCGCGCACCCGCCAGAGTTCGGCGTGCCGTCGAAGGACCGCATCTTCCTGGACCGCGAGGGTGTGGTTCGCCGCATCGACATGCCGCAGACGCAAATCGCCTGGAACGGACTCTATGCGCTGATGAAAGGCGCGCTTGATCCGCGCATGATCCATGCGGGCGAGGAACTGGTCACGCTGGACCGCGAGGCCGATCGTGTGACGGCCCGCTTTGCCTCGGGCCGCACCGAGCACGCGGATCTGCTGGTCGGCGCCGACGGACCGCTGTCCACGGTGCGGCAGCAACTGCTGCCCGGCGATGCGCCCGCCTATGCCGGCTATGTCGCCTGGCGCGGCGTGCTGCCCGAGGCAGCGCTGGGCGAGCAGGCCAGGTCGCTGCTGGTCGATGCCTTCGCCTTCCAGGACGAGCCGGGACACCAGATGCTGACCTACCTCATCCCCGGCGAGGACGGATCGGCCCGGCGCAACGAACGGCGCCTGAACTGGGTCTGGTACCGCGCGCTGCCCGCGGGAGAACCGCTAGCGGCCGTGCTGCTGGACCGCCATGGCCACCAGCACACGCATTCGCTGCCCCCGGGCGCGGTCAAGGATGCCGATGCCCAGGCGCTGCGGCTTGCTGCGGCGGACAGCCTCGCGCCCGTGTTCGCGGCACTGGTCGCATCGACCCCCGATCCCTTCCTGCAGCTGATCCAGGATTACGCAGCACCGCGCATGCGCTTTGGCCGCGCGGTGCTGCTAGGCGATGCCGCCTTCGTGGCGCGCCCACATACCGGCGCGGGCGCGGGCAAGGCGGCAGCCAATGCCGTGGCCCTGGCGCGCGCACTGCAGGCCGGCGGGGAGCGTATCGACGACGCACTCGTGGTGTGGGATCGAAGCCAGTGGGCCGAGGACAAACGCCTGGCCCAGTGGGGCATCTCGCTCGGCCGGCGCATCATGGGCGTGATGCAGCCTGACTGACCGGCACGGCAGCGCGGCTCAGCGTGCCGGGACCAGTGCGATCGATTCATGCACGGTAGATGGCCCGCTCCTTGACGCTAAGGCTGCGCAAGATCTCTCGCTTGCCATCGACGCCATGCGGTCCATCGGCGCGCGCTTGCGCAGGTAGTAGATGCCGTCTCGGAGGGTGAGGTACATGCTCGCTCCCGGTCAGTCTGTGTCAGGTACACACGCGGGAGCAGCAGTGAAAGGGGGAGCAGTGAAACGGGGAGCACAAAAAACAAAACCCCGGAAGACCGCAATCTTCCGGGGTTCCGCCGCCAATACGATGTAGTGGCGGAGACGGAGGGATTCGAACCCTCGATCCAGGTTTTGGCCCGGATGCTCCCTTAGCAGGGGAGTGCCTTCGACCTCTCGGCCACGTCTCCCAAATCTGCCGTTGTGTGAGGGAGGCCACACAACGAAGCGCGTATTCTATCGGTCAGATTTCAATTGGTCAACGGTGATTCGATGACTAATTGAAAAAACTTGCACAGCCCGTTAGAAGCGCAGGCCGCGCGCGGCCTGCCTTGCATGGATCACGCCTGATCCAGCTCGAACACCTTATGCAGCGCGCGCACGGCGAGCTCCATGTACTTCTCGTCGATCAGCACCGAGATCTTGATTTCCGAGGTGGAGATCATCTGGATGTTGATGCCTTCTTCGGACAGCGTGCGGAACATCTTGCTGGCGATGCCGACGTGCGAGCGCATGCCCACGCCGACTACCGAGACCTTCGACACCTTCGGGTCGCCCGATACGCTGGCGGCGCCGATATGTGCCTTCACGCCATCGTTGAGGATGGCAAGCGCGCGCTGGTATTCGCCGCGCGGCACGGTGAAGGTGAAGTCGGTCTTGCCGTCGACGGACTGGTTCTGGATGATCATGTCGACGTCGATGTTGGCGTCGGCTACCGGGCCCAGGATCTGGTATGCGATGCCGGGCTTGTCGGGCACGCCCAGGACGGTGATCTTCGCCTCGTCACGGGCAAAGGCGATGCCGGAGATGACGGCTGCTTCCATTTCAGAATTTTCCTCAAAAGTGATCAGCGTGCCCGAGTGCATTTCTTGCTCGAGGGGCATCAGGGGGTCGGTGAGCGACGACAGCACGCGGGTCTTCACGCGGTACTTGCCGGCGAATTCCACCGAACGGATCTGCAGCACCTTGGAGCCCAGGCTGGCCATTTCCAGCATTTCCTCGAAGGTGATCTGGTCCAGGCGGCGAGCGTCTTCGACCACGCGCGGATCGGTGGTGTAGACCCCGTCCACGTCGGTGTAGATCAGGCATTCCTCAGCCTCGATGGCGGCGGCGATCGCCACGGCCGAGGTATCGGAACCACCGCGGCCAAGCGTGGTGATGTTGCCGTTGTCGTCGATGCCCTGGAAGCCCGTGACCACCACCACGCGCCCGGCGTCGAGATCGGCCAGGATGCGCTCGTCATCGATGGACTCGATGCGGGCCTTGGTATGGGACGAGTCGGTCTTCACCGGCACTTGCCAGCCGGTGTAGCTGATCGCGTCGACGCCCTCGCTTTGCAGCGCAATCGCGAGCAACGCGGAACTGGCTTGCTCGCCGGTGGCGGCCAGCATATCCAGCTCGCGCGGGCTCGGCTGCGCCGAAATTTCCTTGGCGAGGCCAAGCAAGCGATTGGTCTCGCCTGACATGGCCGAAGGCACCACGACTACGCGGTGACCTGCACGATGCCATTTGGCAACGCGCTTGGCGACATTCTTGATGCGTTCCGGAGAACCCATCGAAGTGCCACCGTATTTGTGAACGATGAGAGCCATCTGTTTGTCGACACCAGCGATTGTGCAAACCCTTGAAAATACACGAAGGGGAGCCCCAAGGCAAGGTGTGGGCGGCTCGGACGACGGCCACGGCAAGTGGCGCGCGAGGAATATTGCGGGCGGAAAGCAGCCTGCCGAGGCTTATCCGATGGCTGCGCCCTGTCCGGGCGATGCAACCGGCTCGACCCACTCGACCCATTCGACACGCCAGCGCGGCGCGGCCGGTGCATCCGGCCAGCGCCGGTGCATGCCCAGGCCAGCCGCGAACACGAGCTGATCGCCCGACCACAACAGCGGCAGCCGCGCGCGCCGCGCCATCGGCACGCCAGCCTCCTGGTAAGCCTGCTTGAGCGCGCGCGCGGGCCCGCCCGGACGCAGCACGATGCGCTCGCCGCCTTGGCGCGCGGCGAGGCGCAGGGGCCGGCGCAGCGCTGCTTCCGGCAGGCCGAAGGTATCGTCGCGCGTAAAGCGCAGCTCACCCTGCCACGCAGGCACGGCCAGGCCTGCCTCGCCCTGCCAGTGCAGCGCCAGGTCTTCAGACTCGATGGCTGGCCCCGCGCGGCGGGCCAGCACACGGCCCCTGAAGCGATGCAACATCAGGGTCTCGTGCTGGATGGCAGGCTCGCCGCCTTCATGCTCGATCAGTTGCGCGCGCATGGCGGACAGCCGCGCGGTGGACGGGGCCTGCGTACCAAGCTCGCGCAGCCACAACCGCAGCACAGCGTCGGCCTCGGCCGGCGGCAGCGCGCGCAGCCCGGCAAGATCGAGTTCAGCCAGCGTGCTGGCATCGCGCGGCGTGCGCACCAGCCCCGCCATCCATTGCGTAGCCAGCGCGTCGAGCAATTCGCTGGCCTGCGCCAGGTGTGCGGCGGCTTGCGCCACACTGGCGCGCAACGCGGGAAACGCCGCGGCCAGCGCGGGCATATGCTGCCTCAGCGCGTTGCGGGCGAATCGGGAATCGTCATTGGAAGGGTCGTCGATCCAGGGGAGCGCATTCACGGCGCAGTACGCATCGATGTCGTCGCGGCCGACCTCGAGCCACGGGCGCAGCAAGACGATCTGCTGCCTTGCCCCGAGCCGGCGCAGGCGCGGCATGCCGCCAAGCCCGGCCAGCCCGGCGCCACGGAACAGGCGCAGCAGCACCGTCTCGACCTGGTCGTCCAGGTGATGGGCAAACAGCAGCAACTCCGCCCCGGCCTCGTCACACATGGCTTCGAGCGCAGCGTAGCGCGCGCGGCGCGCCGCCGCCTCCAGCCCTTCGCCCTGCCCCTGGCTGACCGAGACACGCTGGCTGTAGAACGGCAGTTGCCAGTCGGCGCACAGCGTCGCGCAGAACACGTCCCACTGGTCCGCCTCGGCCTGCAGGCCATGATGCACATGCAGCGCCACCACGCGCAGCGGCAGCGACGACGCCACCACCGCTGCACGCAGCGCGTGCAGCAGCGCGACCGAATCGCGTCCGCCGGAGAGTGCCACCGCTACCGTGCCTGCCCGTGCGCCGTCGCCAGAAACAACAAAGGCCGCACCGGCCTGAAGCGCCTGTGCGACCTTGTCGGTCAAGCCGGCGGACGGGTCAGCCCGGTGCGCCGGTTTCCTTGAACTTGCCATAGGCCAGCAGACGCTCGTTGCGACGCGCTTGCAGCTCCTTCACGCTCATGCCCTGGAACTGGCGCAGCGAATCCGCCAGCGAACGCTTGAGCATGGCGGCCATGCCCTTGACGTCGCGGTGCGCGCCGCCCAGCGGCTCGCTGACGATCTTGTCGATCAGGCTGAGCGCCTTGAGGCGGTGCGCGGTCAGGCCGAGGGCTTCGGCAGCTTCCGGCGCCTTCTCGGCGGTCTTCCACAGGATGGAAGCGCAGCCTTCCGGCGAGATCACGGCGTAGGTGGCAAATTGCAGCATCTGCACCACATCACCCACGGCAATCGCCAGCGCGCCGCCGGAGCCGCCTTCGCCGATGATGGTGGCGATCAGCGGCACCTTGAGGCCGGCCATCACGTAGAGATTGTGACCGATGGCTTCAGACTGGCCGCGCTCTTCCGCGTCGATGCCGGGGAATGCACCCGGCGTGTCAACGAAGGTGAAGATCGGCAGGCCGAACTTGTCGGCCAACTCCATCAGGCGCTTGGCCTTGCGGTAGCCCTCGGGCTTGGGCATGCCAAAGTTGCGCATCGCGCGCTCTTTGGTGTCGCGTCCCTTCTGGTGACCGATCACCATGCACGCCTGCCCGTTGAAGCGGGCCAGGCCGCCCACGATCGACAGATCGTCGGCAAAGCTGCGGTCGCCGTGCAGTTCGTGGAAGTCGGTGAAGATCTCCCGCACATAGTCCAGCGTGTACGGACGTTGCGGATGCCGGGCGATCTGTGCCACCTGCCATGGGGTCAGGTTGGCGTAGATGTCCTTGGTAAGCTGCTGGCTCTTGCCGGCCAGCCGCGAAATCTCTTCGGAGATATCGACAGCCGAATCGTCCTGCACAAATCGCAGTTCTTCGATCTTTGCCTCGAGTTCGGCAATCGGCTGCTCAAAATCTAGGAAGGTGGTTTTCATGAGACTCGCGTACCTGTCTGTGAAGGAGCGCATTCTACCGGAATTCGCCCACTAAACCGCAAGTCTGCGGATGCAGTCTCGCGCACTTCCATGCAAATTTTGCTGCCTTCCAGCCTAATACGTCACAGGCAGGGGATCAAGACTGCGCCACATGTACCAGGTGGCGACGGTGCGCCAGGGCTCCCAGTTGGCCGCCACCTCGCGCGCCTCGCTGCGCGTGACGGGCTCTCCACTGAAATAATTTGCCGAGATGGCGTTGATCAGGCCGACGTCATCGAGCGGCAGCACATTGGGCCGCATCAGGTTGAACATCAGGAACATTTCGGCGGTCCAGCGGCCAATGCCGCGGATCTGCGTCAGCTCCGCGATGACGGCTTCGTCATCCATCTCGGTCCAGCTATTCACATGCACGCGCCCTGCCTTGAAATGCTCGGCAAGGTCGACGATGTATTCCGCCTTGCGGCGCGACAGGCCGCAGGCGGCCAGGTTGTCGTGCCCCGCCTTGAGCATCTGCGCCGGCGTGAGCTTGGGACAAACCGCCACCAGCCGCTCCCACACTGTCTGCGCGGCCTTCACCGAGATCTGCTGGCCCACCACGGAGCGAGCCAGCGTGATGAACGGGTCGCCGCGCGAGATCAGGTGCGCGGGGCCGTAGGTGGGGATCATCTTGCGCAGGATGCGGTCGCGCTTCATCAGGTCGGCGCAGGCCTCGTCCCAATAAGCCGGACGCACGGCATCCACCACCGTTTCGACCGGCAGGGGCAGCGCCTCGGCTTCCGGCAGCACGGGCGCCTTGGCCGCGCGCGCGCCGATCTTGAGGGCGGGCTTGCCGTCCGCCTTGAGCACCGGGCCAGATGACTTGCCGGCAGCCTTGATAGCCGCTTTCACAGGCTTGGCGACGTTCGCCGCCGGGCTTGCCTTCTGCGGCTTTGGCGGCTTTGCAGGCAGCTTCGCGGGCGCCGGCGGCTTGGCCGCGGGCTTGGCCTTGGTGGTCGCAGCAGTCTTGGACGGCGCCGCGGGCGTCGCCGTCTTGCGCACGGCAGCGTTCAAGCGCGCCTCCACTCGGTAGCACCGCCGGGCTTGTCCTCGAGAACCACGCCGCCCGCCAGCAGCTCGGCACGGATGCGGTCGGCTTCGGCAAAATTGCGCTCGGCCTTGGCCTGCTTGCGCGCCGCGATCAGCCCCTCGATCTGCTCCGGCTCCAGGCCATCGGCCGGCTTGCCGCCTTGCAGGAACGCATGGGCGTCGCGCCCGAGCAGGCCCAGCGTGGCGGCCAGGCCCTTGAGCTGGCGCGCCATCGCCCCGGAGCCGGTGCGATTGACTTCGCCCGCCAGGTCGAACAGCACGGCCATGGCGATCGGCGTATTGAAGTCATCGCCCATTGCATCGACAAAGCGCCGCGCATGCGCCTCTTCCCAGTCCAGCGGCAGGACATCGGGCTGCACGTCCTTGAGCGCCGTGTACAGGCGCGTCAGCGAGTGACGGGCGTCTTCCAGGTGGACGTTGCTGTAGTGCAGCGGGCTGCGGTAGTGCGCGCGCAGGATGAAGAAGCGCACCACCTCGGCGTCATACTCTTTCAGCACGTCGCGGATGGTGAAGAAGTTGCCGAGCGACTTCGACATCTTCTCGTCATTGATGCGCACGAAGCCGTTGTGCATCCACAGGTTGACGAACGTCTTGCCGCTGGCGCCCTCGGACTGTGCGATCTCGTTCTCGTGGTGCGGGAACTGCAGGTCGGCGCCGCCGCCGTGGATGTCGAAATGCTCGCCCAGCAAGGCGCAGCTCATCGCCGAGCACTCGATATGCCAGCCCGGGCGGCCCGAGCCCCACCTGGAATCCCACTTGCTTTCGGCGGGCTCGCTTTCCTTGGCAGACTTCCACAGGACGAAGTCGAGCGGATCGTGCTTGGCTTCGTTGGTGGCCACGCGCTCGCCGGCGCGCAGGTCCTCCAGCGACTTGCCCGACAGGCGGCCGTAGTTGGGAAACTTGCGCACGGCGTAGTTCACGTCGCCATCGCTGGCGTGGTAGGCCAGGCCGCGGGCTTCGAGCTTGCTGATGATGTCGAGCATCTGCGGCACGTAGTCGGTGGCGCGCGGCTCATGGTCCGGGCGCTGGATGCCGAGTGCGTCGGCGTCTTCGTGCATGTAGCGGATGAAGCGGTCAGTCAGCGCGCCGATGGTCTCGCCATTCTCCGCGGCGCGGCGAATGATCTTGTCATCGATGTCGGTGATGTTCTGTACATACGTCACGTCGTAGCCGGCGGTGCGCAGCCAGCGCTGCACCATGTCGAATACCACCATCACGCGCGCATGGCCGACGTGGCAATAGTCGTACACCGTCATGCCGCAGACATACATGCGTACACGGCCGGGTTCGATTGGCACGAAAGGCTGCTTTTCACGCGCGAGCGTGTTGTAGATATTCAGAGGATGCATGAAACGAGGTGAATGGATGAGGGATTGGCGCCATTGTCGCGCCATTCGCGAGACCGGCAACTTGGCGCCAACGCAAAGCCTGGCGCGACCCATATCTTACCGGAAGCGCCCGAGCGCGGCAGGTCGTCGCCCGCCTTGCACCGCACCACGGACAAGCCGGCTCGGGCCGGGCCAGCGCAGGCCGGCGCGCCGATACCCGGGCCGGCATGGCCGCGCTTTGCTAGAATGCCGCGGAGTATAACGGACCGCCCATACATGAGCCTGTTCCTGCCCACCATAGCAACCGCGTCATCCCAGCCCGCGCGCCAACGCATTGCGGCCGCCTCATTCGCCCTGGCGGCGATCCTGGCAGGCCTGCTTGCCATAGCGGGGCCTGCGCGAGCGCAGAACGGTCCGCTATCGCTCGCGGTGCCGGCCACGACGCCAGGCGGCGTGCGCTCGGCCGACCCTGGCATGGCGGACGCCGAGAAGGCGGCAGCGCAGAAGAAATATGGCGAGGCCATCGACCGCTTCGACCGCGTGCTGGCCACCAACCCGCGCAATGCCCAGGCCCGCTTCGAGCGGGCATGGGCCCTGGCCCAGGCCGGGCGCGAGGACGAGGCCATCGCGGCGTTGCAATCCATGGCCCAGGACTTCCCTGAGTTGCCCGAGCCGCACAACAACCTGGCGCTGCTGTACGCCAAGCGCGGGGACTTGAAGCGCGCCGAAGCGGAATTGCTGATCGCGATCGATGTCAAACCTGATTTCGCCGTGGGCTATGCCAACCTTGGCGACGTCTACCGCCGCCTGGCCGAGAATGCCTACCGCAACGCGCTGCGGCGCAATCCCAAGGATGCGGGCGCCGCTGCCGGCCTGAAGCAACTGCAGCCTGTCGCGGCCATCCAGCCGCCGGCCGACGGCACCCGAAAGCCAGGCACGGCCGCCAGCGAGCCAGCCACGGCGCCCAAGCCTTAATTACCTTGCCCAACGGGCCGGACCGCTACCCTGCCCGGCCCTATCGTTTCCCCGATCCACGGAGTCAAGCATGATCTTTTCGCGTCGCCTAGTCCTTGCCGGCATCGCCGCCGCCGCGATGGCGCTCTCGCCGCTGGCCGCACAGGCACAGCAGACGAAAACCGAACGGGTGCAGTTCGTCACCAGCGCCGGCAAGTTCACGCTCGAGGTCTATCCGGACGCCGCGCCCAAGACTGTCGCGAACTTCATGGAGTACGTGAAGAGCGGCTTCTATAGCGGTACCATCTTCCACCGCGTGATCAATGGCTTCATGGTGCAAGGCGGCGGCTTCGACCGCGACATGAAGCAAAAGCCCACGCGCGCGGCGATCCCGCTGGAAGCCCAGAACGGGCTGAAGAACAAGGCCGGCACGGTGGCCATGGCGCGCACCAGCGATCCGAACTCCGCCACCGCCCAGTTCTTCATCAATGTGGTGGATAATTCCAGTCTCGACTATCCGTCGCCGGACGGTAACGGCTATGCCGTGTTCGGCAAGGTGGTGGAAGGCATGGATACCGTCGACAAGATGAAGAACGCGCCCACCACCTCGTATGGCCCGATGCGTAATGTGCCGGCCACGCCGATCGTGATCGAGTCGGCTACTGTCGTCAAATAACCGCCGAACAAACACCGAACAAAGGAACGCAAATGTCCAAGGTAGAGCTCCACACCAACCAGGGTGTCATCACCATCGAACTCGACGCCGAAAAGGCACCGAAGTCGGTTGAGAACTTCCTGTCGTATGTGCGCAAGGGTCACTACGACAACACCATTTTTCACCGCGTGATCAAGAATTTCATGATCCAGGGCGGCGGCTTCGAACCCGGCATGAAGCAAAAGGGCACCGATGCCCCGATCGAGAACGAAGCCGGCAACGGCCTGAAGAACGATCGCTACACGGTTGCCATGGCGCGTACCAACGCACCGCACTCGGCCACCGCGCAGTTCTTCATCAACGCGGTCGACAATGACTTCCTGAACTTCACCTCGCCGACCCCGCAAGGCTTCGGCTACGCCGTGTTCGGCAAGGTGACCGACGGCACCGACGTGGTCGAGAAGATCAAGGGCGTGCGTACCGGCAGCGCTGGCTTCCACCAGGACGTGCCGCTCGAGGACGTGGTCATCGAAAAGGCCGTAGTGGTCGAATAAGCCACTGGCCATCACCGGGACACGTTCCACCGAGCCCCGCGGGGTCGCACCATGAAGTCAGGCCAGCATCTCTTTCCAACCGCATGACTGTGACCCCATCCACGCCGGCCGCCGGCGCCCTCGCGGTGCCAGCGCCGGCGTGGTTCATTTCCGACCTGCATCTCACCCCCGGCATGCCGCGCACGCTGGCCGCCTTCGAGCACGTGCTCGAACGCGCGGCGCAAGAGGCGCGCGCCCTGTTCATCCTGGGTGATTTTTTCGAATTCTGGGTTGGCGACGAAGAAACCGACAGCCCCTTCGCGGCGCAGGTGGCCGCCAGGCTGCGCCAGCTTGCCGGACGCGGCGTCCAGGTCTACCTGATGCACGGCAACCGCGACTTCCTGCTGGGCCAACGCTTTGCGGGCGCCGCGGGGGCCACCTTGCTGCCCGACCCCACCGTGATCGACTGCGCCGGCCAGCGCGTGGTGCTCAGCCACGGTGACATGTTGTGCACCGACGATGAGCGCTATATGCGGTTTCGCCACTGGACCCGCAAGCGCTGGGTGCAGCGGGTATTCCTGTCGCTGCCGTTGGCGCTGCGGCTGCGCGTGGCGCGCCGCCTGCGCGCCGATAGCGAAGCGGGTCGCACGCAGGCCCGCCGCGACGCACCGCCAGACTATGGCGACACCACGCCGCAAGCCGTGGCCGCGCTATTGCGCGCCAGCCAGGCGCCGGCCCTGGTGCACGGCCATACGCACCGCCCCGCCCGGCACGAAAGCCCGGAAGGCGTGCGCTGGGTGCTGACCGACTGGGACCTCGACGGCAAGCGGCCGCGCGCCGCCGTGCTGCAACTCGACGCGGGCGGATTCAACGTGCTGCCGCAAGTAAGCTGACGCAAATAAGCTGACGCCGAACCCCCCTCTACGCTTCATCGACCTTCTGCATCAAACTACTTCATCAGCTTGCGCAGCTCGCTCGCATCGAAGCGGTCGTTCGGCGTGTTCTCGAGATGCTCGCCGAGCCGATCCAGCGCGGCCATCACGGTCTCCAGCCGCTCGTGCTGCTGCGCCGCGTTGTCGATCAGGCTCTTGAGCGCAAGCGAGACCGGGTCGTCCGCGTTCGGCGTGATGCCATAGGCCGAGAACTCCTGCTTGGCGCCCTGCTGCCCGCTGGGTGCGTCCGGCAGGATGATGCGCGCCGGGATGCCGACCGCGGTGGCGCCCGGCGGCACCGGCTTGAGCACCACGGCGTTGGAGCCGATGCGCGCGCCGTCGCCGATGGTGTAGCCGCCGAGCACCTTGGCCCCGGCGCTCACCACCACGTTCGCACCTAGCGTGGGGTGGCGCTTCACCCCCTTGTAGAGCGAGGTCCCGCCCAGGGTCACGCCCTGGTAGATGGTGCAGTCGTCGCCGATCTCGGCGGTCTCGCCCACCACCACGCCCATGCCGTGGTCAATGAACACGCGCCGCCCCACCTTGGCGCCAGGGTGGATCTCGATACCGGTGAAAAAGCGAGCCCAGTGCGAGATCCAGCGGCCCAGCCAGTGAAACCCCGCATTCCAGCAGGCGTGCGCGAAGCGATGGAACACCACGGCGTGAAAGCCGGGATAGCAGGTCAGTACCTCCAGACGGCTGCGTGCGGCGGGGTCGCGCCGCATGATGGCGTCGATATCTTCCTTCAGGCGAGTGAACATCTTGGTCGTGTCGTGTTGCCACGCCGTGCGCCGCGCGCCCTGGGCCAGGGCTGGCGCGATCGCCGGCATGGTCATTGGCCGGTGAAAACGGGATCAGGGAGTGTAAGAGATTTGCTGCCCTGCTGCCGCCATGGACATTGGCTGCAATGACGCCGGCCGCCCCGCGGAACATGTTGGACATGCCGGATCGGCGGGACGGGCAGCGCCTGCCATCAACATCGCTCGGGCACGTGCACCAGGCCGGTCATCAGGCGGCGCGCGCTGGTGGGGGGCAACGACCCACTGGCCGGCGCGAGGTAGTCAAGCACGATCCTGGCCGCCGCGAACGGCAAGCCGTCCTCGGCAAAATCGCCATCCTCGAGCGGATGGCCATTGCGGCAAGGCACGCGGGCAACGACGGCCTGGCTCACGTTCAGCAGCCAGATGCGCACCGTGGTGATGCTATCGCGCGCCGGCACGAAACCGCGCCAGATCGCGAACGGCGCTGCCGCCGCCAGCAGCTCGCCGCCATTGCCGGCCCAGTCGATCCGCGGCTCGCCGATGGCCACCGCGCCGAACAGGCAGTCCACATCGCAATCGGGACGCTGCGAGGGGCGCACCAGCACGACATGGCTGGCGCTGGCGGTGACGCCACCCATGCCATCGCTCTGCCGGCCATGCGGATCGGGCGAGCCGATCACGCGCAGCAGCACGGCATCGCGGTCGCCCGGATCGGTGGGCAAGTCGTCAGCCAGGAAGAAGACCCCTTTGCTGGTGCCGCCACGCATGTAGTAGGCCGGAATCTCCACCTGCTCACTTCTCCTGTTTGGTTGGCGCCCGTGCGCCTTGGCCTTGCGTGGCTGCCAGCATGTGCTTGGCAATGCCCCGCAGGATATTGACCTCCTCGCGCTCCAGCCCGCTGCGCGCAAGCAGCCGGCGCAAGCGTGGCATCAGCTTCTTCGGGCTGGCCGGATCAAGGAAGCCGATGGCTTCCAGCCCAGACTGCAGGTGGCCGAACATGGCCTCGATCTGCTCGGCCGTGGCCGGTTCGCCAGCATAGCCGATCTCGGCGAGCGGCGTCGCCCTCACCTCCAGCAGTGCCAGGCGCATCTCGTAGGCCACCAGTTGCACGGCCTGGGCAAGATTGAGCGAGGTGTAGGCGGGATTGGCGGGAATGTGGGTGACTGCCGAGCAGCGGTCGACCACCTCGTTGGGCAGGCCGAAGCGCTCATTGCCGAACACGAAGGCAATGTGGGCGCCGGCGGCTTGCGCGCCTTGCAGGGTGGCTTGCAGGGCGGCAATGCGGGCGCCGGCCTGCGCCACCGCGTCGCGCGGCAGCAAACGAGGCGGCCCGAACTCGCGCTGGCGCGCGGTGAGCGCCACTGCGTAGGCGGTACCGGCCAGCGCGGCCTCGATGTTGTCGACGATCACCGCGCCTGCCAGTACGTCGTCGGCACCGCTGGCCATGGCGATGGCATCCGGATGCTCGCGCACCGCCGGCTCACGTGGCGAAACCAGCACCAGGCTGCCCGGCACGGTGCCGAAGCCCATGGTCTTCATGGCCCGCGCGACGGCGCCGACATTGCCGGGATGGCTGGTCTCGACCAGCACGAAACGCACTGCGGCAAACGCGGCGGGGGCCATCAGGGCCGCATCGGCTGCAGCCTCCGGAGCGATAGTGGAAACTGCCTGGCAAGGCGCGCCAGATGGCGGATCAAGGTCCTGGCCGGCCTGGGTGGCGGGGGCTGCGGCGGGGGCGCCGTTGGCGTCGGCGCTCGTCTGGTTCTGCGGGTTCATATACAATTCAGGCTTCATCTTCGGTGCGCCGCCCGTTTTATGCGGTAGCGACGCGCCCGTTCTTCTACAATCCGTTGTGTTGTCAGCCGCCCCAAAGGGCAGCGCGCCGGCCTTTTGCGCCAGGCCGCGCACCTTTGGCCGGCCTGGAGAGATTCATGCATCCGATGCTAAATATTGCCGTCAAGGCAGCCCGCAAGGCAGGTTCCGTCATCAACCGCGCGTCGATGGACATCGACCGGGTTCAGGTATCGCGCAAGCAGCACAACGATTTCGTCACCGAAGTCGACCGCGCCGCCGAGGCCGCGATCGTCGAGATCATCCGCACGGCCTATCCGGATCACGCCATTCTAGCGGAAGAGTCCGGCCAGTCCTGGGCCGAGGGCGAAGAACCCACCAGCGAATACGTCTGGGTCATCGACCCGCTCGACGGCACCACCAACTTCATCCACGGCTTTCCCCAGTACGCGGTCTCGATCGCCCAGCTGCACAAGGGCGTGCCGGCACAAGCCGTCGTCTACGACCCGTCGCGTGACGAACTCTTCACAGCCAGCAAGGGCGCCGGCGCGTTCCTGAACAACCGCCGCATCCGCGTGTCGCGCCGCGACAAGCTGGCCGACTGCCTGATCGGCACCGGCTTCCCCTACCGCGACATGGAAGGCCTGGACCAGTACATGGAACTGTTCGCGCTGATGACGCAAAGCTGCGCCGGCCTGCGCCGCCCGGGTGCCGCGGCGCTCGATCTGGCCTACGTGGCCTGCGGCCGCACCGATGGTTTCTTCGAGCAAGGCCTGCACCCGTGGGACATGGCCGCCGGCATGCTGCTGGTGACCGAGGCCGGTGGCCTGGTGGGCAACTACGCCGGCGAAGCGCGCCAGCTCGAACAAGGCGAAGTGCTGGCCGGCAACCCCAAGGCGTTTGCGCAGATGGTGCGCCTGCTGTCGCCGTTCTCGGTGGACAACGCCAAGCCGGCCCGCTAAGGACCCCGGCAACGACGCAGCGCGGCCGCCTGGCCGCGCTCAGCGTGACGGACGCGGCGGCGCCCCGGCAGGATGCCATATGCCGAGCGCCACGCCGCCCACGATCATCGCCATCGCGCCCGGCAGCGGCCGCACAGGCGGTTCACCCGGCACCAGGGCCAGCAGCGCGATGGCGTCACGACGTGAAAGCGCTGCTGGGATGGCCATGGCGCGCTGCCGCCTCAAGCATCCACCGCGACCGCCCTGCCCGGCATCGTCTCGCCGACCGCCCCTGCCATCGCCTCGGTACAAACACCCTGCCCCCAGCTTCGCACATAGTCCGGCACGCTGGGCTGCATGCCATCCGGCACCGGCCGCTGCCCCTGGAGGCGCAGCGGCAGCACGCCCGCCCATACCGGCAGCGCCATATCGGCCTCGTCATCCTTGGGCCCGCCGCTGCGGATCTTGGTGGCGGCTTCCTCCAGCCCGATGCGCAACACCGTGGTCGCCGCCAGCTCATTGGCATCTCCTGGCCTTGCTTCGCCCGAACGCCCCACCGCAATGCGCTCCAGGAAGGCATCCATCGCCGCCGCCTTCGCTGCGCCAGCCACCACTTCAAAACTGCCGTAGATCACCGCCGAGCGGTAGTTCATCGAATGATGAAATGCGGAGCGCGCCATCACCAGGCCGTCGAGGTGCGTCACGGTTACGCAGACCTGGCTGCCTGCCGCGGCCAGCTTCAGCATGCGGCTGCCATTGGAGCCATGGATGTAGAGGTGCTCGCCCTCACGCCAGCACGCGGTGGGAATGCAGTGGGTGCCGTGATCGTCGGTGAAGGCCAGGTGGCACAGGTAGGCATCGTCGAGGATCGCATGCAGTGTCGCGCGATCATAGTGGCCGCGATCGGCGACGCGCCGCACGCGGGTACGTTCGCTCGGCGGCATGGGTTTCTGGCTCATGGTGGCTCCTTGTCCTGGGGTTGTGGGTGCCGGCGGCAATCTCGTTGCGTTACGGCGATGCCGCCAAGATAGGGATTTCGTGGCACCATGACTAGACCCATCCAATGCACGGTTTTTAGAACCACGGAAACCACAGAAACCACGGAAGCGACGACATGGACTACGGCCTGCTGGTCTCGACCTTCACGCGCCAGCTCGATGGCCGCAAGCTCACCCAGCAGCGGCTCTTGTACGAGTGCTTGCGCGGCGCCATCCTCGACGGGCGAATCGCCCAGGGCAGCCAGCTGATCGCCACGCGCACGCTGGCAGCGGAGCTCGGCATGGCACGCAACTCGGTGATCTACGCCTACGAGAGCCTGGCGGCGGAAGGCTTCGTGGTGCCGACGCGGCACGGCACCACGGTGGCGCGCGTGGGCCTGGCGCAGGCCGGCCACAGCACGGAGGCGGTCAAGCGCGTCGCCGAGTTGTCGCGCCGCGTGCGCGGGCTGCAGCGCGATGCCGACGGTATGCACGACCTGTTGCCGTTCGTGCCCGGCGTGCCCGACCTGGATGGCTTTCCGCTGGCCGCGTGGCGGCGCTGCATCGAACGCGCCTGGCGCCAGCTCGGCCCGCGCCATCTTGGCTACGGCAAGGTCGAGGGGCAGCCCGCGCTGCGCCACGCCATCGCCGAGTACCTGAAGGTCTCGCGCGGGGTGCGCTGCGACATGGACCAGGTCTTCATCACCGACGGCACGCAGACCAGTCTGGACCTGTGCGCGCGCATCCTGGCCGATGCCGGCGACACGGCCTGGATCGAGAATCCCGGCTACGGCGGCGCGCGGGCCGCCTTCCAGTCGGCCGGCCTCGTGCTCGAGCCCGTGGCGGTGGACGCGGACGGCCTGGCGCCCCGCCCGGAGCAGTGGCGCGACGCCCCGCCCCGGCTGATCTACATCACGCCATCCCATCAATATCCACTAGGCTCCATTCTCAGCCTGGAACGGCGCCTCAAGCTCATCGAAGATGCCCGCGCCGCCGGTGCCTGGGTTGTCGAGGACGACTACGACAGCGAGTTCCGCCGCGGCGGCGTGCCGCTCTCGGCCGTGCAGGGGCTGAGCGAGGATGCGCCGGTGATCTACCTGGGCACGTTCAGCAAGACCATGTTCCCGGCGCTGCGCCTGGGCTTCATGGTGGTGCCGCGCTACCTGGCCGCGACCATTGCCGGCACGCTTGGCGAAATCTCCCGGCGCGGCCACGTGGCCGAGCAGATCGCGCTGGCGGAATTTATCGACAGCGGCCAGTTCGCCCGCCACCTTCGCCGCATGCGCCAGCGCTACGGGCAGCGCCGCGACGCCCTGGAGGCGGCGCTGGCGCGCCACCTGCGCGGTAGCGTGACGGTATCGGCCAGCGCCGGCGGCATGCACCTGTCCGCGCGCCTGGAACTGCCGCTTGCCGACACCGTGGTCACCCGCGCGGCGCGCGCGCAGGGACTGATCGTGCAGCCGCTGAGCACCTACCGCTTGGCCGGCACGCCGCTGGCGCAGTACAACGGCTTCGTGTTCGGCTACGCCGGCGTGCCGGCCGGCGCCTTCGACGGGCTGATCGCGCGGCTGGCACAGGTAATTGACGCGCTGCCGCGAGAGCCGGTGTCGTAGCACGGCGTTGAGCCCGTTCTTGCGAATCTGCCCACTCGCCGCCTACATTACTTCCATGGGAGTGCCAAGCTCCCGGTGCTGGCGCGCGGGCAGCGGCGCCGCCGGCTGCAATTTCCGGCGCCGCGCTTTCGTGCGCTGCGCCGCAATCGCGTCCAGGGTGGCGAACATGACGGCACTGTCGAAGTGGTGGAGGCACCTGGCCGGCAAACCGCTCGACCCGCTCGCCCCGGAAACCCGCCACGCGATCGCCGTGGTGCCGGTGCTAGCCTGGGTGGGATTAGGCGCCGACGGACTTTCCTCTTCGTGCTATGGACCCGAAGAGGCTTTCCTGGCGCTTGGCACCCATACGCCGCTGGCGCTCTTCCTTGCCCTGGCCACCGCCAGCACGGTATTCATCATCGCGATCGGCTACAACCAGGTCATCGAGCTGTTCCCCACCGGCGGCGGCGGCTACCGCGTGGCCACGGCCTTGCTGGGACCGCGTCCCGGACTGGTGTCGGGCGCGGCGTTGCTGGTCGATTACGTGCTGACCGTCGCGACGTCGCTGGCCAGTGGCGTCGACGCGTTCTTCAGCCTGCTGCCGGTAGAGGCCCAAGCCTTCAAGCTGGCCACCGAACTGGTAATCGTGATCATGATGACCGGGCTCAATTTCCGCGGCATGAAGGAATCGATCCTGGTGCTGATGCCCATCTTCCTGGCCTTCGTGGTACTGCATCTCGGGCTGATCGTCTATGGCGTTGCCGCGCACGGCGACCATCTCGGCGCGGTCGTGCCCAACGCCATCGGCGAGGCCTCCGGCATGTCGCAAGCGATGGGTCCGATCGTGGTGGCGGCGCTGCTGATGCGCGCGTTCTCGCTGGGTGGCGGTACCTACACCGGGCTGGAGGCGGTCTCGAACAACGTGAACATGCTGGCCGAGCCGCGGGTGCCGAACGGCAAGTGGACGATGTTCTACATGGCGACGTCGCTGGCCTTCACGGCGGGCGGCATCATCCTGCTGTACATGCTGTGGAACGCGGCGCCGGTGGAAGGCAAGACGCTGAACGCCGTGGTCTTCGACCGCATCATCGACCATCTAGGCTTCGGCTCGGCATGGTCCCGCCATGCGCTGCTCGCGGCGCTGCTGGCCTCCGAGGCCGGGCTGCTGCTGGTGGGCGCGCAGACCGGCTTCCTGGACGGCCCGGCGGTGCTGTCGAACATGGCGGCGGACTACTGGGTGCCGCGGCATTTCCGCGATCTCTCCGCCCGGCTGGTGCGGCAGAACGGCGTCATCGTCATGGGCCTGGCCAGCTTGCTGATCCTGTTGTGGACGCACGGCCAGGTCGCGGTACTGGTGGTGCTGTACAGCATCAATGTCTTCCTGACCTTCAGCCTCTCCTTGCTTGGCCTGTGCATCTACTGGTGGCGCCATCGCGGCGAGCCGCGCTGGATCGTGCGCTTCGGCCTGTCCCTGCTGGGCTTGTCGGTCACCGCCACGGTCCTGATGATCACGCTGGTGGAGAAATTCACCGCTGGCGGCTGGCTAACCGTGCTGGTAACGGGCCTGGTGGTTGCGCTGTGCGTCTTCATCAAGCGGCATTACACGACAACCCGCGCCGAGCTGGCCCGGGCGGATGCTCTCTTCGCCGGCAGCCCGCCCCTGGTCGATGCGAGCCGCGTGCGGCCCCTCGACCGCAGCCTGCCCACGGCGATCGTCCTGGTGGGCAAGCACCGCGGCGCCAGCATGCATGCGCTGCTCTGGGTCGAGCGATTATTTCCCGGACACTTCAAGAACATGCTCTTCCTGGCCGTGGGAGAGGTCGATGCGCAAAGCTACGAGGGCCAGGAAACGCTGCATCGCCTTCAACAGACGATTGGTGAGTCACTGCGTTATTACGTCGCCAATTGCCAGCGCCACGGCCTGGCGGCCGATTCGCGCGCGGCATTCGGCACGAACCCGGTGCTTGAGTTCATGAAGCTGGTCGATGCGGTGACGGCCGAGTACCCGAACAGCGTCTGCTTTGCCAGCAAGCTGATCTTCCAGCACGTCAGTTTCCTGACAGCTTGGCTGCATAACCAGACACCCGGTGAGTTGCAGGAGCGGCTACACCTGCAAGGCAAGCAGATGGTGCTGCTGCCAATGAAAGTAGCGTGATGGCGCGGCCTATTTGACCAGCGTCACTGGCACGCGCGACATGCGTATCAGCTTGTTGGTCAGCCTGCCCGCCAGCAGCGCGCCAACAGCCGTGCGCCCGGCCGTGCCCATCACGATGGCATCGCAGTCGTTCGCCGCTGCGGCCTGCGCGATGGTCTGCGCCACATCGCCCACCTTGATCTGCGCGACATAGCTGGCCCCGGCGTCGTCCAGGATGCTGCGTGCATCGCGCAGCGCAGCCTCGCCGCTGGCCTCCTCCAGCTTGCGCAACGAGTCCAGCGAATGAAAGGCCGAGGCGCGGCCAAATTCCAGCGGCGGCTGGACATTGAGCAGAACCACCTCGGACACACAGCGGTCCCGGAACATGAAGGCGGCATGACGCACCGCATCCAGCGCGTGCACGGAGCCGTTGACGGGTACCAGAACTCTCAGCATGTCGAACCCCTTGCGTTGTCTCGATCCTCGATCGTTTCGCTACCGGCGCGTATCGCGCTGGTCATCTCGATTCCATATAAGTTCGGATCCCGCAAAGATGCTGTAAAGAGACGGATGGCCGCGTATTTTTTTTGTAAACGCCCGGCCGGCTCGGTTCCTGCCACCCTTCCTGCACCCTTCCGCCCTCTTCTCGCCCCCTTCGGGGGCCGGCTCGCAGTAAAATGCGGGTTTTATCCGCGCCAGGCCTCCGGGCCGCCGGAGTACCCGAAAACAGGCGGCTTCGCCAAAGCCGCCCGAGAGGATTGCATGTCCGTAGAACCCCGACAGTCCGCCAAGACCGAGCCCAAGGCCGGCAGCGCGGAAAAGCACACGCCCATGATGGCGCAGTACCTCGGCCTGAAAGCCGACCATCCGGACACCTTGCTGTTCTACCGGATGGGCGACTTCTACGAGCTCTTCCACGACGATGCCGAGAAGGCCTCGCGCCTGCTCGACATCACCCTGACGTCGCGCGGCAGCTCCAACGGCGTGCCGATCCGCATGGCCGGGATCCCCTTCCATTCGGTGGACCAATACCTCGCGCGGCTGGTCAAGCTGGGTGAATCGGTGGCAATCTGCGAGCAGATCGGCGACCCGGCCACCAGCAAGGGGCCGGTGGAACGTAAGGTGGTGCGCATCGTCACGCCGGGCACGCTGACCGACGCGGCACTGCTGCCCGACAAGGTCGATACCTACCTGATGGCGGTGCACCAGCAAACCACGCGCCGCGGCGTGAGCAAGACCGGGCTGGCCTGGCTCAACCTGGCTAGCGGCGAGCTGCGCCTGATGGAGTGCGAGGTGGCGCAGCTCGGCCGCGAACTGGAACGGATCCGCCCGGCGGAGCTGCTGTATGCCGATGGCATCGAGCTGCCTGCGCTGGAGTGCGCGCGCACCCGGCTGCCGGAGTGGCATTTCGACCAGGAAGCCGGCACCCGCCGCCTGCGCGAGCAGCTCGGCGTGGCCAGCCTCGATCCGTTTGGCTGTGCCGGGCTGGGCGCGGCGCTCGGCGCCGCCGGCGCGCTGCTGAACTACGCGGCTTCCACCCAGGGGCAGTCGCTGCGCCATGTGAAGGGCGTGACGGTCGAGCGCGAATCCGAATTCGTTGGGCTGGACACCGCCACGCGGCGCAACCTGGAACTGACCGAGACCCTGCGCGGCGGCGAGTCACCGACGCTGTTCTCGCTGCTGGACACCTGCGCCACCGCCATGGGCAGCCGCCTGCTGCGCCACTGGCTGCACCATCCGCTGCGCGACAGCGCCATCCCGCAGGCGCGCCAGCAGGCCATCGGCGCGCTGATCGGCCAGGGCACCGATGCGCTGCGCGCGGCGCTGCGCCGGCTGTCCGACGTGGAGCGCATTACCGCGCGCCTGGCCCTGATGAATGCGCGCCCGCGCGACCTGTCCTCCCTGCGCGACACGCTGACCGCCCTGCCCGACGTGCAGGCCTGCCTGCGCGCTGACGATGCCGCGCCGTTGCTCAACCAGACGTTGACGGAACTGGCGGTGCCCTGGGAATGCCATGCCCTGCTGGCCAGCGCGGTGGCGCCGGAGCCGGCCACCGTGGTCCGCGATGGCGGCGTGATCGCCCGTGGCTACGATGCCACGCTCGATGAGCTGCGCGATATCTCGGAGAACTGCGGCCAGTTCCTGGTCGACCTGGAAGCCCGCGAGCGCACTCGCACCGGCATCGCCAACCTGCGCGTGGAATACAACCGCGTGCATGGCTTCTACATCGAGGTGACCAACGGCCAGGCCGACAAGGTCCCCGACGACTACCGCCGCCGCCAGACGCTGAAGAACGCCGAGCGCTACATCACGCCCGAGCTCAAGGTCTTCGAGGACAAGGCCCTGTCCGCGCAAGACCGCGCGCTGGTACGCGAGAAGCAGCTGTACGACGCATTGCTCCAGCAATTGCTGCCGCATATCGGCGAGTTGCAGCGGGTGGCCGGCGCGCTGGCCCGCCTGGACGTCCTCGCGGCGCTGGCCGAGCGCGCGCAGACGCTGGACTGGACCCAGCCCGAGCGCGTAGCCGAGAACGTGATCGACCTGACCCAGGGCCGTCATCCGGTCGTGGAGGGCCAGCTCGCAGCGGAATCCGTGCCGTTCATCGCCAATGATTGCCAGTTGACCGAAGCGCGCAAGCTGCTGCTGATCACCGGCCCGAACATGGGCGGTAAATCGACCTTCATGCGCCAGACCGCGCTGATCGTGCTGCTGGCTTGCGTGGGCGCCTATGTACCGGCGCGGCGCGCGGTGATCGGCCCGATCGACCGCATCTTCACCCGCATCGGCGCCGCCGACGACCTCGCGGGTGGGCGCTCCACCTTCATGGTGGAAATGACCGAGGCCGCCAGCATCCTGCACAACGCCACGCCTGCCAGCCTGGTGCTGATGGACGAGATCGGCCGCGGCACGTCGACCTTCGACGGCCTCGCGCTGGCGTGGGCGATCGCGCGCCACCTGCTGGCGCATAACCGCAGCCATACACTGTTTGCCACCCATTATTTCGAGTTGACGCAACTGCCGCAGGAGTTCACGCAGGCGGCCAATGTCCACCTGTCCGCGGTCGAGCATGGCGATGGCATCGTCTTCCTGCATGCCGTACAGGATGGGCCTGCCAGCCAGAGTTACGGCCTGCAGGTGGCGCAGCTGGCGGGCGTGCCGCAGCCGGTGATCCGCGCCGCGCGCAAGCACCTGGCCTGGCTGGAGCAACAGTCGGCGGATGCCACGCCCACGCCGCAGCTGGATCTGTTCGCCGCGCCGCCCTCGCCCCCGGACGATGACGACGACTACCTGGAACAAGGCGAAGGCAAAGACGGGACCTTTGGCAATGGCCAGCCGGTCAATGCGATTTCCGTGCAGCAGGCCGCCTTGCTAGACGCGGTGGCCGAGCTCGACCCGGACAGCCTGACGCCGCGCGATGCACTCGACGCGCTCTATCGGCTGCGCGCGCTCGCCAAGGATGCCGTAGCCACCGCATGACGCCAACCGGGATCGTGCGCCAGCGCTGGCTGCTCCTGGCCGGACTGGCCATGCTTGGCGTGTTGCTGGCGCTGCCGGGCCAGGCGGCGAACCGTGCCCGGGCTCCGGCTCCGGCTCCGGCTCCAGCTCCGGCTGCCGAAACGATACGCGTGGCCCTGATCGCCGACCAGCCGCAGTGGCCGGCCGCCGAAGCGGGCACCGCCCGCCTGCTCGATTTCCTGGCCGCGCGCCGGCTGGAGTTTGTCGTCCATCTGGGCGGCATCAAGGGCGATACCGAATCCTGCGGCGACACCCTGCTTTCCGCTCGCCAGCGGTTGCTCGACCAGTCGCCGCTGCCGCTCGTCTACCTGCCTGGCGAAACCGACTGGGCGGAATGCGCTCGCGCCGCCAACGGGCGCTTCGATGCGGTGGAGCGGCTGAACCGCCTGCGCGAGCTGTTCTATCCGGCCGATACCACGCTGGGCCAGCGGGTACTGCCGCTGATGCGGCAGTCCGAACAGGCTACCTTTCGCAGCTATCGGGAAAACGTGCGCTGGCACGCTGGGCGCGTCATGCTGGTGGGGTTGAACCTGCCGGGCGACAACAATCACTATCGCTCGGAAGGCGGGCGCAACGGCGAGTTCGAGGATCGCCGCGAGGCCAACCGCCAATGGCTGGCGCGCGCGTTTTCGCTGGCGCAGCAGCAGAACCTGCCCGGCATCGTGCTGCTCATGCATGCCGACCCACAGTTCGGCAACGGCTGGGAGCAGCGCGGCAAGCCCTCCCTGCTCGATGGCTTCCTGCGCCGGCGCGCGCGCGATGGCTTCCTGGAGTTCAAGCGCCAGTTGCGCGAGCTGGCCGGGCGCTACCGTGGCCAGGTCCTGCTGGTGCATACCGGCCTGGGCGGCTTCGGCATCGATACGCCACTGAAAGATGCCAGCGGCAAGACGCTGCGCAACGTCTCCCGCGTGGTGTTGCCAGGCGGCGCGCCCGGCCAGTACACCGAACTGGTGATCACGCCGGGGTCGCCGTCGCTGTTTGAGGTCACGCTCAAGGATGGCCCCGAGGCGGAATGAATAGCGTCAGCCCAACCCCGCACCACAAAGAAAAAGCCGGCGATGCCGGCTTTATTCGTGGGACCTTCCGCGAGGGCGCGCGCGCGTGGCGCACTCAGTGCAGCGTGCGGCTGCCGTCGCCTTCGTCGTCCTCATCTTCGTCCACGACTTCGATGCCCGAGGCGCCATGCGCGTGGCCGTGCTGCACTTCGTCGCCCGTGGCTTCGCGGACTTCCGCTACCTGCAGCCAGAAACGCAGCGCCATGCCGGCCAGCGGGTGGTTGCCATCCAGCACCACCTTGTCTTCGGCCACGTCGGTCACGGTGTAGATGATCGAGTCTTCGTCGTCGCCGTCTTCGGGCACGCCTTCGAATTGCATGCCGACTTCCAGCGGCTCGGGGAAACGGTCGCGCGGCTCTACCTTGACCATATCGGCGTCGTAATCGCCGAAGGCTTCCTCGGGCTCGAGCTGCAACTGGGTTTCGAAGCCGGCTTCATGGCCTTCCAGCGCTTCCTCGATCTTGGGGAACGTGCCATCATATCCGCCGTGCAAGTAAACCATCGGCTCATCCGACTCCTCGATCAGATTGCCCTGCGCATCCGACAGCTTGTACACCACGGATACCACCGTGTTCTTAGCGATTTTCAATTCTTGACTCCATGAACGATTCCGCATTATACGCGCAGGCCTTGCCCCCCGGCCCCGTCGATCCTGACGCGCCGCTCACCCTCCTGGGTGGCATGACGCCAGCTGCTTTCATGCGCGATATCTGGCACCGCAAACCCCTGCTGATTCGACAAGCCGTACCGGGAATCGTGCCGCCGGTATCGCGCGAGTCGCTTTTCCAACTGGCCGACCGCGACGACGTCGAGTCGCGCCTGGTGTCGCACTTTCGCAACCGCTGGAAGCTCGAACAAGGCCCCTTCGCCGCCGACAACCTGCCCTCCCTGAAAGCCCGTCAATGGTCGCTGCTGGTGCAGGGCGTTAACCTCCACGATAGTGCAGCCGCGGACTTGCTGGGGCAATTCCGTTTCGTCCCGGATGCGCGCCTGGACGACCTGATGGTCAGCTACGCCACCGACGGCGGCGGCGTGGGCCCGCACTTCGATTCCTACGACGTTTTTCTGTTGCAAGTATCGGGCCGGCGCCGCTGGCGCATCTCGTCCCAGACCAAGCTCGACCTGGTCCCGGACCTGCCGCTCAAGATCCTGTCGGACTTCACGGCCGAAGAAGAATGGGTGTTGGAGCCAGGCGACATGCTGTACCTGCCACCTCAGTATGCCCACGACGGCGTGGCCGACGGCGAGTGCATGACGTACTCGATCGGCTTTCGCGCACCGGCCTACCGCGAACTGGCGGGGCACTTCCTGGCCTGGCTGTCGGAAACGGTCGAGGACAACGAGGATTTGAGCGGGCGCTACGCGGATGCCGGCGAGCCGGCAACATCACATCCAGCCCAGCTGCCTGCCCAGATGGTGCGGGCGGTGACCGAGAAACTGAGCGCCCTCCGTTGGTCGGGTAGCATGGTTTCGGAGTTTCTGGGCGCGCATCTCTCCGAGCCCAAGCCAAGCGTGGAGTTTGCGGAAATATCCGAAATCACGCTGAAGAAATACAACAAACTCGCCCTGGCTCATGGCGTCGTGCTTGCGCCGGGATCCATCGCGTTGTATGACCGCGCGCATTTCTTTATCAATGGCGAAGCTTACGAGCCGCCCTCGGCGCTGGCGCGCTGGCTGCGCCTGCTGGCGGACCGGCGCTGCCTGAGCGCCGTGGAAGTGGCTGCCTGCGCGGACCTGCCGGATCTGATGGAGACTTTCCATCACTGGGCGCTGGAGGGCTGGCTGCAATTCGGACCTGCTTCGCTGTAATAATCCGTAACAACCAAAAACAGGAAAAGACAGCGCTACACAAGCCGGGAAAACGCGGATATAATCACCGGCTGGCTAGTACTGTGTACCACTGCATTTGTCGGCACCCGGGAGAGCCTCTATTTTGCAGTTCAAGAGCGATAATTACCGGTAATTATTCATCGCCTGTTTTTCTGTTATTAAAGTTAAAGGACGAACAATGAAGAAGTCTCTCCTGATCGCATCGCTGCTCGCCGCCGTTGCTCTCGCCGCTTGCGGCAAGAAAGAAGAAGCCGCTGCTCCGGCACCGGAAGCTTCGGCTCCGGCTGCTGCTGCTCCGGCTGAAGCATCGGCTCCGGCTGCTGCTCCCGCTGCTGACGCATCGGCTCCGGCCGCTGCCGCTGACGCTTCGGCACCGGCTGCTGACGCATCGGCTGCTGCTGCTAAGCAGTAATCGGTCTCGACCGATAAAAAAGCCGACCTTCGGGTCGGCTTTTTTACGTCTGTAGCTTTACGTCTGCAGGCTTCGCCGGCGCATTGCCCGCCGCGTCTCAGGCCCTGACCGGCTGCCAGCCCAGTCCTTCGTGCTGGTCCGCCACCAGGATTTCGTCTGACGACACGCCCAGCGCCGTGGCCAGTGCCTGGGTGGCCAGCTCCCGGGTATTGTTCTGTTGGCTCAGGTGCGCGGCCACCACGCGCTGCAGCCCCGCATGCGCCACTCGCTCCAGGATGCCGGCCGCCACTTCATTGGCAAGGTGGCCAAAATCGCCGCCAATGCGCTGCTTCAGCGAATACGGGTAGGCGGAATTGCGCAGCATCTCCCGATCGTGGTTACATTCCAGCACCAGGGCATGCACCCCCGCCAGCCGCGCGGTGACGTAAGGCGTCTCCATGCCTGCATCCGTCAGCACGCCCAGGCGGGCGTCGCCGTCACTGAGCACGAACTGCAACGGCTCACGCGCATCGTGCGGCACGGTGTATGGGAGGATGTGGAGGTTGCCGATCGCCAACGGATGGTCGGCACCACACACGCGCACGTCGGCCTTGTCCGCCCCGCGCATGTGCGAGGTGGCAAGCCAGGTGCCGTGGCTGGTATGTACCGGCAGGTCGTGACGGGAAGCAAAGGCGTAAGCCGAGCCGACATGATCGCCGTGCTCGTGGGTAACCAGCACGGCATCGAGCTGATCCGGCGTGATGCCGAGCCGCTCCAGCCGCCGCGCGGTTTCGCGAATGCCGAAGCCGCAATCGAGCAACACCCTGGTCGTGGTGGTGCCCTCTTGCGACTCGATCAACAGGGAATTGCCCTCGCTGCCGCTACCGAGGAAGGCAAAGCGCATCATGCGCCTGCCTCCCCTGGCAGCCCGGCGAGCCACCTCGCGGCAGGGCGCCGCGGGGTGGTTTGCGTGACCCGCATGCCGGTCAGCGCAGTTGCTCGTCGAGCAGCGAAAGAATGCGTTTGCCGACTTCGGTGCCTTCCGGCTGGCCCGCATCGTTCTGCACCGTCACGGTCGTGCCAGTGCCATCACCCTTCAGTGCCACGCGATACTTCTTCGCCTTCTTGCTGTCCTCGGTGCCGGTCTTGGTGAACAGCTTGGAGAAGAAACCGCGATTGTCCACGGTGTCGCGCGGGTCGACATAGCGCACGTAGTACAGGCCTTGCGCGCGGTCCCGGTCTTCCACCGTGAAATTCACGCGGTCCAGCGCCAGGCCGACCGAGCGCCAGGCGCGGTCGAACGGCTCGGACAACTGCAGTGCCTGGCTGCCATTGACCTGGGTCAGGTTAGCATTGGCGCTAGGCGCTGCACCCTTTGCGGCAGTGGCGCCCGCAGCGGCGGCTGCCGGCGAAGCGGGGTTCTTGGCCATGCGGTCGGCCTGCTCCTTCTGCACGCCCAGGCGCTGCGCGAAGCGCGAAAGGAATTCGGCCTCCAGCTCCGGATCGGAGGGGCGCGGCGTCCAGGTCGTGGTCGACTTGTCGATGCCAGTCAGTTGCTCCTGCGCACCACGGTGGCTGATGAAGACTTCCAGGTTGCCGTTCTGCGAGCGCTCCAAGCGCGTGCGGAACTTGTCGCGCTCGGACGTCGAGTACAGCCCGTCGAAGACCTTGCCGATCGTGTTGCGGATGAAATCCTGCGGGATCTTGGCGCGGTTCTCGGCCCAGTCGGTTTCCATGATGCCGGTCTCGGGCGAGTCCTGCACCAGCAGGAAACCGCTCTCCTGCCAGAATTCGCGCATCGACTGCCACAGCTTGTCCGCCGGCATGCCGTTGCTGATCACCAGCCAGCGCTGGTTGCCGTCGCGCTCCATGCGGATGCCTTGCGTGGAGGGCAGCACGTTCTCGGCGCCCACCTGCTGCTGCACGACCTTGTTCGACTGGTTGTAGGTCGACAAGGTGGACGTGCCGTTCTGATCCGGCACGGAGTAGCGGCGGTCGCCTTCGATCTTGGTCAGGTCCGGCGGCACGTCCAGCGTGGAGGTGCGCTTGGCAGCGGACTTGTAGTCGATCTTGTCGGGCGCCATCGCGTCGTTGATGCTGCTGCAACCGGACAACGCGCTTGCCACAAGCACGGGCAAGACCAGGGCGGCACGGCCAACTTGCGTTGCACCGTGGCGGTTAAGCTTGAGTTTCATTGACACGCAATCCTAGTTGAGGGATGACGGCAAAACACAGTGCGATCAGCCGAGCAGGCCGGCCGCCGACAGCGCCTTGCGCACCACATCGTGGTATTCCGGTGACAGCGGAGTAAGCGGGAGGCGGATGCCACCCTGCATTCTGCCCATTTGCTGGAGCGCCCACTTGACGGGAATCGGGTTGGCCTCGACGAACATCGCCTTGTTCAGCGCAACCAGTTCCATATGGATGCGACGCGCGGTAATCGCGTCGCCCTTCAGGGCAGCCACGCACAATTCGTGCATCTTGCGCGGCGCCACGTTGGCCGTGACGGAGATATTGCCATGGCCGCCCAGCAGCATCAGGGCAATCGCCGTGGGATCATCGCCGCTGTAGATGGAGAAGCCCTGCGGCGCATCCTTGATCAGTTGCGCGGCACGGTCGATATTGCCGGTCGCTTCCTTGACGCCGATGATGCCCGGTACCTGCGCCAGACGCAGGATGGTGTCGTGCTGCATGTCGGCCACGGTACGGCCCGGCACGTTGTACAGCACGACAGGCAGGTCCACCGCTTCCGCGATCGTGCGGAAATGGCGATACATGCCCTCCTGGGTGGGCTTGTTGTAGTAGGGCACCACCTGCAGCGACGCATCGGCGCCGACCTGCTTGGCAAACGCGGTCAGCTCGATCGCTTCCTTGGTCGAGTTGCCGCCGGTGCCGGCGATGATCGGGATGCGCTTGTCGGCCTGCTCCACGGCGACGCGGATCAGCTCGCAATGCTCATCCACGTTCACCGTGGGCGACTCGCCGGTGGTGCCGACGATCACGATGCCATCGGTGCCCTCGGCCACGTGCCAGTCGACCAGGGCGCGCAGCGCGGGGAAATCCAGGCTGCCATCTTCCTGCATCGGCGTCACGATAGCGACGATGCTGCCGTTAATCTGTGTCATAACGTTTGAGAATTCGAGAAACGAATACCGCGATTGTACCGGATACCCAAGGCCTTCCGACCGCACCTTCGACCGGGGAAAACCCAAGGCAGTTCAACGCGTGAAGCCCAGGTCTCGCCGACCGGGCCCGCAAATAACCGGGGCCGCACTTCAGCCCGGCAAAGGATACCGCGGCGGCGCTCCGCCGCCCGTTTTGCCTATATCTTCGCGAATCGCGCAAATACGCTGCACAAAGGCAGCTTTAGGCACTTCCAGCACACCATCTTCGTAGGCAATCACCCGCAAGATGCCGTGCACGGCATCCAGCAACTCGCCCGGCTGCAACAGGAAATCCGGGTTCGAAGGCTTGCCCACGGTCTCGTTGCCAGCCGCGAAGGTTTCGTAAAGAAACACGCCACCCGGCGCCAGCGCAGCGAACAAATGCGCCCAAAGCGGCCTGTGCAGGTAGTTGGTGACCACGATCGCGTCGAAGCCCGGCTCATCCGCCAGCGGCCACGTGCCCTGCTCCAGGTCGGCCGCGCGCGTGGCGACGCCTTCGGGCAAAGCCGCCAGCGCGGCCAATGCCGCCGCATCGCGATCGACGCCCAGCACCGCATGGCCGCGGCGCGCGAACCAGGTGGCGTGCCGGCCATTGCCGCAGGCCAGGTCGAGCACGCGGCCGCCCGGGCGCACCAGATGCGCCCAGCGCGCCACCCAGGGTGACGGTGCGCCCAGCGGCGCGTGGGGGATGCCCGCCGCCGTGCTCACCGGTACCCCAGGCCCATGGCGGTGCGCACGTCGCGCATCGTCTCGCGCGCCACCTGACTGGCCCGGTCGCAGCCGTGGTCGACAATGGCGCGCAGCAGCGCCGGATCGTCCATGTATTTTTGCGCCCGCTCCAGCATGGGCTGCTGCTCGCGCAGGATGCCCTCGATCACCGGCTGTTTGCATTCGATGCAGCCGATGCCAGCGCTGCGGCAGCCCTTCTCGACCCACTCGCGGGTGGGCGCGTCCGTATAGACCTGGTGCAGTTGCCACACGGGGCAACGCGCCGGGTCGCCGGCATCGGTGCGGCGCACGCGCGCCGGATCGGTCGGCATGGTACGCACTTTTTTTTCCACCGACGCCTTGTCCTCGCGCATGCGGATGGTGTTGCCATAGGACTTCGACATCTTCTGGCCGTCCAGCCCGGGCATGCGCGATGCCGCGGTCAGCAGCGCCTGCGGCTCGACCAGGATAGTCTTGCGCGAACCGCCCAGGTAGCCCAGCAGCAATTCACGGTCTTCGGCGGCCAGGCTCTGCGACTGCGCCACCAGCGCGCCGCCCTCCTCGAGCGCCTCTGCCTTGCCCTGCTCCTGATAGGCGCGGCGCAGTTCCAGATAAGCCTTGGTGCGCTTGCCGCCCAGCTTTTTGGCGGCCTCCTGCGCCTGCGCCTCGAAGTCCGGCTGGCGCCCGTACAGGTAGTTGAAGCGGCGCGCGATCTCGCGCGTGATCTCCACATGCGGCACCTGGTCCTCGCCCACCGGCACACGGCCAGCGCGGTAGATCAGGATGTCGGCGGCCTGCAGCAGCGGATAGCCGAGAAAGCCGTAGGTGGAGAGATCCTTGTCCTTGAGCTTCTCGATCTGGTCCTTGTAGGTCGGCACCCGCTCCAGCCAGCCCAGCGGCGTGCCCATCGACAGCAGCAGGAACAGCTCGGCATGCTCGGGCACGCGGCTCTGGATGAACAGCGTGGCGCGCTCGGGATCGACGCCGGCGGCGAGCCAGTCGATCAGCATCTCCCAAACGGATTCGCCGATCACCTCCGGCGATTCATAGTGCGTGGTGAGCGCGTGCCAGTCTGCCACGAAGAAGAAACAGGGATATTCGGCCTGGAGCTGGACCCAGTTCTTGAGTACGCCGTGATAGTGGCCCAGGTGCAGCGCGCCGGTAGGCCGCATGCCGGAAAGAACGCGATCGGGAAACATGTCTATCTGTATTTGTGGGAATCGGTGCAGGTACGGGTACGCGTATTCGAGGTCTGCGCCGGCATGGGCGCCGGCGCCGCGGCGCGGCTTACTGCACCAGCGCCAGGATGGGTTGCAGCATCAGCAACACCAGGCTCCTGAGCGCCCCCATCACCGGCTGCATCCACACTTTGGTGATCACGCCAGCCGCCACCAGCGCCAGCACCACGAAGATGCCATAGGGCTCGATGCGCGACACCGCATGCGCGATCCGCTGCGGCAACAACGCGGTCAGGACGCGGCCGCCGTCGAGCGGCGGCACGGGGAACAGGTTGAACGCAGCCATCACCAGGTTGACCAGCACGCCGGCCTGCGCCATCTGGGTGAAGAACGGCTCCGGCACCCTGCCCACCACCAGGCCAACCGCCACCAGCGCCCACAGGAAGGCCTGCAGCACATTGCTGCCCGGGCCCGCCAGCGCCACCCACATGCCATGCCAGCGCGGATTGCGCAGGTGGTCGAAGGCGACCGGCACCGGCTTGGCGTAGCCGAAGACAAACTGCCCGCTGGTCATGAAATAGAGCAGCAGCGGCACCGCGATGGTGCCGATGGGATCGATATGGCGCGCCGGGTTAAGGCTGACGCGGCCCATCGAGTAGGCGGTGTTGTCGCCAAACAGCTTGGCCACGTAGCCGTGCGCGGCTTCATGCAGCGTGATGGCGAACAGGACCGGCAGGGCGTAGACCGCTAGGGTCTGAATCAGAGAAGAATCCATGGGTCACTATTGTACCGGGGCTGCGGCAAAGCGACTGTTCGGTGGCAATCACAGTCCAAAACGCTCGATATCGCCGCGTCCTTGCCGCACCAGCTCGGGCTCGCCGGCGGTCAGGTCGATCACCGTGGTCGGCTGCGCGGGCGCGGCGCCGCCGCAGATCACCAGTTCCAGCAGTTTTTCCAGCCGGGCGCGGATCACCTCCGGCTCGTTGAGCGGGGCTTCGTCGCCCGGCAACTGCAAAGTAGCCGAAATCAGCGGCTCGCCCACTTCGGCCAGCAGCGCCAGCGGAATGGGATGGTCGGGCACCCGCACGCCAATGGTCTTGCGGGCGGGATGCGAAAGCCGGCGCGGCACTTCCTTGGTGGCCTCGAGGATAAAGACGTAGGGCCCGGGCGTGGCGCCCTTGAGCCAGCGGTACTGCCGGTTGTCCACCCGCGCGAAGTTGCCAAGCTCCGACAAATCGCTGCACATCAGGGTCAGATGGTGCTTGTCGTCGATCCCGCGCAAGCGGCGCAGCCGCTCTACCGCGGCCTTGTCGTCGAGCCGGCAGGCCAGCGCATAGCTGGAGTCGGTGGGCAAGGCAATCAGCCCGCCCTGCCCGATGATCTGCGCGGCCTGCTTGATCAGGCGGGATTGCGGGTTGAGCGGATGGATCTCGAAGTATTGGGACATGTGCGGGCCTGGGGCGACCGGCCGCGGGATGGGCGCAAACGCCGCGCGCATTCCAGGCCAGTTCTGCGATGGGGAGAAGCGAAGGGAGCGCATGGCGGGTTCGGGCGGGCTGGGCGCGGGGCGGCCGTTGGCCGGCGCGGCTTACCAGTCATGCCAGACCGGGGTGACCGACGACGGCAGCGGCGGCAGCGAGCCCAGCTCGATCCGTCCCTCGCCCGGCCCGTGGAAGTCCGAGCCGCGCGAGCCCAGCAGGCCATAGTGATGCGCGACATTGGCATATTGGCGGTACTGCTCCGGCGTATGGCTGCCGGTGACCACCTCGACCGCGGCCCCGCCGAGCTGCTTGAACTCGTCGAACAGCGCATCGTGCTGGAGTTGCGTGTAGTTGTAGCGGCCCGGGTGCGCCATCACAGGAATGCCGCCGGCCGCCTGGATCCAGCCCACCGCATCGGCCAGTTTGGCCCAGCGGTGCCCGACATAGCCCGGGCAGCCTTCGCCGAGGTAGTCGTCAAACACTTCGCTGATGGTCTTGCACCGCCCTTCTTCCACCAGCCAGCGCGCGAAATGGGTGCGCGAGATCAGGTCGGGATTACCGACGTGGCGCAGCGCGCCCTCATAGGCGCCCTCGATGCCGATCGCGGCCAGCGCTTCGCCGATGTCCTGCGCCCTGGCGGCCCGCCCGGAGCGCGTGGCTGCCAGGCCATTGACCAGCACCTGGCTGCCGGGGTCGATCTGCAAGCCAACGATATGCACGGTCTGCCCGGCCCACGTCACCGAGATCTCCACCCCGGGCACGTAGCGCATGCCAAGCGCCTCGGCCGCGGCCCGCGCCCTGGCCTGGCCCTTGACCTCGTCATGGTCCGTCAGCGCCCAGAACGCCACGCCGCCGGCATGCGCGCGCGCGGCCACGTCCTCGGGGGACAACATGCCGTCGGACACCGTGGAATGGCAATGCAGATCTGCGTTGATTGCGTGTGAATTTTGCATGCGTCTATTCTACTCTCGCGATAATTCCGCGCTAATCCAACTTCAATCCGACTTTAATACCGCGCCAATGCGCGCCGCGTGGGCTGGCCCACACATCCGCGCCGATAGCCCTGCCGCCAACGCTGGCGTAGGCGGCAGGGCCGGCCCCGCGCGGTATAGTTGGGGCCTGACGACCCTCCTGCCGGGCGCCGCCACGCGCGCCGCCCGCCAAGCCATGCCGACCCAAACCCCTGCTTGCGCCACGCCTGATTCCCGCACCCCAACCGTCCCGGCCGACGTGATCCGCACCGATGTGCTGATCGTCGGCGCCGGCCCGGTCGGCCTGTTTGCCGCCTTCCAGGCGGGTGTGCTGGGGCTGAAGTGCGAGCTCATCGACGTGCTGGACCGCGCCGGCGGACAGTGCACCGAGCTCTACCCGGAAAAGCCGATCTACGACATCCCCGCGGTGCCGGGGTGCCTGGCACAGGACCTGGTCGACCGCCTGCTCGAGCAATGCGCGCCGTTCGCTTTTCCCATGCATTTCAACGAGCGCGCCAACGGCCTGGCCGAGGTCCCGCCCGAAGCTCACGGCACGGCCGGCCATGAGCACCCGCACCGCCTGCTGGTCACAACCGACACCGGCAAGCGCTTCGACGTGGCCGCAGTGCTGATCTGCGCCGGCGCTGGCGCTTTCGCCCCGCAACGCGTGGCGCTGCCCGAGGCCGCCGCGCTGGAAGACCGCCACCTGCACTACGCTGTGCGCGACACCGCGCGCTTCGCCGGCAAGCGCGTGGTGGTGGCCGGCGGCGGAGATTCCGCCCTGGACTGGGCGCTGGCGCTGCGCAAGACCGCGGCGCGCGTTACGTTGCTGCACCGCCGGGAAGGCTTTCGCGCGGCCGACGGTACGGTGGCCGAAATGCGCGCGGCCGTGGCCGCCGGCGAGATGGACTTCGTGGTGGGCATGCTGGGCGCGCTCAAGACCGAGGGTGGCTCCCTGGCCGGGGTCGACATTCGTACCCGGGAAGACACGATCAGCCTGCCTGCCGACGAACTCGTCGCGCTGTACGGCCTCGTCTCCGAGCCCGGCCCGATCGCCCAGTGGGACCTCGACATGCGCGCCGGGCGCATCATGGTGGATACCACCACCTACGAAACGTCCCGCCGCGGCATTTTCGCCGCGGGCGACATTGCCTTCTACCCCAACAAGCAAAAGCTCATCCTCTCGGGCTTCCACGAGGCAGCCCTGGCCCTGCGGCGCGCCTATCACTATGCCTTCCCGGAAAAGGCACTGGTTCATGTGCACACCAGCAACAACGCCACGCTCAAGGAAAAGCTGACGCACGCCTGAGCGCGACAGCCTGCACGGCCCACAGCGTCAGACGCAGAAAGACTCGACCAGCCCGGCCACCACCCGCGGCTGGTCGTGATGCAGCATATGGCCGGCGTCATCGACAATGGCCTCGCGGAAATCGCGAAACGCCTTGAAGCGCTGCTTGAACTCCGCCAGCGGCTGGTCCTTTGCAATGTGGCTGAGCGTTTGCGAATTGCGTGCTTCCACGTGCAGCACCGGCGCGGTGGCCTGCGCCCAGATCGCCATCACCTCGTCGAGCCGGTACAGCACCGGATTGACCATCTTGTGCGCGGCATCGCCCAGGATCTCCCAGCGGCCTTGCGCATTGCGCGCTGACCAGTGCTCGGCCAGGAAGGCGGCGCGGTCATCGGGCAGGCGCGGATTGGTCTTCTGCAGCCGTGCCGCCACCGCCCCCACGCTGTCATAGGAGCGCAACGGCTGGCGCTCGCGCAACTCGTCGAGCCAGCGCGCATAGCGCCCGGGTGCTTGCTCGGCGCGCGTGCCGGTCATGCCAAACCCCTCCAGGTCAACCACGCGGCGCACCCGCTCGGGGCGGATGCCGGCGTAGAAGCAAGCCACGTTGGCGCCCATGCTGTGCCCCACCAGGTTCACCGGCGCGTCCGGCTGGTAGTGGTCGAGCACGGCCTCGAGATCGGCAACATAGTCGGGAAACCAGTAGGACTCGGTGCCGGGGTAGCGCGTAGGCCAGTCGGTCTGGCCAAAGCCGCGCCAGTCCGGGGCGATCACGTGCCAATCGCGTTCCAGCGCGTCCACCATGAACTGGAACGAGGCGGCCACGTCCATCCAGCCATGCAGCAGGAACAAGGTGGGCGCACCGGGCTCGCCCCAGTGGCGCACGTGCATATTGAGGCCGCGCAACGTGATAAATTCCGAGCGCGAGGTTTCTCTGATTGCCATGGTGTCTCCCCGGGTGACTTTTCCCTGATCGTGGCGGACGCTTTCACCCGTGGCAACGGGGAAGCCTAAAAATAGAACGATCGTTCGTTTGCGGATTATAGCGGCAAGCCGGCCCGGCCCGCATCCCGAACGCAACCCAGGAGACCCAGCATGGCCGCATCCGCCCTGCCAGCCAGCCGGCGCGACGACTATCCCGCGCTACACTCGCAATTCCACTGGCATGTGCCCGAGTTTTTCAACCTGGCCGACGCATGCTGCGGCCGCTGGGCGCGCGACCCGGCCACGATGGATCGCATCGCGGTTCACACCGAGCACGAGGACGGGCGCCGCGCCAGCTACAGCTACGCCTTCATCCAGGCCGAGGCCGATCGCCTCTCCCGGGCGCTGCGCACGCTGGGTGTGGCGCGGGGCGACCGCGTGGGCATCGTCATGCCGCAGCGCATCGAGACGGTGATTGCGCATATGGCGATCTACCAGCTCGGCGCCATCGCCATGCCGTTGTCGATGCTGTTCGGCCCGCAAGCCCTGGCGTACCGTCTCCAGCACAGCGAGGCGTGCGTGGCGATTGCAGACGAATCCTCCATCGACAACGTGCTGGCCGCGCGCGCCGAGTGCCCGGCGCTGGCCACGGTGATCGGCGCCGGTGCCGCCGTGGGCCGCGCGGAGCACGACTGGGATGCGCTGCTGGCGGCCGAGCTGCCGGCGTTCACCGCAGTCGTGACCAAGGCCGACGAGGCGGCGGTGCTGATCTACACCAGCGGCACCACCGGCCCGCCCAAGGGCGCCCTGATCCCGCACCGCGCGCTGATAGGCAACCTCCCCGGCTTCGTCTGTTCGCAAAACTGGTTTCCCCAGGCCGGCGACGTGTTCTGGAGCCCCGCGGACTGGGCCTGGACCGGCGGGCTGTGGGACGCACTGATGCCCACGCTGTATTTCGGCAAGACCATCGTGGGTTACCAAGGCAGGTTCTCCGCGCAAACCGCCTTCGCGCTGATGGCGCGTTATCGCGTCACCAATACCTTCCTGTTTCCCACCGCGCTCAAGCAGATGATGAAAACCTGCCCCGCGCCGAGCAAGCACTACCAGTTGCACCTGCGCGCGCTGATGAGCGCGGGCGAAGCCGTGGGGGAAACCGTGTTCGCCTGGTGCCGCGACGCGCTCGGCGTGGTCGTCAACGAAATGTTCGGCCAGACCGAAATCAACTACATCGTGGGCAACTGCACCGCGCAGAACAACGATGGCCAGCCAGGCTGGCCGGCGCGCCCGGGCTCGATGGGCAGGCCCTACCCCGGCCATCGCATCGCCGTGGTCGACGACGAAGGCAGGCCCTGCGCGGCGGGCGAGGACGGCGAGGTGGCCGTGTGCAGCACCGACGCCCACGGCCATCCCGACCCCGTGTTCTTCCTCGGCTACTGGCGCAACGAGGACGCCACCGCCGGCAAGTACCTGGAGCGCGACGGCCTGCGCTGGTGCCGCACGGGCGACCTGGCGCGCATCGACGAAGACGGCTACCTGTGGTACCAGGGGCGCGCCGACGATGTCTTCAAATCCTCCGGCTACCGCATTGGCCCGACCGAGATCGAGAACTGCCTGCTCAAGCATCCCGCCGTGTCGAACTGCGCGGTGGTGCCCTCGCCGGACCCGGAGCGCGGCGCGGTGGTCAAGGCATTCATCGTGCTGGTGCCATCGATTGTGCGTTCGGCGCAGGCCGACGCCGCGCTGGTCGCCGAGCTGCAGCAGCATGTGCGCGGCCAGCTAGCGCCGTATGAATATCCCAAGATCATCGAATTCATCGCGCAGTTGCCGATGACCACCACTGGCAAGATCCAGCGGCGCGCGCTGCGCGAGATCGAAGCCCGGCGCGCCGCGCCAGCCCGCCCGTAGCACTGGCAGGCGGGTGCGGCCGCAAGGCTCGCACCCGCCCCTGTCCCTGGCGCTCAAACCCGCCCTCCAAGCCCCGCCTCCCAGCGTCCGGCCGGCACAACCTGCCGCGCCACGGACAACCGATCGCGCGCATCGATATGCGTCGCCCTCCCGACAGTCAAGTTTTCGCCGAATCTGACGTTAGCAAGGACATGCGGAGCGCATCGCTATGGCGCATCCCATTCGGCAGATCAGACCACACGTTCCAGTCGCAGGAGGGGGCATCCATGCCAGCTCATTTTTTCCGAAAAATTTATAAGATTATTCGTATAAATGCCAATCGGAACCATTCCATTTTCGCCCTTTTAACAAGGGTAATTCCTATACCCCTCAGTAGCATCAGCACGGTGGATAGCAGCACATTCCGCAACCTGACCTAACAGAGTAGTGCAAAAAAAAGGGTTGGGAAAACTCGGATTATCTTGATTGTTTTTCCCAATCTTGGGAAATAAAGTTCCCAAAGAGCACGCAGAAATTTCCCAATGTGCTTCAAGTTAATGACGAACAGGAGATCACGATGAGCACGTTTGCAAGCACCGGCCGCGCCGCCTCCCACCGCTTCGCGCTCCGGCTGCCGTTGGCCCTGGCGAGTGCTTTGCTTTCGGTATCCGCGTGGGCCGCGGATGGCGTGATCTACTTCCGGGGGGCCATCGTCGCGCCGCCCTGCAATACGCAAATCAGCACGAGCGGGACCGCCTCGGTCAATTGCCCGGCAAACGGCACCCATGCCGCGGAGTCCGCCTCCCTGCCGCTGCTGCCTGGCCGGGTCGTCCAACTGGCGGCAGCGCGCGCCTCGGTCGTGCCCGTGCAATTCACAGCAGGCCCCGGTAGCGCCGGCAAGCAGGGCTATGTCGTGGTGACGGAATACAACTGAGCGGCCTGTCCCTCGAGCCACGCCAGCTCATCCTCGTCGAAACCCGCCGCGCGGCGCGCTGCCAGGTTGAAGGGCGGCCGCAGGCGCGGTGCCTGGTAGCGCGCGGCCAGTTCGGCGTAGGTGGCGACGGGGTCCAGGCCACGGCAGGCACACAGCCAGCGGTACCAGCGGTTGCCGATGGCTACGTGACCCACCTCGTCGCGCAGGATGATGTCGATGATGGCGGCGGCCTCATGATCACCGGCGGCTGCGAGCTTGGCGCGCACCGGTGGCGAGGCATCCAGCCCGCGCGCCTCCAGCGTGCGCGGCACCAGCGCCATGCGCGCCAGCACATCGCCGGCGGTCTTGTCCGCCATCTCCCACAGGCTGTTGTGCGCCGGAAAATCGCCGTAGCGCGCATCCAGCGTGGCCAGGTGCTGCGCGAGCAGGCTGAAATGCAGCGCCTCCTCGTCGGCCACGCGCAGCCAGTCCAGGTAGAAGGCCACCGGCATCGCGTCGAATCGCCAGATGACATCCAGCGCCAGGTTGATCGCGTTGAACTCGATATGCGCGAGCGCGTGGATCAGCGCCGCGCGGCCGGCGGGCGTATGGATGGACCGCCTGCGCTCCACCCGCTGCGGCGCCACCAGTTCGGGCAGCGGCGGCCGGCCGGGCAGCGGCAACTCGGCCGCGATCGCCTCGCCGATGCCCAGGGCCTCCGGCGCCATGGCCTCGGCCGCCAGCCGCATCCGGCGCGTGGCCGCGGCCTTCTCGTGCGCGTCGCTCAGGCAGAGGATGGCAAGCGCCTGGCGGCGCAAGGACGGCGCCGCCACGCCGGATAAAGCGCCAGGCGCGGCACCGCGATCGGGGTCAGGGGCGCCAGGAGACGCGGCATCGGGTAGGTTTGCTGGCATAAGCGTAAAATCCGGTTTGCCGCCATTGTAGGGCCCGGCAGGTGGCACCCTATGCCAGCAGGCCCGCCCACGACCCTTTAAAGCCCGGCGGCAAACCCCATATACCCATACGAACTTGTGCAGGAGACCCCATGGCGCTTTACCAGCTCGGCGACGTTGCCCCCACCATCGATCCGGATGCCTACGTGGCGCCGGAGGCCACCATCATCGGTAACGTGATGCTCAAGGCACGTGCCAGTGTATGGCCAGGCGTGGTGATCCGAGGCGACAACGAGCCGATCGTGGTTGGCGAGTCCAGCAATGTGCAGGAAGGCACCGTGCTCCACACCGACCCCGGCTGCCCGCTGACCATCGGCGACAAGGTCTCGATCGGCCACCAGGCCATGCTGCACGGCTGCACCGTGGGCGAAGGCTCGCTGATCGGCATCCAGGCGGTGATCCTGAACCGTGCGGTGATCGGCAAGGAGTGCCTTGTCGGCGCCGGCGCCGTGGTCACCGAAGGCAAGGTGTTCCCGGACCGCTCGCTGATCCTCGGCGCGCCGGCCAAGGTGGTGCGCGAGCTCACCGAGCAGGACGTAGCCAACCTGTATCGCAATGCCGAGACCTACGCCACCCGCCAGGCCATGTACAAGACACAACTCAAACGCATCGACTAAGCGACCAAGGCGCCGCGCCAGCGGCTCCGATTTACCGACGGATCATCGTGACTGACACCACCACCCCTGACACCCTGCAGAAATTCCTGTTCGACGCGGCCCCCGTGCGCGGCGAGCTGGTACGCATGCAGGCCACCTGGCAAGAAGTGCTGCGCCGCAACCATTACCCCACGCCGGTGCGCCGGCTGCTGGGCGAAATGATGTCGGCCGCCGCCCTGCTTTCGGCCAACCTGAAGTTCAACGGCGCGCTGGTGATGCAAGTGCACGGCGATGGCCCGGTGCGCATGCTGGTGGTGGAGTGCTTGTCCGACCTGTCGATGCGCGCAACGGCCAAGCTGGCCGAAGGCGTGACGCTGGCCGACGACGCCACGTTGGCGGATCTCGTCAACGTCAGCGGCCACGGCCGCTTCGCCATCACGCTGGACCCGCAGGACAAGCTGCCCGGGCAGCAGCCGTACCAGAGCATCGTGCCGCTGGCCGACAAGCATGGCCCGATGACATCCATGACCGCCGTGCTCGAGCACTATATGCAGACGTCCGAGCAGCTCGACACGCGGCTATGGCTGGCCGCCGACGACAAGGTCGCTGCAGGCATGCTGCTGCAAAAGCTGCCCTCCTACGGTGGCACGCTGGAAGGCCACGCCGAGCGTGAGCCCGCGCAAGTGGGCGAAACCGGCGCGCCGCTGGCGGACACAGCCCGCGCGCAGGACCTCGACACCTGGGACCGTGCCTGCCAGCTCGGCGCCACGCTGAAGGACGCCGAACTGCTTGCCGAGACGCCGGACACCTTGCTGCGCCGCCTGTTCTGGGAAGACCTGGAAGCCACCGGCCTGCGTGTGTTCGAGCCGCTGACCCCGCACTTCCAATGCTCGTGCTCGCGCGCCAAGGTGGCGGGCATGCTGCAGAACCTGGGCCGCGTGGAGATTGAAGACATCCTGGTGGAACGCGGCGAAGTGGAAATCCAATGCGATTTCTGCGGCCAGCAGTACCACTTCGACCCGGTCGATTGCGCGCAGCTGTTCACGCCGGTCCCCGTGGCTACCGGCGCCGGCGACGGCGCGGGCCAGCAGCACTGAGCGGCAACGCGCGGGACGGCGATGCGAGCGACGGTGCAAGCCATGATGCGAAGCGCAACGGCAGGAACCTTTCTGCCCTGCGCCGGGGTCCAAGCGTCAGCGCCCCACCAGAGTCAGGGAATCATCATGTCCGCTTTGTCCTCTCACCCGTGCGCCACAATCAGCGCCATGCTGCTTGGCGCCGTGCTGGCCTGCGGCGGCTGCGCCCAGTTGCCGCGCGACCTCAACGGCTCGCCGCCGACGGCCCGCCTGGCGCCCAACGCCGTGCCGCCGCCTCCCGTCACCGCGGAAGACATCCAGAAGATCGGCGAGCTGAACCGCCAGGTACTGCGCGAGCAGGATGCCGCGATTGCCCGCCAGCAACAGGCGCAAGCCATGGCGCGGGCGGCAAGCTACTATGCCTATCCCTCGCCTAGCTGGAACCTGTATTACGGCGGCTGGGGCGGCGGGCACTGGGGCGGCGGAGTCGGATTCAGCAGCCCGGGATACCGGGGCTGGGGCTACGGTGGCTATCCGTACTGGTGGTAAGCAGCGGTAAGCGGCCGACGAAACTGGTGCGGCAAGCAACCAAGGACGCGAGCATGCTTCATCCATGCCGTTGCGGAGCAACGGCGGCAGACGCTACGAGATAGAAAACGGGAAAGACGCCAGTCAGTGGCGATTGAATGCCGGGGAGTTCGCCGGAGGCGGCAGCGGCGGCGTGGCGCTGACCTTGGGGGCCGGTGCCACGAACTGCACGAACACCTCGCCATCCTTGACCATGCCCAGCTCATAGCGGGCACGCTCCTCAATGGCGCCGGTGCCATCCTGCAGGTCCTTCACTTCCCCTTCCAGCTTGGCATTGCGCAGCTTGAGCGCTTGGTTGTGCGCGCTCTGTTCCTGCACCTGCTTGTCCATATCCCACACACGCAGCCAGCCGCCCTTGCCCAGCCATAGTGGATACTGGATGGCGAGCAACAGCACAAACAACAGCAACGAGATCAGGCGCATGGATTCTGGCGCTTAAGCGAAAAAAGGAAGTTGCGTCATGCGCCGGCCACGGCATCGTGCGCGGCCGGCGCATGGCACGAGCTTAGCGCAGATTGTAGAACGCGCTCTTGCCCGGGTAGCTGGCGATATCACCGAGATCTTCCTCGATGCGCAGCAGCTGGTTGTACTTCGAGATACGGTCCGAACGCGACAGCGAGCCGGTCTTGATCTGGCCGGCGTTGGTGCCCACCGCGATATCGGCGATGGTGCTGTCCTCGGTCTCGCCCGAACGGTGCGAGATCACGGCCGTGTAGCCGGCGCGCTTGGCCATTTCGATGGCGGCGAAGGTTTCGGTCAGGGTGCCGATCTGGTTGATCTTGATCAGGATCGAGTTGCCGATGCCCTTTTCAATGCCTTCCTTCAGGATCTTGGTGTTGGTGACGAACAGGTCGTCGCCCACCAGCTGCACGCGCTTGCCCAGCTTGTCGGTCAGCACCTTCCAGCCGTCCCAGTCGCCTTCGCCCATGCCGTCCTCGATCGACACGATCGGGAACTTGTCGCACAGGTTGGCCAGGTAGTCGGCGAACTGGGTCGAGGTCAGCTTCAGGCCTTCGCCATCCAGGTGGTACTGGCCTTCGGCTTCGTGATAGAACTCGGTCGCCGCGCAGTCCAGCGCCAGCAGCACGTCTTCGCCAGCACGGTAGCCAGCCTTCTCGATGGCCAGCAGGATGGTGTTCAGGCACTCTTCGTTGGAAGCGAAGTTGGGGGCAAAGCCGCCCTCGTCGCCAACCGCCGTGGACATGCCCTTGTCGGACAGGATCTTCTTCAGTGCGTGGAACACTTCAGCGCCGCAACGCAGGGCTTCACGGAAGCTCGTTTGCGACACCGGCATGATCATGAATTCCTGGATGTCCAGGCTGTTGTTGGCGTGCGCGCCACCGTTGACGATGTTCATCATCGGCACCGGCATCTGCATCGCGCCCGACCCGCCGAAGTAGCGGTACAGCGGCAGGCCGGCTTCTTCGGCAGCGGCGCGGGCCACGGCCATCGACACGGCCAGCGTGGCGTTGGCGCCAAGGCGGGCCTTGTTGTCGGTGCCGTCGAGGTCGATCAGGGTGCGGTCCAAGAAGGCTTGCTCGGAAGCGTCCAGGCCCATGATGGCTTCGGAGATTTCAGTATTGATATGCTCGACCGCCTTCAGCACGCCCTTGCCGAGGTAGCGCGACTTGTCGCCGTCACGCAGCTCGATGGCTTCGCGCGAGCCGGTGGATGCGCCCGACGGCACTGCCGCGCGGCCCATCACGCCGGATTCGAGCAGGACGTCGCACTCGACCGTCGGGTTACCGCGCGAGTCGAGAACTTCGCGACCGATGATATCTACGATTGCACTCATGGATTCCTCTTGGACTGTTGATGCTTGATGACTTCTTACTACACGGGCGCCATGCCCTGGACTACCGCTGGCTACAGCTGACCGAGCTGGCTGACGCCTAAGCCTTAAGCGCCTTCCACCACGATCATGTTCATGCGCGCGGCGTGCTCGCGCGACTTGCGCGCGGCGCGGTATTCCTCGCTGTCGTGGAACGACTTTGCCGCGTCATAGCTGGGAAACTTCAGCACGACCACGCGCGTCGGGGCCCAGTCGCCCTCGAGCTTCTCGGTCTTGCCGCCGCGCACCAGTACCTCGGCGCCATGCACCTTCATGGCATGGCTGGAGAGCACTTTGTACTCTTCATACTGCTGGGGATCGGTGACATCGACGTGGGCAATGATATAGCCGCTGGCCATGGCGTATCTCCGTGTGTTCTTATGATGTTGATTCTACTTGGCTGATCATGGCCGCCCGATGACGGCCATGACCGCGGTGGCACGGCAAGCTCAGGCGCAAGCCGCCGGCCAGCCGAAATTGTCTTCCAGGAAGCCGTTGCGCTTGACCAGGGTGTCCAGGTCCTTGAGCACCGACAGCAGTTCCTTCATGCGCGACAGCGGCACGGCGTTGGGGCCGTCCGACATGGCCTTGCTCGGATCCGGATGGGTTTCCATGAACAGGCCCGCCACGCCAACCGCCACGGCGGCGCGGGCCAGCACCGGCACGAACTCGCGCTGGCCGCCCGAGCTGGTGCCCTGGCCACCCGGCAGCTGCACCGAGTGGGTGGCGTCGAACACCACCGGCGCGCTGGTCTCGCGCATGATCGCCAGTGAGCGCATGTCCGAGACCAGGTTGTTGTAGCCGAAGGAAACGCCGCGTTCGCAGGCCATGAAGCTGTCTTCCGGCAGCCCGGCCTCGCGCGCGGCATCGCGCGCCTTGTCGATGACATTCTTCATGTCGTGCGGCGCGAGGAACTGACCCTTCTTGATATTGACGGGGCGGCCGCTCTGCGCGCAGGCACGGATGAAGTCGGTCTGCCGGCACAGGAAGGCCGGCGTCTGCAGCACGTCGACCACGGCCGCCACCGGCTTGACCTCGTCGATCTCGTGGATGTCGGTCAGCACCGGCACGCCGATCTCGCGCTTGACGGTGGCGAGGATCTCGAGACCCTTCTCCATGCCCAGGCCACGGAAGGTCCGGCCCGACGAGCGGTTGGCCTTGTCGAACGAGGACTTGTAGATAAAGGGAATGCCAAGCTCGCTGGTGATCGCCTTGAGCTCACCGGCCGTATCCAGCGCCATCTGCTCGGACTCGATCACGCACGGGCCGGCGATCAGGAAGAAGGGCCGGTCCAGGCCGACGTCAAATCCACAGAGTTTCATCGCTAATCTCCTGCTTGCGGTGCCGGGGCTTAGCCCGCCTTCTTCTGCTGGCTGGCCAGCGCCGCTTCCACGTAGGCCTTGAACAGCGGATGGCCATCGCGCGGGGTGGAGGTGAATTCCGGGTGGAACTGCACGCCCACGAACCACGGGTGCAGGCTTTCCGGCAGTTCCATCATCTCGGGCAGGTCTTCGGTCGGCGTACGGGCCGAGATCACCATGCCCGCCTTTTCCAGCGTCGGCACGTAGTGATTGTTGACCTCGTAGCGATGGCGATGGCGCTCGTTGACTTCCGGGCCATAGATCTGGCTGGCCTTGGTCCCGGCCTTGACCGGCACGCGCTGCGCGCCAAGGCGCATGGTGCCGCCCAGGTCGGACTCGGCGGAGCGCTGCTCGACCTTGCCTTCGCGATCCACCCACTCGGTGATCAGCGCGACCACCGGATGTTCGGTTTCCAGGTTGAACTCGGTCGAGTTGGCATCGGCCATCGCCGCCACGTGGCGCGCGAATTCGATCACGGCCAGCTGCATGCCCAGGCAGATGCCCAGGTACGGCACCTTGTTCTCGCGAGCGTACTGGATCGCGCGGATCTTGCCTTCCGTGCCGCGCTTGCCGAAGCCGCCCGGGACCAGGATGGCGTCCAGCGGCTTGAGCACTTCGAGGTGACCGGATTCGAGCTCTTCCGAATCGATGTACTCGATGTTCACGCGGGTGGCGGTGTGCATGCCGGCGTGGCGCAGCGCTTCGATCAGCGACTTGTAGGATTCGGTCAGGTCGACATACTTGCCCACCATGCCGATGGTGACCTCGTGCTGCGGGTTTTCCTGGGCATTGACCAGGCGCTGCCACATGGAAAGATCGGCCGGTTTGGGATCGATACGCAGCTCCTCGCAGATCAGGCGGTCGAGGCCTTGCTCGTTGAGCATCTGCGGGATCTTGTAGATGCTGTCCACGTCCCACACCGAGATCACGGCTTCTTGCGGGATATTGGAGAACAGCGAAATCTTGGCGCGCTCTTCGTCCGGAATCGGGCGGTCGGCGCGGCACAGCAGCGCGGTCGGCGAGATGCCGATTTCACGCAGCTTCTGCACCGAGTGCTGGGTCGGCTTGGTCTTGAGCTCGCCGGCGCTGGCAATGAACGGCACCAGCGTCAGGTGCACGAAGGCGGCGTGGTTGCGGCCCATGCGCAGGCTCATCTGGCGCGCGGCTTCCAGGAAGGGCAGCGACTCGATGTCACCCACCGTGCCGCCGATCTCCACCAGCGCGACGTCCGCCTTGCCACCGTGCGACGCAGCCGCGCCGCGCTCGATGAAGGCCTGGATTTCGTTGGTGATGTGCGGGATCACCTGCACCGTCTTGCCGAGGTACTCGCCGCGGCGTTCCTTGCGGATCACCGATTCGTAGATCTGGCCCGTGGTGAAGTTGTTCGACTTGCGCATCTTGGCCGAGACGAAGCGCTCATAGTGGCCAAGATCGAGGTCGGTTTCCGCACCGTCTTCCGTGACGAACACTTCGCCATGCTGGAAGGGGCTCATCGTGCCGGGATCGACGTTGATGTAGGGATCTAGCTTGAGGAGGGTGACTTTGAGGCCGCGCGACTCGAGAATGGCCGCGAGCGAAGCAGCAGCGATGCCCTTGCCGAGAGAAGAGACGACACCACCGGTGACGAAGACGAATTTGGTCATAAACCGAGCTTGCCGGGGAAATCGGGATTATACATGAGAGGCCGCCTGCTGCAGCGCCGCATTTGCGACAAGTCGCCTTGCCCGGCAGCCGCTGAGACGCTTTCGCCGCTTCGCACTCGCGTCCGCGCCGCCGCCCGATCCTGCCCCGCCTACGGACGCGCGAAGGTGGCGCCGTCGCCCCGCATTTGCCCGACCAGATCGCGGATCAGCCCGGCGGTCTGCCCGGGACGCTCCATCGGATACAGGTGCCCGCCCTCGATAAAGCGCAGGCGCTCGCCCACCAGCTTGCGCGTGGCGCCGAGCCCGCATTGCCGCACTTCGCGCGAACGCGTGCCGGCGACAAAGCTGACCGGCACCGGCGCGCCGCGCGCCACGCGCGCGCCCAGGCTGGTGGGCAGCGTGCGGTAGATCTGGTACTCGATCTCGCGCTCGAAGCGCAGGCGGCGTTCGGCGTCGTTGCCGGTCGGCTCCGTGCCATGCATCGCATAGTCGCGCAGCACCTCCTCGTCCCACGACGCGAACACCGGCTTGGAGCGGAAATGCGCCCACACCGCCTCGGCATCCGGCCAGTGCGTGCGCCGCCGCCGGGTCGCGGCAGCCGGGCTGGGCCGCTCATCCAGGCCGAAGCGTTGACCGGCCTTGAGCAAGGCGGCGCGCCACCCGGCAATCACGGGCGAATCCAGCATCACCACGCCGCGCACCCACTGCGGGCGGCGCAGCGCGGCCATCAGCGACAGGAAACCACCCAGCGAATGCCCCACCAGCCACACCGGCTCGCGGTACTTCTGCTCGATCGAAGCCAGCAGCTCATCGACCAGGTGCGGCCACTCGCGCGTGACCGGGAATTTCGGGTCGTGGCCATAACGGTCCACGGCGCGGATCTCGAAATCGTCTTCCAGCGTTCCGAACAGCTTGCGGTAGGTACTGACCGGAAAGCCATTGGCGTGCGAAAAATGCAGAATGTCGCGCATCGGGGTATTCGCAGCGCGCCCTCAGTCCTGCGTGCCGGCACGTTCGCGCGTGGCGCGCACAGGCTGGCCCCAGCGGTCGCCCGCGCCCTGGCGCGCCAGCGGAAACTCGGCCGGCGCGTTGGCATCCCACTCCGGATCGTTGATCTCGCCGAAGACCTGGCGCAAGCGTTGCCCCCAGGTATCGCGGATCATGCGGAAGTAGGCGTTCTTCTCGTCAATGTTGACAAAGCGGGTCACGCGCAGCGAATCGCCTTCGTAGACCAGCAGGTCCAGCGGCAGGCCTACCGAGATATTCGACTTCAACGTGGAGTCCATCGAGATCAGCGCACACTTGGCTGCCTCGCCCAGCGGCAGCGTCGGCTCGACCACGCGATCGATGATGGGCTTGCCGTACTTGGCCTCGCCGATCTGAAAATAGCAGTTCTCGGGGGTGGCCTCGACGAAATTCCCGGCGGCGTACACATGGAACAGGCGCACGCGTTCGCCGCGGATCTGGCCGCCGAAGATCAGGCTCACATTGAACTCGATGCCGGCCTCGCGCAGCGCGTGGGCGTCGTGCTTGTGCACCTGGCGCACCGCGTCGCCAACGATGGCGGCCGCCTCGAACATATCGCGCGCCGTCCACAGCGAGCGCTTCTCATCGCGGCCCTCCGCCAGTATCTGGCGCACCGCCTGGCTGATCGCCAGGTTGCCCGCGGTCAGCAAGACCATCACCCGGTCGCCCGGCTCCTCGAACACGGTCATCTTGCGAGCGGTCGAGATCGCATCGACACCGGCATTGGTGCGCGAATCGGAAAGGAACACCAGCCCGGCATCCAGCCGCATGGCTACACAGTACGTCATGATCTTGTCTTGTAATGGTGCACATTCACGCCTGGCGCTTCGCCAAGCCTGTCGCCCGGGCCAAGGCCGCATTCTAGCGCCGCGCCGGTGCGCCCGGAAACGTGCGGCACGCCCGTTTTTGGTGCACGGCGCACCACTTCATTCACTGCAACGGCGCAATGGCGATCTCGACCGCCAGCCGCTCGCCGCTGCCACCTTCGCGAATCCCGCGCACCGGTGCAGCCATGCGATAGTCACGCCCGACCGCCAGCCGGATATGGCGCGCGTCGCTCAGGCAGCCGTGGGTCACGTCGATGCTGCACCACAACTCCTTGCCGGCATCCACGCAGACATCGGCCCAGGCATGGCTAGCCAATTCCGACGCGGCCGGGTCATAGAAATAGCCGCTGACGTAGCGCGCCGGCACGCCCAGGGCCCGGCAGCATGCCACCATCACCTGCGCCTGGTCCTGGCAAACCCCGCTGCCCAGTGCGAATGCGTCGCTGGCCGAGGTGTCCACATCGGTGCTATCTGACCGGTAGCGCACCCGCCCGGCGATGCCATTGGCCAGCGCCAGCAGCGCGGGCACCGTCGCCCCCGCCGCCAGGTAGGGCGCGGCAAAATGCACCATCTCCGGCTTGGCGGCGGTCAGCGGCGTGCCGCCAAGGTAATACAGCGGCGACACACGCGCCTCGCCAGCCGGCGGCGCATCGCAAAAGAACGGCCCGTCCGCATCCATTGGCGGCGTGACATCGACCACGCCGCTGGCCTCGATCACCAGCGTATGTGCTGGCCCGGCCACAGTGAAGCTGTGCACGATATTGCCGAAACCGTCACGCGCCTCGGACAGGTTGCCGGGAACGGACAATTGCCATTCCTGCACGGCCTGCAGCGGGCCCGAGCGCGGCGCGAGCCGCAGTTCGTGCACGCTGCGCAGGACCGGCTCGGCATAACGGTAGACCGTCTTGTGGTGAATCTTGTATTTCATGATGTGGCGAGGCCGGCACAACCTCCCCACTTCATATAGGTCAGGCAGCGAGCAGCGGCACGAGGAAATCCCGGCTGATGCCGTTGCCGAGGTCGCCGATGCGCTCCAGGAAACTGGTCAGGTAAGCATGCAGCCCGACGGCGAAGATGTCGTCGATGCGCGCATATTTCAAATCGGCGTGGAGTTTACCAGCCTGGCGCTCGGTCTCCGAAGAAAGGTGGTTGCCCACCAGCGCCAGGATCGACACCACCTCGTCCATGCTGGACACCAGCGAGCGCGGCATGTCGGGACGCAGCACCAGCAGTTCGGCCACGCGCTCGGGCGTGATCACGGTGCGATACACCTTGCGGTACACCTCGAATCCCGACACCGAGCGCAGGACAGCCGCCCAGTGATAGAAATCGTTGGCGTCGCGATTGGGATCGCTATCGTCGACCGTGCTGGCCTGGAACTTCACGTCCAGAATCCGCGCGGTATTGTCGGCGCGTTCCAGGAACGTGCCCAGCCGCATGAAGTGGAAGGCATCATCCTTGAGCATGGTGCCAAACTGCACGCCACGGGCAAGGTGGGAGCGGAACTTCACCCACTCGAAGAACTGCGAAGGATCCTCGCGCAGCACGCCGTCGGCGATCATGCGCTGCACGTCGAGCCAGGTGGTGTTGATGGTCTCCCAGACCTCGGTGGTCAGCGAGCCGCGCACGGCGCGGGCGTTCTCGCGGGCCGCGCGCAGGCAGCTCATGATGGACGAGACATTGGTCATGTCGCGCACCATGAAGTCGATCACGTCGTCGCGCGTAAGCAGGCCGTACTTCTCGTCGAACACCGTGGTCAGCTCGGAGATATCGAGCATGGCCCACCAGCCTTGCTCCGCCACTTCCGCGGATTGCGGCAGCAGCGAAGTCTGGTAGTTCACGTCCAGCATGCGCGCGGTGTTCTCCGCGCGTTCGGTATAGCGCGCCATCCAGAACAGATGGTCGGCGGTGCGGCTAAGCATGGTCAGTCCCCTCGTACAGCGCTGTTCGCCCGCGCGCCGCCGGCAACGCGGCTGCCAGCGCGGGAATCACAAACAATCCTTGCGTGCGCCGCGCGTCAGCGCTCCAGCACCCAGGTGTCCTTGGTGCCCCCGCCCTGCGAGGAGTTGACCACCAGCGAGCCTTCGCGCAGCGCAACGCGGGTCAACCCGCCCGGCACCATGCGCACATCCTTGCCGGACAGCACGAACGGACGCAGGTCGATATGGCGCGGCGCGATCCCCGACTCGACATACGTCGGGCAGGTGGAAAGCGCCAGCGTGGGCTGCGCGATGTACTGCTCGGGACGCGCGCGCACGACCTCGCGGAACGTATCGATCTCCGCGCGCGTGGCGGCAGGCCCCACCAGCATGCCGTAGCCGCCGGCCCCGTGGGTTTCCTTGACCACCAGTTCGCTCATGTGGTCCAGCACGTACTGCAGGTCGTCCGGGCGGCGGCACATGTACGTCGGCACGTTGTTGAGGATCGCTTCCTCGCCAAGGTAGAAGCGGATCATGTCGGGCACGTAGGGATAGATCGACTTGTCGTCGGCCACGCCCGTGCCAATGGCGTTGCAGATGGTGACGTTGCCCGCGCGGTAGACCGAGAGCAGCCCCGCCGCGCCCAGCGTGGAATCCGAGCGGAACACCAGCGGGTCGAGGAAGTCGTCGTCGACCCGGCGGTAGATCACGTCGATGCGCTGCGGCCCCTGGGTGGTGCGCATGTAGAGGTGCTCGTCCTGTACGAACAGGTCGCTGCCCTCGACCAGTTCCACGCCCATTTGCTGCGCCAGGAAGGCATGCTCGAAGTAGGCGGAGTTGTACATGCCGGGCGTGAGCACCACCACCGTGGGATCGGCGATGTTCTGCGGCGAGACGCCGCGCAGCATGTCGAGCAGCAGGTCGGGATAGTGCGCCACCGGCGCCACGCGATTGCGCGCGAACAGGTCCGGGAACAACCGCATCATCATCTTGCGGTTCTCCAGCATGTAGGACACGCCGGAGGGCACGCGCAGGTTGTCTTCCAGCACGTAGAACTCGCCCTCGCCAGCGCGCACTACATCGATGCCCGCCACATGGGCGTAGATATCACGGGGCACGTCGATGCCGAGCATCTCGGGGCGGTACTGCGCGTTGTTGTAGATCTGGTCTGGCGGGATCACACCGGCGCGGATGATGTCCTGCCCGTGATAGATATCGTGGATGAAGCGATTCAGCGCCGACACCCGCTGGCGCAGGCCGCGCTCGAGCGTTGCCCACTCGCTGGCGGGGAAGATGCGGGGAATGACATCGAACGGGATGGTTCGTTCGGTGCCGCTGTTGGACTCGTCTTTTTCACCGTAAACGGCAAACGTGATGCCCACGCGCCGGAAGATGAGATCCGCTTCGGCGCGCTTGTTGTCCATGGTGCCTTCGGACTGGCGCGCCAACCAATCCGCGAACTGCTTGTAATGCCCCCGCACGGCACCTGCCGGCAGGGACTCGCCCGCGTGGATTGCTGCTGCCACGCCATCTTGCCAATCGAGCATCTCGTCGAAAAACCGCGCCGCCATGATGGCCGTTCCCCCATGATTTGGGTGCCGCCCAAACTGCCGGCTATCCCGTTTTGATTGGCTTGTTGTTCCCGGCACAGCACCTTGAGATCACCACCCGAGGCCCGGCGGCTTGGCCGCGGACCATCTCGTCATGCTTCGAAGTGCTGTCCCTATAGGATACCTATGACCACGAAAGCCGCAAGCGGCAGGCATTCGCGCCATCAAACATGGATAAGCAAGATGTCTGCCAGCCTTCGCTTCGGGCCAGCCTTGGCATCGGTTCAGCGGGCGATCGCCGCGCTTTTTTCTGCCTGCACTCCGGCCAGGATGCGCTGCACCAGCGCCTCCGGCGTCTGGCGGATATCGAGCACCAGGGCGTCGCGCGGCTCCTCCAGGGTCTCGAACTGGCTCTGCAGCAGGGCGGGATTGAAGAAGTGGTCGCTGCGCTCGGCCAGGCGGCCGCCAATGACCGTAGCATCGCCCTTCATGTAGACAAAGGTCACGCCGCCATCGGCGGGCGTCAGGCGGTCGCGGTAGGTTTGCCGCAGCGCGGAACAGGTAAAGACGTGGGTGCGCCCCTCGGCGCGGGCCGCATCGATCGCCGCGCGCATCGCGGCCAGCCAGGGCCAGCGGTCGTCGTCGGTCAGCGCGATGCCGTTGTGCATCTTCGCCTTGTTGGCGGCGCTGTGGAATTCATCGGCATCGTGGAAGCCGCATTGCAAGGTCTTGGCCAGCAACTGGCCGACCGTGGTCTTTCCGCTGCCGGAAACGCCCATCAGGATGTAGATCATGTCTGCTCCAATGATCATGTTCGGATGGTTTTCCCATCCTTGTCGGTAGTCCCCGCGCCGGCGGCCGGTCGGCTCCGCAAGCGTTCAGCCATGAAGCCATGATAGGACCCGCATGGGCCGGCTCGGGGTCGTCTCCGCCAGCCATCGGCTGCCGGGGACACAAATGACACAAATTTAAGGGGCGCTGCCTATTGTGCGACGGCCGCGCCCGTTTGGACAGCGCCGGGCGCGTCGGCCTCGGAGAGGTCCAGCGCGCTGCCGCCCTCCTCCGCGATCCGCGCGTTGCGGCGGAACAGCCCGAACAGGCCCCGGCCGACGCTGAAATTCGTAAAGGCGTCGTCCGGCAGCACGGCTGAAGCACGCGTGGCCAGGTCGCCGTCGCCATTCGCGGCGCCAAGCCATTCCAGCGTGCCTGCCACGGCGTCCACGCGGATCCGGTCGCCGTCACGCACGCGCGCCAGCGGGCCGCCGGCAAGTGCCTCAGGCCCCACATGAATGACCGCCGGCACCTTGCCAGAAGCGCCGGACATGCGGCCATCGGTCACCAGCGCAACCTTGTAGCCGGCGTCCTGCAGCGAGCCCAGCACCGGGGTGAGACGGTGCAGTTCTGGCATGCCGTTGGCGTTGGGTCCCTGGAAACGCACGACCGCGATCATGTCGCCCGTGAACTCGCCGGCTTCGAACGCGGCTTGCAATTGCTCTTGCGAGTCGAAGACGCGTGCCGGTGCTTCGATCACCCGATGCTCATCCGCCACCGCCGACACCTTGATCATGCCGCGGCCAAGATTGCCTTGCAGCAGGCGCAAGCCGCCCTCGGTGGAGAACGGCTCGGCCGCAGTGGCCAGCACCGTGGCATCACCGCTGACGGCGGCGCCGTCGCGCCACTGCAGCACGCCGTCGATCATCACGGGCTCTTGCGTGTAACGGGCCAGGCCACGCCCGGCCACGGTTTCCACGTCCTCGTGCAGCAACCCGGCGCTGAGCAGCTGGCGAATCACGTAGGCCACGCCGCCCGCGGCGTGGAAGTGATTCACGTCGGCCGAGCCGTTGGGGTAGACACGCGCCAGCAGCGGCGTGATGCGCGAGAGGCGGTCGAAATCATCCCAGTCGATGAGGATGCCCGCCGCGCGCGCCATCGCCACCAGGTGGATGGTGTGGTTGGTCGAGCCACCCGTGGCCAGCAGGCCGACCACGGCATTGATCACCGCGCGCTCGTCGACGATGCGCGCCAGAGGCAGGTAGTCGCCGCCCCGCGCCGTCAGGGCCAGCGCGCGTTGCGCGGCGGCGGCGGTGAGCGCGTCGCGCAGGCCGCTGTCGGGATGCACGAAGGCCGCGCCCGGCATATGCAGGCCCATGATTTCCATCAGGAACTGGTTGCTGTTGGCGGTGCCGTAGAAGGTGCATGTGCCGGCGCCGTGATAGGCCTCGCACTCGGCCTCCAGCAAGGCTTCGCGGCCAACCTGGCCGGTTGCGTATAGCTGGCGCACGCGCGCCTTTTCCTTGTTGGACAAGCCCGTCGACATCGGCCCGGCCGGCACGAACACCACCGGCAGGTGGCCGAACTGCAGCGCGCCCATCAGCAGGCCCGGCACGATCTTGTCGCACACGCCCAGCATAACCGCGGCATCGAAGGTGTTGTGCGACAGCGAGACCGCCGTGGCCATCGCAATGGCATCGCGCGAAAACAGCGACAGTTCCATGCCGGCATTGCCCTGCGTGATGCCATCGCACATCGCCGGCACGCCGCCCGCCACCTGCGCCACGGCGCCAACGGCACGCGCGGCCTCCCGGATCACGCCGGGATAACGTTCGTACGGCTGGTGGGCCGACAGCATGTCGTTGTACGCGGTAACGATGCCGAGGTTGGCAGCATGCTCGACCCGCAGCTTGAGCTTGTCGTGCGTGGGCAGCGCGGCCAGGCCGTGCGCGAGGTTGGCGCAGGACAGCCCGCGCAAGGGGCCCAGCTCCTGCTGGGCGCGTTCGCAACGCGCGAGATAGGCGGCGCGGCTGCGCTGGCTGCGCGCGATCACGCGCTCGGTGACGGCGTGGACTTCGGCGTGGAGGGCTTTTGACATTGGGGGGAGTTCCTGGTCGTGATGCCTGATCGTATCCGGGAGGACTGGGGGGACTTGCGGTCGCTATTGTTTGTAGATTTTCTACATTATATCGAAAGCCAATTTGAAAACACCATGCGTGCACATCACAAAGCGCTTTATTCATGGCATATTTAGCGCACATAGGTGAAATCCCTACCCGGTAGTCACGCTGAAGCCGCGATGACCCCGCCTCTGATTATGTAGAATATCTACATGCCGCTCGATCCGTCGAGCCACGGATTCCGGGGCCAAAGCCAGAACAACTCCCCGGCACAGACAGCCCATCCCTGCCCTACCATGCGCGACCGAATTCTTGCCGTCTACGACACGCTTCGCCCTTCCGAACGCCGCCTTGCCGACTATGTCGCCCGCCACGGCGCCAGCGTGATCCGCTTGTCGATGCCCGAGCTGGCCGAGCGCGCAGGCGTATCCCAGCCCACCATTGCGCGCTTTTGCGCGGCGCTGGGCTACGACGGCTTTCGCGAGTTCAAGCTCCAGTTCGCCCAGAACGTGGGCGGCGGCACGCCCTTCGTGCACCAGGACGTCAAAGCCGAGGACCGCCCCGCCGATATCGCCGGCAAGGTGTTCGACCGCACCATCGCCACCCTGATGACCGTGCGCAACGCATTGTCGGCAGACCAGATCGAACATGGCATCCAGCTGCTCGCCGCAGCCAGGCGCATCGAGTTCTATGGCTGCGGCAACTCGGGCATCGTCGCCCTGGATATCCAGCACAAGTTCTTCCGCCTCGGCATGCCGACCGTTGCCTACTCGGACTCGCACGTCTTCAGCATGTCGGCGGCGCTGCTCGGACCCGGCGACGTGGCCGTGCTGGTCTCCAACAGCGGGCGCACGTGGGACATGCTGGCCGCCGCCACGCTCGCCCGCGCCAGCGGTGCCAGCGTGCTGGCGCTGACCCACAGCGGCTCGCCGCTGGCCGCGCTGGCGGACGTCTGCGTGTTCTCGGACGTGGAGGAAGACAGCGAGGTCTACACGCCGATGACCTCGCGCATCTGCCACCTGGTGCTGGGCGACGTGCTGGCAGCGGGCGTCGCCCTTGAGCGCGCCGACACCGTCTCCGCCGGCCTGCAGCGCGCCAAGGCGCACCTGCGCGAGCGCCGCATCGCGCAGGCCGAGCCCGCGCATCTCAGCGAGGCGCAGGCGGCGCCGCGCGCCAGTAGCGCCGCGCGTGCTGGCGGTAGGCCTGCAGCGCGTAAGACTCGCCGCGCGTCGTAAGCTGGACCGCGCCGGTCTCGTCGCTGCGATAGCGGGCGATCTCGTGCGAACCGTAGCGGTCCCAGATCTCGGGCCGGGGATGCCGGTGGCGGTTGCGGTAGCCCACCTGGAACAGCGCGACCTCCGGTGCCACCACGGCCAGGAACGCGCCGCTCGATGAGGTGTTGCTGCCGTGATGCGGCACCTGCAGGAAATCCGCGCGCAAGTCTTGCGTCGACAGGCGTGCCAGCAGCGCCGCCTCGTCACGCCGGCCGATATCGCCGGTCAGCAGCAGGCTGCGCGCGCTGCCCGCCACCTTGAGCACGCAACTGCGCGCATTGCTGTCGATGGCGGCATTCTGCGCGATGCCCGGCAAGGGATGCAGCATGGCAAAGCGCACGCCATCCCACTCCCACTGCTGCCCCGCCTCGCAGGGCTGCGCTTCCAGGTGCGCAGCGCTCGCCGGCGGTACCAGCAGCCGATGTCCCGCCGGCGCGCCAGATAGCAGGCTGTCCACCGGCAGCGCCGCCATGATGTCGCGCGCACCGCCAGCATGATCCGCGTCTTCATGGCTGATCACCAGCGTGTCCAGCCTGCGCACCCCAGCGCCGCGCAAGAACGGCACGATATCCCGCGCGCCGGCGCTGTTGCCCAATTCGCCACGCGCGGCACCCCAGCCGTAAGCCGGCCCGGCATCGTAGAGCAGCACGCGCGAGCGCGTTTCCACCAGTATCGCCGTGCCTTGCCCGATATCGATCGCGGTGGCGCGAAACTCCCCGTGCGCCACCGGCTGCCGCCCCGCCAGCACCATCGGCAACAGCAGTACCACGCCATGCAGGCGCGCGCGCAAGCCACAGGGCACGGGGGCCAGCAACAGCAGCGAGCCGAGCACCGCCAGCGCCAGCGCCGCCGGCCCGGCGCGCGCGGCCTGCCACACCGCCCACGGCGGCGCCGACAGCCACTCCAGGCCCAGCACCAGCCAGTGCAGCAGCAGATGCGCAGGGCTGAGCAGCCAGCCCGCCAGCGGCGCGGGCACCGCCGCCGCCAGCAAGGCCATCGGCGTCACCAGCAGGCTGACCAGCGGGATCGCCGCCGCATTGGCCAGCGGCGAAATCACCGAGACCTGCTGGAACAGCAGCAAGGTCAGCGGCACCAGCCCGATCGTGACGGACCATTGCGTGCGCGCCGCCTGCGCAAGGCTGGCGCGAACACGCTGCCAACGCGTCAGCGCGGACTGATTGGCGGGTTGCGCCGCGGCCAGGAAGATCACGCCCACCGCGCCGAACGAAAGCCAGAACCCGGGCGACAGCACAGCCCAGGGGTCGAGCCCGATCGCCACGAACGCCGCCCAGGCCAGCACCAGCGAGGCCGGCGGCGTGCGCCCGCTCCAGAGTGCCAGCGCCGCCACCACCAGCATCGACACGGTGCGCAGCGCCGGCACCTGCATGCCCGCCAGCAGGCCGTAGACGAGGGCTGCAATCACCGCGCCCACCAGCGCGCCGCGCCGCGCCGGCCACCACAGCGGCAAGGGCCGCGGCAGCCATCGCCCGAGCCCGAACGAATGCCGCCACAGCCAATGGACGAAGCTGGAGAACAGGCCGGAAATCATGGTGATATGCAGGCCGGAAATGCTGATCAGGTGGCCGATGCCGGTGCGTGTGAACAAGATCCAGTCCCGCTGCTGGATGCCGTGCTGATCGCCAACCACCAGGGCCGCCAGCACCGGAGCGAAGCGGGCATCGGCTGGCAGGCTTTGCAAGACGTGATCGCGCACCTGCGCCCGCCATCGCGCGATCCGCCACGCGAGCCGTTCGCCGACAGCGTCCTGCGGCTCGCCGATGGCATCGCGCACGTAGCCAGTGGCGCCAAGCGCGGCCGCCATCAGCCAGAATTCGTAATCGAAGCCATGCGGATTGGCCAGGCCATGGGGCTGCCGCAAGCGCACGGTGAAGACGTAGCGCTCGCCCGGGCGCAAGCCGGCCGGGGCATCGTCCCAGCCCAGCAAGACGCGGGGCGGCATGCCCGCCGCATCGTCGAGCGCGAACACGAAGCGCTGGCCGCGCGCGGCCTGCGCCGGCAGCCCGGCCACCACGCCACTCACCTGCAGGTCGACCCCTTCCAGCCCAGGCGCCAGCCGCTCTGCCAGGCGAGCCTCGGCGCGCCACGCCGAACAGCCGAAACCAGCCAGCAGCGACAATACGATCCAGGCCACCCGCGCCCAGCCAGGCCGGCGCGTGCGCAGGCACAGCGCGAGCGCGGCCGCCAGCAGCCCGGCAGCCGCCAACACCCACGCCGCGCCGCCACGCGGCAGCGAGCCTTGTTGCTGCAGCCACCAGCAGCCCGCCACGAAGGCGAGCAAGAACAGACGCATGCGGACTCCCCCAACGGGCAGATGGGATATCGGATGCGTCTGCTTATACGGCCGTTACCGGCCGCCAGACTCGTCAGGATGAAACGGATTGGTTGCCGATTGTTTCGGCCGGGGCCAATGCAGGCAATGCCGGGGGAAACATGGTTGACGCGAACGCGCCCAGCCGCGGCAAGGCCGCCACGGAGTTGCGCCACATCGCCTGCGCCAGTGGCGCGGCATCCAGCCCGCGCAACTCGCCCAGCACGCGCGCCACGCCGGCCACTTCGGCAGGCGTGTTGCGCGCCTTGTGCTGCTCGCCGAACTGGTCGTCGGACAGCCAGGCGGGCGCGATGTCGGGTGCGTCGGTTTCCAGCACGATGGCGTCGAGCGGCAGCTCCGCCGCCAGGCGCCGGATCTGGTTGGCGCGGCTGAAGGTCAGGTTGCCGCCGAAGCCCAGCTTGAGGCCCTGGTCGATAAATCCCCGCGCCTGCTGCACGCTGCCGTTGAAAGCATGGGCAATACCCTGGCGCACGCCGATGCGGCGCAACTGGGCCGCCACCTGGTCCTGCGACTTGCGCACATGCAGCAGCACCGGCAAGTCCAGCTCGCGCGCAATCTTGAGTTGCTCGGCATAGATCCAGGCCTGGTGCGCGGCATCAAGGCCGGGCACGAAGAAATCGAGCCCGATCTCGCCGATGCCGACGAAGCGCGGATCGGCCAGCGAGGCTTGCGCCTCGTTGCGCAACGCATCGAGGTCGGCCTGCCCCGCGCCCGGCGTGCACAGCGGATGGATCCCCAACGCGTAGACGCAGCTAGCGTGGCGATGCGCCAGCGCCCGCACCGCGGCAAAATTCGACACGGCCACCGCCGGCAGCACGATGCCCGTCACCCCCGCCGTGGCAGCGGCGGCGGCAACGGTGTCACGGTCGGCATCGAATTCGCCGGCGTCGAGGTGGCAATGCGTATCGATCCACATGGCGGGTTCCGCTGGTTCAGCGCTCGCGGTGGATATGCCCATCGCGCAATCGCAGCACGCGATCGCAGCGGCTGGCCAGGTCGAGGTCGTGGGTCACGATCACAAAACTGGTGCCCAGCGTGCGCGACAGTTCCAGCATCAGGTCGTAGACGCCGCCCGCGGTATGGTCGTCCAGGTTGCCGGTGGGCTCGTCGGCCAGCACGCAGGCCGGGCCGCCCACCAGCGCGCGGGCGATCGCCACCCGCTGGCGCTCGCCGCCGGACAGCTCGCCGGGCCGGTGCTGCGCCCGGTCGCCCAGGCCCACGCGCTCCAGCACCGTCATCGCCGCCGCGCGCGCCTCGGGCTGGCGCAGCCCGCGGATGCGCATCGGCATGGCCACGTTATCCAGCGCGGTGAACTCGGGCAGCAGGTGGTGGAACTGATAGATGAAGCCCAGCTCGCGGTTGCGCACGATATTGCGCTCGCTCTCGCGCAGCGCGGTGAAAGGCCGGCCCTTCAAGGCGACCCGCCCGCTGTCCGGGTTGTCGAGCCCGCCCAGCACATGCAGCAGCGTGCTCTTGCCGGAACCGGAAGCGCCCACGATGGCGACTTTCTCGCCCGCATCCACCCGGACATCCACGCCCTTGAGCACGGTCACGTCCAGGCCGCCCTGGCGGAAACGCTTGGTCAGGCCCTCGGCCAGCAGCACCGGCATATCCGAGCCGGCCTTGCCAACGGCGTCTGCGGCATTGCCGGCCGGTGCGGCGTGCATCAGGGTTTCACTCATAGCGCAGCGCCTCCGCCGGGTTGACGCGGGCAGCACGCCAGCTTGGGTAGAGCGTGGCCAGGATGGACAGCACAAAGGAGACGATACCGATGGTCGCAATGTCGTTCACGCGGGGATCCGAGGGCAGTTCGCTGATGAAATAGATGTCGCGCGGCAGGAACTGCACATGCAGCAGCCGTTCGATAAAGGGCACGATCACATCGATGTTGAAGGCGATCAAGGCGCCGCCGGCAACCCCCGCCAGCGTGCCGATAAAGCCGATGGCAACGCCCTGCACGATAAAGATCTTGGTGATCGAGCTCGGCTGGGCGCCCATGGTGCGCAGGATGGCGATGTCAGCCTGCTTGTCCGTCACAGTCATGACCAGCGTGGACACCAGGTTGAAGGCCGCCACCGCGATGATCAGCGTCAGGATGATGAACATCATGCGCTTCTCGGTCTGCACCGCGGCAAACCAGTTGCGGTTCTGCTTGGACCAGTCCCGCAGGTAAAGCTCGCCCGAGAGCGTGCCGGCCAGTTCGTCGGCCACCTGGGGGGCGCGCTGCATGTCCGTCAGTTTCAAACGCACGCCGGTGGGCCCGGCGAGGCGGAACATGGCTTCGGCGTCGCGGATATTGATCAGCGCCAGCGCGTTGTCGAACTCGAAATGGCCGGACGAAAACACGCCCACCACCGTGAACTGCTTGAGCCTCGGCAGCACGCCGGCCGGCGTGATGGTGCCCTGCGGCACCACCAGCGTGACCTTGTCGCCCACCTGCACGCCCATCGCGTTGGCCAGCTCATTGCCCAGGGCGATGCCGAACTCGCCCGGAAGCAGGCGCTCCATGCTGCCGCCCCGGAACTGCTTGCCGATATCGGAAACCTTGGGTTCTTCCGAAGGCTCGACCCCACGCAGCAGCACGCCGCGCACGGCGTCCTCGCGAGTCAGCATGGCCTGCGCGGCCACATAGGGCGCAGCACCGATCACTTCCTTGTTGCGCATCGCCTCGGCGGCGGTCTTCTGCCAGTCGGACAGCGCCCCGGGGCCGACCACCTCGATGTGCGACAGCACGGAGAGCATGCGATCCCGCACTTCTTTCTGGAAACCGTTCATCACCGACAGCACCACGATCAGCGCCGCCACGCCCAGCGCAATGCCGAGCATGGAAATCATCGAGATAAAGGAAATAAAGGTGTTGCGGCTGGCGCGCTTGCTTGCGCGGGTGTATCGCCAACCGATCTGCCACTCGTAAGGAAAGTTCAAGAGGGTTCCTGTTGTTAAGGAGAAACGCCGGCGCCACACCGCCGACGCCGCTGATGACTTGCTGGCCGCACACCCGGGGCGCCGCTCGCGCCACTGTCGCAACCGGGCCGGGGACGATATTTCCGCCGTCAGCCAGCCGCAAGTTTACAATCTCGGCACCATGATGACGCACCTGACCCTGATTGTGCCCTTTTCTGTCCCGCCCGGCGCCGCGATCGACGCCGACGGTGGGGGTAACGACGCCATGCTCGAAGCCTTGCTGCGGCAGTTGGAGTTGCCGGCGCTGGGAAAGTTGCTCACGCGCGCCAGCCCCGGCCCGCGCGAGCGGCACGACGACCCCTTCCTGCGCGCGCTGCCGCATGAGCGCTGGCTGGCCGGGCGCGCTGGGCTCGACACGGCCCGTGTGCCCAGCGCCCCGTACATGCGCCTGGCCGACACGACCGCCGCCGGCAACGGTGCCACGGCGGACGATGGCCAGGCCTGGGCCTGCCTGCAGCCGGTGCATATCCATGCCGCGCGCGACCACCTGGTGCTGATCGACCCGGCTCAGCTGCATATCCGGGCCGAGGAGTCCGCCGCCCTGCACGCCGCAGTGGCGGCGCTGCTGCAGGAATCCGGCATTGTGCTTGAAACACCGCACCCGGCGCGCTGGTACATCCCGCAAGCCGTGTTCGGGCCACTTGTGGCCGCCAGCCCGCTGCGGGCCACCGGCCGCAATATCGATGTGTGGATGCAGGCCGGCGAGCGCGCCCGCGACTGGCGCCGGATCCAGAACGAAATCCAGATGACCTGGTACGACCATCCGGTGAACCAGGCCAGGGAAGCTGCGGGAGAGTTCTCCGTCAATTCGGTCTGGCTCCACGGCGGCGGCACCCTGCAGCCGGTGCCGCGCCTGGCAGACACGGTACTGACCGGCGACGCCTTCCTGCGCGGCGTGGCGCTGGCCGGCGGCGCGGCATGCCAGCCCCAGCCCCCGTGCTTCAAGGCAATCCAGGCGATGCAGGGCAGCGCCATGGTACTGCTGGACGACGCCATCGAGTCCCATATCGCCCAGGACTGGGGCCTGTGGATCGAGCGCATGCACACGCTCGACGCCGAATGGTTCGCGCCCGCCCTGGCCGCCCTCGAAGCCGGGCAGTTGCAGGCGGTCACGCTCATGCTGTCCGGCGACAACCACTACGCCGAGTTCACCGTGCGCCGCGCCGACCTGCGCAAGTTCTGGCGCGGCCTGGGCCAGCGCGGCGACTGGCGCGCGCTGCTGTCCGACCTCGCCTATGCCGCCTGATCCCCTGGTTTTCCGCAAGACCCCGCAATGACAAAAATCGCTGTTCGCTCTTTTTCCACCGAGCACGCTGGCAAGCTGGCCGGGTTCGGCCTGCATCCCACGCTGGCGCGCATCCTCTCGGCACGCGGCGTGCGCGAGCCGGCCGAGCTCGCCACCGAGCTGCCCGGCCTGGTGCCGCCGGCGGCCATGAAAGGCATCGACCACGCGGCCACCTACCTTGCCGACGCCATCGCCGCGGGCCGGCGCCTGCTGATCGTGGCGGACTATGACTGCGACGGCGCCACCGCCTGCGCGGTGGGCGTGCGCGGTTTGCGCATGCTGGGGGCGCGCATCGACTACATCGTGCCCAACCGCTTCGAGTACGGCTACGGCCTGACCCCGGAGATCGTGGCCCTGGCCGCCAAGCAGCAGCCGGATGTGATCGTGACGGTGGACAACGGCATTGCCAGCGTCGACGGCGTGGCGGCGGCCAATGCGCTCGGCATCGACGTGGTGGTGACCGACCACCACTTGCCCGGCGACCAGTTGCCCGACGCGGCAGTGATCGTCAACCCCAACCAGCCCGGCTGCGAATTCCCCAGCAAGAACCTGGCGGGCGTGGGCGTAATGTTCTACGTGCTGCTGGCCTTGCGTGCCGAACTGCGCCGCCGCGGCGTGTTCGACGCGCAGACCCAGCCGCGCCTGGACGCCCTGCTGGACCTGGTTGCGCTAGGCACGGTCGCCGACGTGGTCAAGCTCGACAGCAACAACCGCATCCTGGTGGCACAGGGCCTGAAGCGCATGCGCGCCGGCCGCATGCACGCCGGCGTGGCCGCCCTCTTCCGCGCCGCCGGGCGCGAGGCTACGCGCGCCAACACCTTCGACCTGGGCTTTGGCGTGGGCCCGCGCCTGAACGCCGCAGGGCGGCTGGCCGACATGTCGCTCGGCATCGAATGCCTGCTGACCGACGACGCCAACCGCGCCTGGGAGATCGCCCAGGAACTCGACGGCATGAACCGCGAGCGGCGCGATATCGAAGCTGGCATGCAGCAAGAAGCCTTGCAGATCCTGGAAGGCCCGCTGGGCGCGCTGGACCCGGCCGCGCGCTTTACCGTCAGCGTGTTCAACGACACCTGGCACCAGGGCGTGATTGGCATCGTGGCCTCGCGGCTCAAGGAAAAATACCACCGCCCCACCATCACATTCGCCCCGGGCGACGAAGACACGATCAAGGGATCGGGCCGCTCCATCCCGGGCTTTCACCTGCGCGATGCGCTGGACCTGGTGTCCAAGCGCCATCCCGGCCTGCTGAAGAAGTTTGGCGGCCACGCCATGGCGGCCGGCCTGACCCTCAGCGCCGACAGCTTCGGGCTGTTCATGGAAGCGTTCGAGGCGGTGGGGCGCGAATGGCTGAGCGACGAGCAGCTGGCGCGGGTGATCGAGACCGATGGCGACATCGAGGATGCCTGCTTCAGCCCGGAATTCGTCTCGCTGCTGGAGCAGCAGGTCTGGGGCCAGGGCTTCCCGGCGCCCACCTTCTGCGGCGAGTTCGACGTGCTGCGCCAGAGCGTGCTCAAGGGCAAGCATCTGAAGCTGCAGCTAGGGCGCGGCAGCCAGCGCTTCGACGCGATCTGGTTCAACCATGCGGAGTCGCTGGGCGCCAGCGCGCTGGTGGCCTACCGGCTCGACAACAACACCTTCAACGGCATCACGCGGGTGCAGATGGTGATCGAGCACGCGCAGTAGCGCGCCTGGCTGGCGGGTGGCTTAGCCGCGCGACGGCAGCAGCCCCGCCGGATCCACCGGCTTGCCGTTGTTGCGTACCTCGAAATGCAGCTCGCTGTCGGCCGTGCCCATGCGCCCGACCTCCTGTCCGTTGGCTACCTGCGCGCCCTCGCTGACCGAGGGCTTGTCCAGGTTGCCATACACCGTCAGCCAGTTGTCGTCGTGCTTGATGATCACCAGCATGCCATAGCCGCGCAGCTCGCCAACGTGGATGGCCTTGCCGGCGGCGGCCGCGCGCACCACGCTGCCGGGCGCCGTGTTGATACGCAGGCCCTTGCTGGCAGGTGGCCCGTAGCCGGCGGTCACGCGGCCGTCGGCCGGCCATTGCAGGCGGATGCTGGTGGCGGGCGCGCGCGACGGCGCGCTGTTGTCCACCCGCGGGGTGTCCCCGACCGCCACCGGGCCGTTGCCAGCAGCCGTGCCGGCGCTGGCGCCAGCCGGCGGGCGGACCCGCAGCAGTTGCCCAACTTCGATCCGGTCCGCGCTGGGCAGCTGGTTCCAGCGCACCAGGTCGCGCACCGAGCGCTTGTGCCGCCGGGCCACGGTGTACAAGGTATCGCCGCTCTGCACCCGGTAGTAGCCATCCGGCGCGGGTTCGCTGGCCAGGGTGCCGCAGCCGGCGGCCAGGCACGCCGCAGCAGCGGCGGCCAGCAGGCCAAGCGCGCGGCGCCGCGCGTTCGTCTTGTCGTGGTTGCTTTGCTTCATCACGTACTTATCGTCCCTCCCTGTCCTTAGCTTGAAGCCTGCCGGGTGGCCGGCCTTGGGCCGACGGCGCGTTCGAGTCTGCCATGACGCACCCGCAACTGTAGACCCTCCAGGGAGCAAACCGTTCGAAATCGCGCAACAGATGCGATCAGGGCCGGGGCAAAAGCCCCCGATCCGCTATAATTCAAGGTTTTGAAAGCGCAGGAACATCATGGAAGCAGAACGCCTCAACGCCATCTCCGGTGCCATCTCTGATCTCCGTTCGCGAACGGAAGATCTACGGGGGTATCTTTGACTACGATGTCAAAGTAGGACGACTCGACGAAGTCAACGGCGAACTCGAGGATCCCGAGGTCTGGAACAACCCCAAGCGGGCCCAGGATCTCGGCAAGGAAAAGAAAATGCTGGAGGGCGTGGTCGGCGTGCTCGGCAAGCTCACGGACGACCTTAGCGGTGCCGACGAGCTGTTTGAGCTCGCCCGCGAAGAAGGCGACGACGACACGCTGGAAGCCATCGAGACCGACGTTTCCGGCTTCGAGGCCATCGTCGCCGACATGGAATTCCGCCGCATGTTCTCCGGCGAAATGGACCAGGCCAACGCCTTTATCGACATCCAGGCCGGCGCCGGTGGCACCGAAGCCTGCGACTGGGCGTCGATGCTGCTGCGCCAGTACCTGAAGTATTGCGAACGCAAGGGCTTCAAGGCCGAAGTGCTGGAAGAGTCGGAAGGCGACGTCGCGGGCATCAAGAGCGCCACGATCAAGGTCGAGGGCGAGTACGCGTTCGGCTACCTGCGCACGGAAACGGGCGTGCACCGCCTGGTGCGCAAGTCGCCGTTCGATTCGTCGGGCGGCCGCCACACGTCGTTCTCGTCGGTCTTCGTCTACCCCGAGGTCGACGAATCGTTCGAGGTCGACGTCAATCCGGCGGACCTGCGCGTGGATACCTACCGTGCCTCCGGCGCGGGCGGCCAGCACATCAACAAGACCGATTCGGCCGTGCGGATCACGCACATCCCGACCGGCATTGTGGTGCAGTGCCAGAATGACCGCTCGCAGCACCGCAACCGCGCCGAAGCCATGTCGATGCTGAAGTCACGCCTGTATGAGCACGAAATGCGCAAGCGCCAGGCCGAAGCCGACAAGCTGGAGTCGTCCAAGACCGATGTGGGCTGGGGCCACCAGATCCGCTCGTACGTACTGGACCAGAGCCGCATCAAGGATCTGCGCACCAACGTGGAAATGTCCAACACGCAGAAGGTGCTGGACGGCGACCTGGATCCCTTCATCGTAGCCAGCCTGAAGCAAGGGCTGTAACCACGCAGCGGCGCCACGCCGCCGCCACGCGCCCCCGGCAAGGATCGGCGTGTGGCGGCGGCAGGTGCGGCCACTCACCTGCCGGGACAATCTTGACCATGACCGCAGCATCGACCGCAGCAACGCATCTGATCATCATCACGGGCACCTCGCGCGGGCTCGGTGCCTCGCTGACGCAGGCAATGCTCAAACCGGGCAACCGCCTGGTATGCGTGTCCCGCAGCCGCAATCCCGAGCTGGAACGGGCGGCGTCCGCCAGCGGCGTCAAGGTAGCCTGGCACTTGCAAGACCTCTCCCAAGCCGGCCCGTCGGCAACCTGGCTTGGCAGCGTCCTCGATGTCGTCGAGGAAACGCTTGCCAGCGTCACGCTGATCCTGAACGCGGGCATGATCGATCCGATCGGCCCCATCGCCAACCTGCGCGAGCCGGCGCTGGTGCAGCATCTGCTGACCAACCTGGCCACGCCGATGACCATGACCGCGGCCTTCCTCTCGCACACCGAGCGCTTTGGCTGCCCGCGCAAGATCCTGGCGATCTCCTCCGGCGCGGCGCGCCGCCCGGTCGAAGGCTGGAGCGCATATTGCGCCGGCAAGGCGGGCCTGGACATGTTTGTGCGCTCCATCAACGCCGAATACGCGCAGGCGCCGGCGGAACGCGCCGTGCGCGCGGTAGCGCTGGCGCCGGGCGTGGTCGATACCGGCATGCAGGCCACCATCCGCAACGCCGACTTTGCGCAGGTGCAGCGCTTCCGCGACCTCAAGGACAACGATCAGCTGGCCTCGGCCGACGACACCGCGCAGCGTATCGCTGCGTACCTGGAGCGGCCTGACTTCGGCAGCACCGAGCTCGACGACATCCGCAATACATGAACCTCGCGCGGGCCTGGCCCGAGCGACTCACCAAGACATCATGACCGAATCCAACCGCGCTCCCGCCGAGACCAACGTCCCGGCCGCAGCCGACGAAAACAAGATCATCGCGGAACGGCGCGAGAAGCTCCAGGCCCTGCGTCAGCAAGGCCCGGCCTTCCCCAACGACTTCCGCCCGACCCACCAGGCCGCCGCGCTGCACACGCAGTACAGCGAGACCGAGCAGGCCGTGCTTGAAGCCACCCCGGTGGAAGTCGCCATCGCCGGGCGCATGATGCTCAAGCGCGTGATGGGCAAGGCCAGCTTTGCCACCGTGCAAGACGGCTCGGGCCGCATCCAGTTCTACATCAGCCGCGATGCGATTGGTGAAGACGTGTACGCTGCCTTCAAGAAGTGGGACCTGGGCGATATCGTGGCCGCCCGCGGCACGCTGATGAAGACCAAGACCGGCGAGCTGTCGGTGGCGGTGACCGAGCTGCGCCTGCTGTCCAAGAGCCTGCGCCCCCTGCCCGGCGACTACTACGGCCTGGCCGACCAGGAACAGAAATACCGCCAGCGCTATGTGGACCTGATCGTGTCGCCGGAAACGCGCGCCACCTTCCGCGCCCGCACCAACGCCATCAGCTCGCTGCGCCGGCACATGGCCAGCAACGACTTCATGGAAGTCGAAACGCCGATGCTGCACCCGATCCCGGGCGGCGCCACGGCCAAGCCGTTCATCACCCACCACAACGCGCTGGACATGCAGATGTTCCTGCGCATCGCGCCCGAGCTGTACCTGAAGCGCCTGGTGGTGGGCGGTTTCGAGCGCGTGTTCGAGATCAACCGCAACTTCCGCAACGAGGGGGTGAGCCCGCGCCACAACCCTGAGTTCACCATGATGGAGTTCTATGCAGCCTACACGGACTACCGCTGGCTGATGGACTTCACGGAGGACCTGATCCGCCAGGCCGCGATCGACGCGCGCGGCAGCGCCGTGCTGACCTACCAGGACCGCGAGCTGGACCTGTCCAAGCCGTTCCATCGCCTCACCATCACGCAGGCCATCCAGAAGTTCGCGCCACAATATACCGACGCGCAACTGGCCGACACGGAATTCCTGCGCGCCGAGCTGAAGAAGTTCGGCATCAATACCGGCGCCCCGCAATTCCTCAACGCAGGCCTGGGCACCCTGCAACTGGTGCTGTTCGAGGAAACCGCCGAAAGCCAGCTGTGGGAGCCGACGTTCATCATCGACTACCCGGTGGAAGTCTCGCCGCTGGCGCGCGCCTCGGATACCCAGCCGGGCATCACCGAGCGCTTCGAGCTGTTCATCACCGGCCGCGAGATTGCCAACGGTTTCTCCGAGCTGAACGACGCCGAAGACCAGGCCGAGCGCTTCCGCAAGCAGGTCGACCAGAAGGATGCGGGCGACGAAGAAGCGATGTACTTCGACGCCGACTACATCCGTGCGCTGGAATACGGCATGCCCCCGACGGGCGGCTGCGGCATCGGCATCGACCGCCTGGTGATGTTGCTGACCGACAGCCCGAACATCCGCGACGTCATCTTGTTCCCGCATCTGCGCCGCGAGGACTGACGCGGCGCGGCGGCCTCGCCGGGCCGCCTCGCACAGCAAAAAGCCCCACCGATTTTTGGTGGGGCTTTTTGCTTGTGGCTGCGAGCTTGTTACAAACACAGCCCGGGAAGGCCATGCATTTTCACCGCCAAGCCTATGATTTAACAGAAGATTTCAGCCTACAGAAACTTACAAATTCAAACGGAAAATGGCAGTGAATTGGGCCAAACTAGGTCCATCGAATCGCTAGCCATCAGTACCGCTGACCGGCTGCGTTTTGCGAGGAAAATAATATGTCGAATCCGACCTTGCACCAATCCAACGAGCCAGCCATGCCCGCTTCCCTGCCCACCCAACGCCGCCTGCATCCGCTGGTCGGCGCCGCCGCGGTAGCCATCGTGATCGCCAGCCTGACAGCGGTCGCCGCCATGACCGGCGTGCTGCCTACCAGCAAGGCCATGCAGGGATCGCAGCAGTCCCCGACTGCGCCTGTCGCCGGCAATGGCACCGTCAACGGCACCATCAATGGCGCCGACACCGCGCAACTGCCGGCGCCGGGTAGCACCACGCGGCCGCCCGAGGCCGCGAACCTGGCGCAGGCGCCCGTCACCCCGGCCGCACCGGCGCCAACACCGGCACCCGCTGCACGCCGCGCCCAGGAGCGCAGCAGCGCCAGCCGCGATGCAGGCTATGGCCCCGCGACCAGCCGCAACGACAATGGCGCCTATGCTGAACGCCAGCCGGCGCAAGGCAGCGCGTATGCCGGCCGCGTCGTTGCCATCACCCCGATCGAAGCACCCAAGCCGGCCAGTGGCCTGGGCGCCGTCGGCGGCGCGGTCATCGGCGGCCTGCTCGGCAACCAGATCGGCAAGGGCAATGGCCGTATCCTGGGCACCGTGGCCGGTGCCGTGGGCGGCGGCTTTGCCGGCAACCAGATCGAGAAGACCGTGCGCAAGGACACCAGCTACCAGGTCCGCGTGCAGATGGACAACGGCAGCCACCGCACCTTCACGTATCAAGCCGACCCGGGCGTGCAGATCGGGGAACGTGTGCACATGCAGGATGGCCAACTGGTCGCTGGCTGAGCCGGCATCCGCAACAGCGAAAAAAAACCGCGGAAAACGCGGTTTTTTTCGTTCCAGCCCTTATTCCGCTTCTTCAATCCAGGCGGATTGAATCGCCTCCAGGATCTTCTCGCCCGAGCGATCGGCCACATCGGCAAAGCCGTCCAGTTCCATGACCCAGCGGTGCAGGTCGGTGAAGCGGATGGTGGTGGGATCCACGTCCGGGTACTTGTCGTACAGGGCGGCGGCGATGTCGTAGGTGTCGGTCCACTTCATGGGTATTCTCTCCGGTCAGTTCTGGTCAACTCTGGTCAGGCGAGCAAGTCGGCGAGCGCGCTGCGCTCAATGCTCTTCCTTGGCATGGTTGATCGTGTACTTGGGGATCTGCACGGTGAGGTCGCTGTCGGCCACCAGGGCCTGGCAGGACAGGCGCGAGTTGGGCTCCAGGCCCCAGGCCTTGTCGAGCAGGTCTTCCTCTTTCTCTTCGGCCTCTTCCAGCGAGTTGAAACCCTCGCGCACCACCACGTGGCAGGTGGTGCACGCGCAGGACTTCTCGCAGGCGTGCTCGATCTCGATGCCGTTGCCGAGCAACGCGTCGCAAATGCTGGTACCGGCTTTGGCTTCGAACACGGCCCCTTCGGGGCAGAGTTCGACGTGGGGCAATACGATGATCTGTGGCATGGAATGTCCTGGATATGGATAGGGTGCGATTGGCCTCGGGGATCAGCCCAGGTCCTGCACCTTGCGGCCGGCCAGCGCGCTCTTGATCGAGCGGTCCATCCGGCGGGCAGCGAATTCGTCGGTGCCGTGGGACAGCGCTTCCACCGCTGTCTTGATGGCGTGGTGATCTTCGCCTGCGGCAATGTCGCTAGCGGCCGTGATCAGGCGTTCCACGTCGGCACGCTCCTCGGCCGAGAGCAGGTCGCCATCGAGTTCGAGCGCGCGGCGCGTGGCTTCGATGAGGCGCGCGGCGTCCACGCGTTCCTCCGCCAGCGCACGGCTCTTCATGTCGTGCTCGGCTTCACGGAAGCTGTCCTGCAGCATGCGGGCGATCTCGTCGTCGGCCAGGCCGTAGGACGGCTTGACGGTGATGGTCGCCTCCACGCCGGATTGCGTCTCGCGCGCGAAGACCGACAGCAGCCCGTCGGCGTCAACCTGGTACGTCACGCGAATGCGTGCCGCGCCGGCCACCATCGGCGGGATGCCACGCAACTCGAAACGCGCCAGCGAGCGGCAATCGCTCGCCAGTTCGCGCTCGCCTTGCAGCACGTGGATGGCGATGGCCGTCTGGCCGTCCTTGAACGTGGTGAATTCCTGCGCGCGGGCGACTGGGATGGTGCTGTTGCGCGGAATGATCTTCTCGACCAGGCCACCCATGGTTTCCACGCCCAGTGACAGCGGAATCACGTCCAGCAGCAGCCACTCCTCGCCGGGAGCGCCGTTGCCGGCCAGCAGGTTGGCCTGCATGGCCGCGCCCAGGGCCACGACCTTGTCCGGGTCGAGGTTGGTCAGCGGCGGCTGGCCGAAGAAGTCTCCCACCGCCTTGCGGATGGAAGGGATGCGGGTCGCGCCGCCAACCAGCACGACGCCCTTGACCTCGTCCGCCGCGACGCCGGCATCGCGCAGCGCCTTGCGCACAGGCGACAGGGTCTTTTGCACCAGCGGCGCGGTCAGCTCGACAAAGGTCGAGGCCGACAGCGTCAGGTGCACGATCTCGCCACTGTTCAGCACGGCATCGATCACGGTCGAATCGGCCGCCGACAACGCTTCCTTGGCCGCGCGGGAGCGCACCATCAGCAGGCGCATATCCTCGGCAGACAGCGGTTGCAGGCCAGCCTGCTCGACGATCCAGCACATCAGGCGCTGGTCGAAATCGTCGCCGCCCAGGGCGGAATCGCCGCCGGTGGCCAGCACTTCGAACACGCCCCGGCTGAGCTTGAGGATGGAGATATCGAAGGTGCCGCCGCCGAGGTCGTACACCGCGTAGATGCCCTCGGAAGCGTTGTCCAGGCCATAGGCGATGGCTGCCGCGGTCGGCTCGTTGAGCAGGCGCAACACTTCAAGGCCGGCGAGCTGCGCGGCATCCTTGGTAGCCTGGCGCTGGGCGTCGTCGAAATAGGCGGGCACCGTAATCACCGCGCCGACGAGTTCGTCGCCGAGCGAATCCTCGGCACGCTGGCGCAGCGTGGCCAGGATTTCCGCCGAGACTTCCACCGGACTCTTCACGCCGGCCGCGGTCTTGATCTGCACCATCCCGGGCGCGTCGACGAAATCGTAGGGGCTGTGCTCGATATGCGCGACGTCGCGCAGGCCGCGCCCCATGAAGCGCTTGACCGAGACGATGGTGTTCTTGGGGTCGTGCACCGCTTCTTCCTGCGCGCGGTAGCCGATCTGCGTACCCTTTGGCAGGTAGCGCACGACCGAAGGCAGCAGCGCGCGGCCGCTTTCGTCGGTCAGGACTTCGGGAATGCTGTTGCGAACCGCTGCCACCAGCGAATTGGTGGTGCCAAGGTCGATGCCGACCGCGAGCCGCTTCTGGTGGGGTGCCGGCGACATGCCGGGTTCGGAGATCTGGAGCAGTGCCATGATGAATCTTCTTTATTCGTGCGGTGGCAAAAACGGCCCGTCGCACAGGCCGGCTTTGCGCCGGGGCGCCATTGTGGCATGGCTGGGGCGAACTTGCCTGGCGGCGCTGGAGTCCCTCGGGGACCCTAGCCTTCCAGGCGGTCGATCGCCTCGCTGGTGTCGTGCTCGATTTTCTCGATGAACATCAATTGCCTGGCCGCGCTGCCAGCACCCGCGTTATCGCCGGCATCGAGCAGCGCACCCAGCGCCGCGTGGCGCTCGCGCTTCTCGCCACGCAACTCACGCAGCAGCGCATCGAGGCGCGCAACATCATTCTCTTCAACCGCTTCCTGCAGGGCCTCGCGCCATTCCATCTGCTGCATCAGGAAGGCGGGCGCCATGGCAGTATTGCTCTCGGCCTGAATGTCCACGCCGCGCAGCGTCAGCAGGTAGATCGCGCGCTTGAGCGGCTGGCGCAGCGTGCGGTACGCCTCGTTGGCATGCGCGGCCCATTGCATGGCCACGCGCCGCTCGGCATCGCCGGCATTGGCAAAGCGGTCCGGGTGCGCCTGCGATTGCACGGTCAGGTAGGCGGCGTCCAGCGCCGCCTCGTCGACTGCATATCCGACCGGCAGGCCGAACAGCGCGAAATAATCGTCTTTCAACACCTTCCCCAACAAAAAGGAGCGGCTGCGCCGCCCCTTTGAACTTCCTTCAGCGTGAAAGCGGCACGCTGACCGCGCGGCACAGGCCGCAGCAATGTGGCGGCTGATCCGGTCAGGCAGCGCGCTTTGCGCCGCTGCCCGCCCAATCCGCCGGCGGCTCCGCCCGATCGCATTTCAGGCAGTTCACCAGCTCGCCCATCCTGGCCGCACGCCCCTGCGGCGTCAGCGTCCACGGACGCATCTGCCAGGGCGGGTCATGGCGCATATGCTGGCCGTGCCCGCAATCGAGTTCCGCCACCCAGTGGCTTTCCTCGTCCTGGTGAAAGCCGACAATGCTGCGTTTCATCGTTTCATCGTATCCGGCGTGCCGATGCCAGCACGCTCAAACCCGGAACGACTCTCCGCAACCGCACTCATCCTTGACGTTGGGGTTGTTGAAGCGGAACCCCTCGTTCAGGCCTTCACGCGCGAAATCGAGCTCGGTGCCATCGATATACGGCAAGCTCTTGGGATCGACGATCACCTTGATGCCGTGCGACTCGAACACGCTGTCTTCCGGCAACAGGTCGTCGACGTACTCCAGCTTGTAGGCCAGGCCCGAGCAGCCGGTGGTCTTGACGCCGAGGCGCAGGCCAACGCCCTTGCCGCGGCGGTCCAGGTAGCGCGCCACATGCTTGGCGGCCTTCTCGGTAAGCGTGATCATCGCTGCTTCATCCCTTGATTGAACGCGGAACTCAGGCGGCCTTCTGCTCGGCGCCTTCGTGCTTCTTCTTGTAGTCCTCGACCGCTGCCTTGATGGCATCTTCGGCCAGGATGGAGCAGTGGATCTTCACCGGCGGCAACGCCAGTTCTTCGGCGATGTGCGTGTTCTTGATTTCCAGTGCCTGATCCACGGTCTTGCCCTTGACCCATTCGGTCACGAGCGAGGAGGACGCGATGGCCGAGCCGCAACCATAGGTCTTGAACTTGGCGTCTTCGATCACGCCAGCTTCATTGACCTTGATCTGCAGCTTCATGACGTCGCCGCAAGCGGGCGCGCCAACCATGCCGGTGCCCACCGCGTCGTCGTTCTTGTCGAACGAGCCAACGTTGCGGGGGTTTTCATAGTGGTCGAGAACCTTGGTGCTGTATGACATTTTGGCTACCTCTTGGCGTATCGGTATTTATGGGGTCTTGCGTGGGTCTTGGCGCTTGGTGCTTAGTGCGCGGCCCACTGGATGGAATTCAGGTCCACACCGTCCTTGAACATTTCCCACAGCGGCGACAAATCGCGCAGCTTGGAGATCTTGCTCTTGAGCAGTTCCACGGTGTAATCGACTTCTTCCTCGGTGGTGAAACGGCCCACCGTGAAGCGGATCGAACTGTGCGCGAGTTCGTCGTTGCGGCCCAGGGCGCGCAGCACATACGAAGGCTCCAGCGACGCCGAGGTGCAAGCCGAGCCCGACGACACCGCCACGTCCTTGATCGCCATGATCAGCGATTCGCCTTCGACGAAGTTGAAGCTGACATTGAGGTTATGCGGCACGCGTTGTTCCAGGTCGCCGTTCAGGTAGACCTCTTCCATGCCCGACAGGCCACGCCACAGGCGATCACGCAGCATGCGGATACGTTCGTTTTCCGTAGCCATTTCCTCACGGGCGATGCGGAAGGCTTCGCCCATGCCCACGATCTGGTGCGTGGCCAGCGTGCCCGAACGCATGCCGCGCTCGTGACCGCCGCCGTGCATCTGCGCTTCCAGGCGCACGCGCGGCTTGCGGCGTACGTACAGCGCGCCCACGCCCTTCGGGCCGTAGGTCTTGTGTGCCGAGAACGACATCAGGTCGCACTTCAGCGTGTTCAGGTCGATCGCTACCTTGCCGGTGGCCTGGGCGGCGTCGCAATGGAAGATGATGCCCTTGGCGCGGCAGATCTCGCCGATCTGCGCCACGTCCTGGATCACCCCGATCTCGTTGTTGACCAGCATCACCGACACCAGGATCGTGTCAGGGCGGATCGCCGCCTTGAGCACTTCGATGTCGACCAGGCCATTGTCCTGCACGTCGAGGTAGGTCACCTCGAAGCCCTGGCGCTCCAGCTCACGGGTGGTGTCGAGCACAGCCTTGTGCTCGGTCTTCACCGTGATCAGGTGCTTGCCCTTGCCCGAATAGAAATTGGCCGCGCCCTTGATGGCGAGGTTGTTGGACTCGGTTGCGCCCGATGTCCACACAATCTCGCGCGGATCGGCGCCCACCAGTGCCGCCACCTGCTCACGCGCTTCTTCCACCGCGCGCTCGGCATCCCAGCCGTAGGCGTGGCTGCGCGAAGCCGGATTGCCAAACTGTTCACGCAAGTACGGAATCATCTTGTCCGCCACGCGCGGGTCTACCGGCGTGGTGGCTGAGTAATCCATGTAGATGGGGAAATGTGGGGTGCTCATCGTTATGACTGCCTTTTAGGGACCGCTATGCTTGACGTTGCTCTCTGTTCTCTTGCCGGCTGCCCGTCTTACGACTGAGCCAGGCTGAAAACCGAATTCACCACCCGCGCACGCGCGGGCTTTTCCTGCTTGTCCGCCTTGCCGATCGGCGCGGCCACGGTTTGCGCAGCCGACTCCTCGCGCATGTCGTGCAACACCGCGGGACACTTGGCGCGCTGCTGGTCGACCAGGTTCTTCAGGGAGACGGAATCGAGATACTCGACCATTTTCTGGTTCAGCGTGGCCCACAGTTCGTGGGTCATGCAGCGACCGGTTCCCTCATCTCCGTTACAATTACCCTTTCCGCCGCATTGCGTGGCGTCGAGCGGCTCATCGACCGCGATGATGATGTCGGCCACCGTTACGTCTTCCGCCTTGCGGGCAAGACTGTAGCCGCCGCCCGGGCCGCGCACGCTTTCCACGATCTCGTGGCGGCGCAGCTTACCGAACAGCTGCTCGAGGTAAGAGAGGGATATTTTCTGGCGCTGGCTGATGCCCGCTAGCGTAACGGGGCCCTGATCCTGGCGCATGGCCAGGTCAATCATGGCGGTTACCGCGAAGCGGCCTTTGGTCGTCAGTCTCATGATGCTGGGGAGTACTTGATCATTTTGGTCAAGTATAAAAGAAGTCGACTAATTCAGTCAAGTACCCCTGCCGCATCGCATCAAACCTGCCCCTGCTCCGCCGAGGCCGCGCCAACGGGCGCGCGCGGCGGCACGATCAGCGACCAGGGGTGTTTCAGGATGCGCCGCCGCACAGCCGAACTCAGCGCCCGGCGATCCACCCGGCGCAGGCTGCGTGAGCGCAACGCCATATTGAAGGCCAGCGCGAAGCTCACCGCGACGTTCAGCAGCCCCATCAGCGCAATGCCCGCCACCGCCAGCCAGAACGACGGCATCTTCAGCACGGCAAAGCCCAGCACGCCGATCGCGGTGCCCACCGAGCCGGTCGACAAGGTGACGTGCCGCACTTCCATGTGGGGGCCGAAGAAGCTGAGGATCTCCGGTCCCAGCCCGAGCAGCAGCCCCAGCGACACATTGGCAGCGATCCCCGACATATTGCGCTTCCAGAAGTCCGCCATCCGCGTGGCGCCCTGCGCGCCCAGCACATAGCGCAGGCGGCGGTTGTACGCCATCACGTCATGCACCTTGTGCAGCGCGAACCAGTTGTCGGCCCAGCCCGCCACGAGGCTGGACAGCCACAAGAGTACCCCCGTGAAGATCGCGTAGATCGGCGTGGGGCCAAGAATGGAAAACGACTCGATGGTGGCGATCGCCTTGGCGGGTGTGATCAGGTTGGCGCCCAGGATGCGGTTGGCGAGCCACTGGATGCCCATCGCCACCGGGAACACCACCACCAGGTTGCCGAAAATCGCTGCGGCGTTTGAGCGGATCATGGCGATGGTGTCGTCAACGAAGATCTCCCGCCCCTCCGGCCTGCCGACCGCATCGAGCCGGTGCGCCAGCGCTGGGCCGGTCATCGCCGGCTGCTTGGTGGCCAGCGTGAAATGCGCGAAGTGGATCACCAGGAAGCTGCCCGCATAGTTGAGCGAGGCCAGCAGGCCCTCGATGAACTTATCCAGGTGCAGCCCATAGATCAGGAACTTGAGATAGACCGTGCCCACGGTGATCAAGCCGCCACCGGCAGCGGCCCGCATCAGTTCGCGATACTCGCGGCGATCGCGGGTGATGTAGTGCTCGCCGGTCTCGGCCGAGCGCTCAACCACCTTGCGCGCCAGTTGCGAAAACGAGGTGCCCGCCAGGTGCCCGATACTGCGCCGCGCCTGGGTGGAGCGAATCAGCGCCGCGATCAGGTGGGCGTGCCGGCCGCGCCGCTGCGGCTCAACCCAGGTCGCCAGCAACAGCTCGATGCGCGCGAGCCGGACCTTCATGCGCTCGATCTGGAACACCACCTCCACCGAGACGCCGTTCTCCTCCAAGTCGTCGTACACGCGCTGAGCCGCCTGGTGGCAGCCATCGAGCAGCGCGCGGAAATAGTTGAGCCGGTGCGCGAAAGCCTCGCCGCCGTGCGCCGCCTCCTCCTCTTCGCACAAGGCTTGCACAGCGCTGTCCAGCCGGAAAAACGGCGTGTCCTGCACCTTGCCCTTGAGGCGAGAGCGAATCGCCTGGCTCAGTCCGGTAGCACGCACCTGGCTGACCAGCACCTGGATGCTGGTGGCCAGTGTGCGGTCGAAACGATCCCATTCGGGCGGCGCTGCAGCTTCGCCCGGCGCTTGCGGGTCGTCGGTGCGCAGCACGGCAGCCAGCCGCTCGGGCAGGTCGCCATCGAGCGCCTCGACCCAGTCGGCATCGTTATCATCGATAAACAGCAGCGCGAACAGGCCCGCCATATCGCTACGGTTGGGCGGAGGGGGCAGGAACCGCGCCTGCAGCCGGTTCAGCACCTCGCTCCAGAAGCCCGGGTGGGAAGCCACGCCGGTGTCGCACAGCAAAGTGACCGGATCGTTATCGCGCACGATGGAACGCACCATGCGGGCAAAGCGCCCCGCCACTTCCGGATTGCGGCCAAGCACCTGTAGCAGGTAGCGCAGCCGCACGTGCTCCCGGCGACTCTTGTCGGCCGCCACACCTTCGGCGCCTGGCAGCCCGTCGCGCCGGATCCAGTAGCCCAGCTCGATCAGCCAGCCGTTACGGTCCGCCAGCGGCGCCTCCGGGTCCGCTGCCGCCAGGATTGCGTCGAGTTGCAGGCTGGCATTGCGCGACTCGCGCCATTTGCGGAACAGGGAACGAAACATGAATCCTCGTGAAAGTAATGGAAAGGCTGCAAGGGCGGGCGAGCGCGATCAGGTGGCGCCGCCAAGCCCCTTGGCACGCAGCATGGCGATCACGCCATCGCAGGCGTCCTCGACATAGTCGAGCACGCGCTCGAAGCCATCACCCTCGCCGTAGTAGGGGTCCGGCACTTCGTCCGCGGCGTGCCGGCTGGCGAAACTCATCAGCAGGCGCAGCTTGTCCTGGCTGCCAGGCGGACAGATGGCGCGCAGCGCGGCCAGGTTGTCCTGGTCCATGGCCAGCAGCAGGTCGAAACGGGCGAAATCCTGCACCAAAGCCTGGCGCGCGCGTTGCGCGCGGAGGTCATAGCCACGGGCCAGCGCATGACGCTGGGAGCGCGCATCCGGCGCGCGCCCGATGTGATAGCCATGCGTGCCGGCGGAATCCAGCTCGACCAGATCGGCCAGGCCGACCGCCTCCAGCTTGGCGCGCAGCACGCCCTCCGCGGTCGGAGAACGGCAGATGTTTCCCATGCAACACATCAAAATGGCGTATTTCTTCATAGGGGTGTGGCACTATCCAGCGCCGAAAGCTAGACGACAAAACGCGGCACGCGCGATGAGCTTGCAGCCAGCGCACCGGGCGCGGCTGCCACAACGAAGCCGGATTCTACAGCCCTGCCCACAAGGCCGCGCTCACGGGAGCGCCAGCACGCCGGTCGAAGTCGCCTGGCAAAAAAGCTGACGCAAAGGTGGCGCCCACCGCATAATCGCGCGGTGAACCTCCACCTCAGCCCACTCCTCCTGGCGCCCCTTCTGCTTTGTGCAAGCCTGGCCGACGCCGCCGAACGGTCCGCGGACGCCGCCTCCGGCGCAGGCTGCGAAAGCCTGCTCACCGTGGTCCGGCATAGCCTGGAGAAAGAAATCGGTGCGGCCTGCGCTGCCTCTGCGTCAGCCGCTGCCTCGACACCGGCCACCGCATGCGCCGCGCAACGCGAACCGCTGCACGCCATCGTGGACTTTATCAGCGAGCGCGAGGCCGCCAGCGCCGACCAGTGCGACACCCTGCTGGAAGTCAACAAGCGTTTGCGCTCGCTGCCCCCGAAGGGCTGATATGACTAGCAGGCAAATCGGCTCAGGGCAGCTTGGCCGCCAGCACATCCAGCTTTTCGATAGAAGGCGGTTTGGCGAACAGGTCGGGCGCCTTGGCCATCAGGGCCTCGGCCACCTTGCCCGAGAGATGGGCGTTGCGCCCGGCCTCATCGGGAAACGCATCGAAGATGCCGAACATGGATGGCCCGAGCCGCAGCGCAAACCATGCCGTGGTGCCGGCTTCGGCCTGCACCAGCGGCAAGCCTGCGAGCAGGAATTCCTCGACTTCCTTTTCCTTGCCGGGCTTCGCATGCAGCGGAACCCACAGAGCGAACTTGACCATGGACCATCTCCTCACCACCGTCCGGGATTCCAACTATAGACGGTCGCCAGCCCGTCAGGACGCGGCAGCGGCAGCCGGCGGCAGGTGCTCCCCATCGCCGCTGGCGCCAAAGATCTGGCGCTTGAGCTTGGCCAGCTGGTCGCGCACCTGCCCGGCCTTCTCGAACTCGAGATTCTTGGCGTGCTCGAACATCTGCTTCTCCAGCCGCTTGATCTCCTTCGCAACCTGCTTCTCGCTCATGTCCTCGTACTTGGCGCGTTCTTCCGCGGCCAGCAGCTCGGCCTTGACCTCGCCCGGGTCGTAGACCCCGTCGATGATGTCCTTGATGCGCTTGACCACGCCGCGCGGCACGATGCCATTGGCTTCATTGAACGCGATCTGCTTGGCGCGGCGGCGCTCCGTCTCACCGATCGCCCGCTTCATCGAATCGGTCATCCGGTCCGCGTACAGGATGGCGGTGCCGTTGACGTTACGGGCCGCGCGGCCGATGGTCTGGATCAGCGAACGCTCGGCGCGCAGGAAACCTTCCTTGTCAGCGTCGAGAATCGCCACCAACGAGACTTCCGGAATATCCAGGCCCTCGCGCAGCAGGTTGATGCCGACCAGCACGTCGAAGGTACCCAGGCGGAGGTCGCGAATGATCTCCACGCGCTCCACCGTATCGATGTCCGAGTGCAGGTAACGCACCTTGACGCCGTTCTCTGTCAGGAACTCCGTGAGCTGCTCGGACATGCGCTTGGTCAGCGTGGTCACCAGCACGCGCTCACCGACGGAGACCTTCTGGTGGATCTCTGACAGCAAGTCGTCAACCTGCGTGGTCGCGGGACGCACGTGGATGATCGGATCGACCAGGCCGGTGGGCCGCACCACCTGCTCCACCACCTGGCCCGCATGCTCGTTCTCGTAATTGGACGGCGTGGCGGAGACAAACATCACCTGCCGCATCTTGCCCTCGAACTCCGAGAACTTGAGGGGGCGGTTGTCCAGAGCGGACGGCAGCCGGAAGCCATAGTCGACCAAGGTCGTCTTGCGCGCCTTGTCGCCGTTGTACATGCCATTGAACTGACCCATCAGCACGTGGGACTCGTCCAGGAACATCAACGCGTCCTGCGGCAGGTAGTCGACCAGCGTGGGCGGCGGCTCGCCCGGCTTGGCGCCCGACAGGTGGCGCGAGTAATTCTCGATGCCCTTGCAGAACCCGAGCTCGGAGAGCATTTCCAGGTCGAAGCGGGAGCGCTGCTCCAGCCGCTGCGCCTCCACCAGCTTGTTCTCCTTATAGAAGAAATCCAGGCGCTCGCGCAGCTCGACCTTGATGTCTTCGATCGCCCGCAGCACGGTCTCGCGCGGGGTCACGTAGTGGCTCGACGGATAGACCGTGAAGCGCGGGATCTTCTGCCGCACCCGCCCGGTGAGCGGGTCGAAGAACTGCAGCGAATCGATCTCGTCGTCGAACATGTCGACGCGCACCGCCAGCTCGGCATGCTCGGCCGGGAAGATATCCAGCGTATCGCCGCGCACGCGGAAGGTGCCGCGCTGGAAATCGGTCTCGTTGCGGGTGTACTGCATGGCGATCAGGCGCGCGATCACATCGCGCTGGCTGATCTTGTCGCCGGTGCGCAGTGTCAGGATCATCTTGTGATACTCGGACGGGTTGCCGATACCGTAGATGGCCGACACGCTGGCCACGATGATGGTGTCGCGCCGCTCCAGCAGGCTCTTGGTGGCCGACAGCCGCATCTGCTCGATATGCTCGTTGATCGAGGAATCCTTCTCGATGAACAGGTCGCGCTGCGGCACGTAGGCTTCGGGCTGGTAGTAGTCGTAGTAGCTGACGAAATACTCCACCGCGTTGCGCGGGAAGAACTCGCGGAACTCGGAATACAGCTGCGCGGCCAGCGTCTTGTTGGGCGCGAACACGATGGCCGGACGGCCCAGGCGGGCAATCACGTTGGCCATGGTGAAGGTCTTGCCTGAACCGGTCACCCCCAGCAGGGTCTGGTAGGACAGGCCGTCCTCCACACCCTCGACCAGCTGGCGGATCGCCTCGGGCTGATCGCCCGCCGGCAGATAGGGCTGGTAAAGCTGGAACGGCGAGCCGGGAAAGGTCGCGAACTTCTCTTCATCCAGCGCGGGCGCGACTTCAACGAGATTCGACATAGGCTGGTAGGGGAAAACCTCAGGAAAACGGGCAGATACGCTAGAATCTTGGGGTTGGCGGCCCGGTATCAAGATGGGGGTCGCCCGCACTCCCGAGCGCAGTCCGGAGCATTCTACGCCTTCCCGTTTTGTTACATAGCTGACCACGAGATCCCAAATGAGTTTGTTTTCTGCCGTCGAGATGGCCCCGCGCGACCCGATCCTGGGCCTGAATGAAGCCTTCAATGCCGATACCCGTGCCACCAAGGTCAATCTGGGTGTTGGCGTGTACTTCACCGACGAAGGGAAAATCCCTCTGCTGCGCGCCGTGCAGGAAGCCGAGAAGGCCCGCCTGACCACCGCCACCCCGCGTGGCTACCTGCCGATCGAAGGCATCGCCGCCTATGACCAGGCCGTGCAGACCCTGCTGTTCGGCAAGGAATCGCCGCTGATCACCGAAGGCCGTGTTGTGACCGCCCAGGCACTCGGCGGCACCGGCGCGCTGAAGATCGGCGCCGACTTCCTCAAGCGCCTGTACCCGGACGCCAAGGTCGCCATCAGCGACCCGAGCTGGGAAAACCACCGTGCCCTGTTCGAGGCAGCCGGTTTCCCCGTGATCAACTACGCCTACTACGATGCTGCCAGCCACGGCCTGAATTTCGCCGGCATGGTGGAGTCGCTCAAGTCGTACGCCGCCAACACCATCGTGGTGCTGCACGCCTGCTGCCACAACCCGACCGGCGTCGACCTGTCGGCCGAGCAGTGGAAGCAAGTCGTGGAACTGATCAAGGAGCGCAACCTGATCCCGTTCCTCGACATGGCCTACCAGGGCTTCGCGGAAGGCATCGAGCCGGACGGCGCCGCCGTGCGCCTGTTCGCCGAATCCGGCCTGCCGTTCTTCGTGTCGAGCTCGTTCTCGAAGAGCTTCTCGCTGTACGGCGAGCGCGTGGGCGCGCTGTCGATCGTCACCACGGGCAAGGAAGAAGCCCAGCGCGTGATGTCGCAGGTCAAGCGCGTCATCCGCACCAACTACTCCAACCCGCCGACCCACGGCGGCACCGTGGTCGCCACCGTGCTGAACAGCCCGGAGCTGCGCGCCATGTGGGAACAGGAACTGGGCGAGATGCGCGACCGTATCAAGCTGATGCGCCATGCGCTGGTGGACAAGCTGGCCGCCAAGGGCGTGCCGGGCGACTTCTCCTTCGTCAAGTCCCAGCGCGGCATGTTCTCGTACTCGGGCCTGAACTCGGCCCAGGTCGACGTGCTGCGCAACGAGCACGGCATCTACGCCGTGGGCACCGGCCGCATCTGCGTGGCCGCGCTGAACAGCCGCAACATCGACGCGGTGGTCAACGCCATCGCCGCCGTGCTGTAACGCAATACGCGTAAAAGTGCACAAAAAGGCGGCTTCGGTCGCCTTTTTCGTATCTCATGACAATTTTTCACGTTCTTTTGCATTTGTCATCGAGAAGTACAGTGTTTGTCCTATTGTCTTTTTCCGATGCGAGCGTACCTTAGGGTATATGCTGCATCGCACGATCGTTCGATTACGCGCATAATCGGTAACACATTAGCAACTGTGTTTGTTGTATTTGTATTGTCCAGGCGTTGAATTCCAGCTTCGCCCCCAGCCTGATAGGGACCACGTCATGCTTTACCAGCTGCATGAATTCCAGCGCTCGATGCTGCACCCGCTTACCGCATGGGCGCAGGCTACGGCCAAGACCTTTACCAATCCCCTGAGCCCGATGTCCCTGGTGCCCGGCGCCACGCGACTGGCTGCCGGCTACGAGTTGCTGTACCGACTCGGCAAGGAATACGAAAAACCCGAATTCGATATCAAATCGGTACGCTCCAACGGCCGGGACATCCCGATCGTCGAACAGACGATCATCGAAAAGCCCTTCTGCAAGCTGGTGCGCTTCAAGCGCTATGCCGACGATCCGGAGACCATCAAGCTGCTCAAGGATGAGCCTGTGGTGCTGGTGTGCGCCCCCCTGTCGGGCCACCATGCCACGCTGCTGCGCGATACCGTGAAGACCTTGCTGCAGGACCACAAGGTCTATGTGACCGACTGGATCGATGCCCGCATGGTCCCGATCGAGGACGGCCGTTTCCGCCTGGCGGACTACATCCACTACATCCAGGACTTCATCCGCCATATCGGCGCTGAGAACCTGCACGTGATCTCCGTGTGCCAGCCCACGGTCCCGGTGCTCGCGGCCATCTCCCTGCTGGCATCGGCCGGCGAGAAGACGCCAAAGACCATGACCATGATGGGCGGCCCGATCGACGCACGGCGCAGCCCGACGGCTGTGAATTCGCTCGCGACCAACAAGTCGTTCGAGTGGTTCGAGAACAATGTGATCTATACGGTGCCGGCGAACTACCCGGGCCATGGCCGCAAGGTGTATCCGGGCTTCCTGCAGCACGCCGGGTTCGTAGCGATGAACCCCGACCGCCACCTGTCCTCGCACTACGATTACTACCTGAACCTGGTCGAGGGCGATGCCGACGACGCGGAAGCCCACGTGCGCTTCTACGACGAGTACAACGCCGTGCTCGACATGGACGCCGAGTACTACCTCGACACCATCCGCGAAGTGTTTCAGGAATTCCGGCTTGCCAACGGCACCTGGGAGATCGATGGCCAGCCGGTGCGCCCGCAGGACATCAAGGGCACCGCGCTACTGACGATCGAGGGCGAGCTGGACGACATCTCGGGCGCCGGCCAGACCGCCGCCGCGCATGAGCTCTGCGCGGGCATTCCCAAAGCGCGCAAGCAACACATCACGGCAGCCAAGTGCGGCCACTACGGGATCTTCTCCGGCCGCCGCTGGCGCCAGGAGATTTACCCGGAGCTGCGCGATTTCGTGCTCAAGCATCGTTGAGCCACGGCGCTTAAGCTGCACGCCGCCACGCCGCACCCATAAAAAACGCCCGCAAGCTGCGGGCGTTTTTTTTATGGGGCTGCAAGCTGCCTTAGCGGCGCTCCAGGTAAGCCAGCAGCATATCGGTGTGCAACTCGGCAAAGCGCTCGTGCTCATCCTGCGCCGCCACGTCGCGCCCGATCACCGCGCTGATGGTGTAACGATTGGACAGCACGTAGTAGCCAAGCGCGGAGATCGTCAGATATAGCTGCGAGACATCGACGTTGTCGCGGAACACCCCCTGCCGCTGGCCCCGCTTGACGATATCCGCGAGCACGTTAACCACCGGGTTGATCAACTGGTGCAGCTGGGTGGACTTCTTCAGGTGGCGCGCCTCGTGCAGGTTCTCGCTGTTGACCAGCCGGATGAACTCGGGATTGCGGTAGTACCAGTCCCAGACAAAGCGAGCCAGCGTGCGGACCGCCGCAACGGGATCCTCTTCGACGATGTGCAACTGCTCCTCGGCGGCGCGAAACTCCGCATATTGTTTTTCAAGGACGGCCAGGAACAAACCCTCCTTGCTGCCATAGTAGTAATACAGCATGCGCTCGTTGGTCTCGGCGCGGCGCGCGATCTGGTCGACACGCGCCCCTGCCAGGCCGCCCTTGGCAAATTCCTCGGTGGCCGCATCAAGGATGCGGCGGCGTGTTCCCTCGGGGTCCCGCTTGGTTCTGGTTTCGTTTCGCATGCGACGGCTGGTGAATCGTTGCGCGGATTATGGCACAGGGCAACTTGCGCGCAGCGGCCCCGGCAAAGGGCGCATCATCGCGCGTTTCTGCACTGCGGCGAAATCGGGGATAATCCCTGCCGCGTGCCCGTTCCGGCCAGGAAAAAAGAGAACGGCATCCGCGCCGTACCCGCAAACCCCAAAAGCTGTCGTGACCGCCATTTCCCAGACCCTCGCCGATCGCCTCGAAGCCCTGCTGCCGCAGACCCAATGCACCAAGTGCGGCTTCGACGGCTGCCGTCCCTATGCCGAAGCCATGGCGGCGGGCGAAGCAGCCGGCAATCGCTGCCCGCCGGGCGGGGAAGAGGGCATCCGCCGCCTGTCGGCGCTGCTCGGCGCGCCGCCGCAGCCGCTGGACCCGGAGCGCGGCGTGGAGCAGGCCCGCGCGGTGGCAGTGATTGACGAAGCGCTATGCATCGGCTGCACGCTGTGCATCCAGGCTTGCCCGGTCGACGCCATCGTTGGCGCGCCCAAGCAGATGCATACCGTGCTGGCGGACTGGTGCACGGGTTGCGACCTCTGCGTGGCCCCCTGCCCCGTCGACTGCATTGCCATGGTTCCCGTCAGCGCGCAGCGCACCGGCTGGGCAGCCTGGTCGCAGGTGCAAGCGGACGAGGCCCACGCGCGCTACCTCGCCCGCCGCTCGCGGCTCGTGCGCGAGCGCGAGGAGAACGATGCACGCTTGGCGGCCAAGGCGGCCGCCAAACTGCAGGCGCTGCAAGCCGAAGCGCCGCAAAGTGAAGAGGAACGCTCGGCGCGGGCACGCAAGCAGGCCATCATCCAGGCCGCCATCGAGCGGGCGCGCCTGAAGCAACAAGCGGTGCAGCCGCGCAATACCGAAAACGTCTCCCCTGCCGTGCAGGCACAGATCGACGCCGCCGAGGCCCGCCGCGCCAGGGCCGGCCTCACCGCCACACCGTGCCAGGCCGATCCCGATGCCGTGCCCGGCTCCAACCCAGCCCCCGAGGACTAATGAACGCTGCCAAGTGCCGCGCCTTGTTCGAGACACTGCGCGAAGTCAACCCGACCCCGGTCACCGAGCTGGAATACAGCTCGCCGTTCGAGCTGCTGATTGCCGTGCTGCTGTCCGCGCAGGCCACTGACGTGGGCGTGAACAAGGCCACGCGCAAGCTCTACCCCGTGGCGCACAGCCCGGAGCAGATGCTGGCGCTGGGCGAGGACGGGCTGATTGAGTACATCAAGACCATCGGCCTGTACAAGACCAAGGCCAAGCATGTCATAGCGACCTGCCGCATCCTGGTCGAACAGCACGGCGGCCAGGTGCCGCGCGACCGGGTCGCGCTGGAGGCTTTGCCGGGCGTAGGCCGCAAGACGGCCAACGTGGTACTGAATACCGCGTTCGGCGAGGCCACCATTGCCGTCGACACGCATATCTTCCGGGTAGCCAACCGCACCGGCCTGGCGCCCGGCAAGAACGTGCAAGTGGTGGAGCAGAAGCTGCTCAAGACCGTGCCGCAAGAGTTCATGCACGATGCGCACCACTGGCTGATCCTGCATGGGCGCTATGTCTGCAAGGCGCGCAAGCCCGAGTGCTGGCACTGCGCGATCGAGCCGCTGTGCGAGTACCGCGAGAAGACCGAGGCGCCACGCATCTGAGCGCAGGCGCAACGGACAGGCAAAAAAAGACCCGCGCGAGGCGGGTCTTTACCTATCTGGCAGCGCTTGCGCTCAGACGATGCGGCAGGCTTCGTCGAACGACAGGCGCGGGCTGCGCGGGAACAGTTTGTCGGCCTCGCCATAGCCCAGGTTCACCAGGAAATTGACCGACCATTTGCCATCGGCGAAGAAGGCGGCATTCACCTTGCCAGCATCGAATCCGGCCATCGGGCCGCAATCCAGGCCGAGGGCACGCGCGGCCAGAATGAAATAGCCACCTTGCAGCGAGCTGTTCATCAGCGCGTCGCGGGCGATCTTTTCCGGCTGGCCGGCGTACCACGAGCGCGCATCGGCGTGCGGGAACAGCTTGGGCAGCTGATCGTGGAAGGCGTTGTCGAATGCGACGATGGCGGTAACCGGTGCCGAGCGGGTCTTCTCGACGTTGCCTGCGGACACGCACTCGACCAGGCGAGCCTTTTCCGCCGCGCTCTTGACGAACACGATGCGGGCCGGCGAACCGTTGGCAGCCGTCGGGCCAAACTTCATCGCGTCATAGATCTGGTGAAGCACGGCATCGTCCACTTGACGGTCTTGCCACACGTTGTGCGTACGCGCTTCGGTGAACAGCTGGGCGATTGCAACCTGATCGATCGGTTTCATGCGGTCGGTTCCTGAACAGAAAGTGAGAACCGGATTGTATCTAAGACGCCGCGCCTCGCCACGCAAGCGATTTGAGCAAGGGGTTCAATTCTGTTGCACATCCTGCGCGCCGGAACCCTTGCTGGTCAGCCAAAGCACGCCCGCCAGGATCAAGCCGCCGCCCAGCGCCTGCGTCATCCCGACATGCTCCCCGAGCAAAAGCGCCGCCAACACCACCGTCACCACCGGCTCCAGGGTGGACAACATCGAAGCCCGCGCCGCGCCGAGCCGTTGCAAGCCGGCAAAAAAGGCCAGGATCGCCAGAACCGTAGACAGCAGCGCGATCGCCAGCAGCGCCAGCCAGCCTGCGGCACTCTGTGGGAACTGCGGCGGCACGCCAGCGCCCGCGCGCAACACCCCCGCCACGATATAGACCACCGCGGCCGCACTGCACACCACGGTGGTAGTGACCAGCGGATTGACGCCCGCCGTCACGCGCGCGCCCACGATGATGTAGACCGAGTAGATCGCGGCCGAGGCCAGGCCAAGCCCGATGCCCAGCGCCGAGCCCTGGCCACCCCCCACCGTCAGCCCCGCCCCCACCGAGCACAGCACGAGCGCGATCACGGATGCGGTGCCGAGCCGTTCCTTGAGGAAAACGGCGGCAAGGATGGTGACAAAGAGCGGATACAGGTAAAGCAGCAAGGCCACCAGGCTGGCCTGGGCATGATTGAGCGCGGTGAAAAAGCAGAACGACTGGCCAACATAGCCGATGCCGCCCATGGCAGCCAGCGCCAGCACCTTGCGCCAGCCCGGCAGGCTGACGCCGCGCAGGCGCATCGCCAGCGCCAGCGCGCCCGCGGCCAGCACGAAACGCACCGCCAGCAGGCCGTAGACATCGGTACCCGCGTCGTAAGCAAAGCGCGCGAAGATTGCCATGGCGCCAAAGGCGCTGGCCGACAGGGCGATCAGCAACACGCCCGCGAGCTGCTCGCGGGCATGGCGCACGGGCTGCCGGACACGGGCGGCGGAGGAACGGGGAACGGACATGGTGGCGCGCTGGCAGGAAATGGACCCGGCGACGCCGGGCAACGCCGCATTCTAGTGGCTGGCAGGCCGATTCGGTCAGCTTGCGGGGGCCGGTTTGCGCTGCGCTGCAGCAGTGGAAGAGCTCGTTTACAATAGCGCCATCATGTTCAATCCCTCCCGCGAAGAAGTCCGCCGTTTTTTCTGTGAAGCCTGGCAGAAGCAACGCGCAGGCAGCGTCCTCACCCCCCTCGAACTCATTGCCGTCGACTGGATCGGCGAGCATCCCGAGTATCACAGCCTGCTCACCGACACGGAGGGCGCGCTGACCCAGGACTACACGCCTGAAGGCGGCCAGACCAATCCCTTCCTGCACTTGGCCATGCACCTGTCGATTTCCGAGCAGGTTTCCATTGACCAGCCCCCCGGCATCCGCCGCGCCTACGAATCCCTGGCGCAGCGCCTGGATTCACCGCACGAAGCGCAGCATCAGGTCATGGAATGCCTCGGCGAAATGCTCTGGCAGGCGCAACGCACCGGCATGCCGCCGGATGGCGAGCAATACATTGCCTCGATCCAGCGCCGCGCTACCCGCTAGGTGACGTCCCAGCCCCGCCCGGGTTGCGTACAAATCATCACAGAATTCTGGCGCATGGCGTGATAGGCACGTGATAGGCTGTACCGCGTCACAATATCCTGCCGCGTGCGCATCACCTCTTCACGTGAATGCGCTGCCGCCTCCCATGCTGCTCAGCACGCTCAAGCCCGAGATCCGCCGCGCCACGGCCAAGCCACCTGCGCTCCTGCTCGCCCTCGCCCTCGTGGCGGCCGGGCCGCTATCGAGCCATGCTGCCGTCGCGCTGCTGCAACCGCCGAAGGTGGTCGACGGCACCAAGCCCCTGACCCTGACCTTGTTGCTGAGCGCCGACGGTGCGAGCCGCAGCTTCCTGGTCCCCCAGGCGATCGACGTCACGGCTTCGGCCGATCTGCAGGCCCCTGTCAGGCTCAGCATGCAGCGTGTCAGCGCCGGCCCTTCGACGATCAAGCTGCGCAAAGGCGAGCACCGCACCGTCGAGTACAGTGCGCCGTTGCCGCCCAACCTGCGCGGCGTGGTCCGGCTGGATCCCGTGGACATCGACGCCGCGCCCGTGCTGGTCACGCTCAATCGCGCCCCGCGCGCCGACGATCCGCCGTCGGCCCAGGTCGCGGCGACCCCGGCGCCCGCCACAAGCGCCGAAGGAAGCACCCCGGCTGCACCTGTTGTACCTGTCATTCCGGTAGCAGCCGCCAGCCAGGCGTCGCCCGTCCAGCCAGACCTGAAAGACCAGGGCCGGCTGACCTTCAACGATCCGATGTACTTCCTGGTCGGGGCGCATGGCGGGGCCAACGCCAAGTTCCAGTTCAGCTTCAAGTTCCGCATCTACCAAGGCGAGAATCCGGCTTCGCACGGCTTGCTTGAGAACCTGTACTTTGGCTACACGCAGTTCTCCCTGTGGGACCTGTCGAGCGACTCACGGCCGTTCCGCGACACCAACTACCGCCCGAGCCTGTTCTATTACCTGTCGGATACCGGCCTGCAGAACCGCGTGATCAGCCGGCTCTCGCTCGCGGCTGGCCTGGAACATGAGTCGAATGGCCGCGATGGCGCCCAGTCGCGCAGCATCAATACGGTGTTCGTCAAACCCACGTTTTACCTGGGGGACATGAGCAACTGGCACTGGAGTGTGTCGCCCAAGCTGTACTACTACGTCGAGAAGAACGACAACTCGGACATTGCCAGCTATCGCGGCTATATGGACCTGAAGCTGGCCTATGGCAAGCCGGACTCATGGGAATTCGCCACCACCCTGCGCAAAGGCACGCAGAAGCATTACGGCAGCGTCGACGCATCGGTGACGTATCCGCTGGCCAGGCTGATCCCCGGCACGGCGGGTTACCTGATGGCAGGTTACTTCATCGGCTATGGCGAGAGCTTGCTGGACTACAACCGCAAGCTGCCTTGGCAATTCCGGCTGGGATACGCGCTGTCACGCTGACGCGCGGACGCGCCTAACCAGCCAGCGGCTTGCCGCTAGCCTTCAGCCGTGCGTTGGCTACCGCCGCGGCAAACTGGCCCTGCCCATGCCAGCCGGTGGCCCGCCCCAGCTTCTTGCCCTTGTGGAAGAACATGAAGACCGGAATGCCGTGCAGGCCGAATCGCTTGCCCATATCCGGGTGCGCATAGACGTTGGCGTGCAGCCAGTGCAGCTCCAGCGCCCGCACCGGGTCTGGATTGGCCAGCATGGCTTTCTTGGCCATCTCGCAATTGAAGCAGTCTACGCCCCAGAAAAACACGCAGACCAGTGCATCGCCGGCGGCGGCGATAGCGCCATCAATGCCGGCGCCGTCCACCTCGCGCATGCCGAACACTTCGAAGGCGCGATGGTCGAGGTGCGCCGCCGGATCCACAGTGATGTCGGGCGTGACGGCATTGTCTGGCTTTGTGGACATAGACCTCTCCAGCAATGAAAAACGCCCGGGCCAGCGGCACCGGGCGTTGCTTGTGCCAGCCCGCCGGGCGGACCGCAAAGAGGTGGCGCTTACTTGGGTGCGGACACCGTGACCAGCGCCGGGCGCAGCACGCGATCGGCGATCGTGTAGCCGCGCTGCAGCACCGTGACCACGGTGTTCGGCTCCTGCGGGGCCGGCACCATCGAAATGGCCTGGTGGCGGTGCGGGTCGAACTTCTCGCCAACCGGGTTCAGCTCGACGATCTTGCCCTTCTCAAAGGCGCTGACGAGCTGGCGGGCGGTCAGTTCGACCCCTTCGCGCAGCTTGGCGATATCGCCCGACCCGTCGGCCAGTGCCGCCTGCAGGCTGTCCATCACGGGCAGCAGGTAGTCGGCAAAGGTCTCGATGGCGAATTTATGGGCCTTGGCGACATCCTCCTGGGCGCGGCGGCGAATGTTCTCGCCTTCCGCGGTAGCCCGCAGGAACATGTCGTAGTTCTCCTTGGCCTTGGCTTCAAGCGCGGCCAACTGGGCCGCCACGTCCACGGTGGCGGCGTTATCGGCCTGGCCGGCCGGGGCGGTGTTCAGCTCCTCGCTGGCTGGCGTGAGCGGCGGCGTGGTGGATGGCGTCTGCTTCTGTTCTTCCATGTCGATCCGTATCAAACAAAGGCGCGGCCTGTCTAGCGCAGGCCGCCGGGTGGTCAATCGGCAAATGTAGCCTGCAGTTGGTGGCAGGCCCCCGGATTTTCAAGTGCGCACCGCGACAGTGCAGTGAAATACAAGGTTACAAAGAGGGGTCTACGGAAATAGGGGTCATATTGCTTTGCTGCAGCGCACCCCCTAAGATGAAACCGTATAAAAATGACAAAAATAACGGGGTCGAAGATGCAACTCAAGTGGGGCCACTCTCGAAAGGTTAGCCATGCATAAGCTGCCTGTTCTGACGGTCTTCCTTCTCGCCGCATTATCGGTGATGACAGTCTTCATCTGCCTCTCCGGCGCCTTCACGCCGCGAGACACCGAATACGGCAGTGGCAAGGCGGTATTCAAACACTACATCATTCCCTACGTTCGCTGACCCAGCCGGGTGAGTCCGTACAGCTTGAATCGCCGTGCGCCTCACCCCCTGACGCCGTCGATCTGGCGGCGATCGCGCTTGGTCGGGCGCCCCTGCAGCTTCGATGCAGGCTCCACGTTAAGCCGCCGGTTCTCGGCGTCCTGCCGCCGGCGCGCCTCGCTGGCCTCGGTTTCCGCATAAAGCGTCTGGGCTACCGCGGCCGGGCCGCGTAAGCACGCAATCCCTTTCACCACGACTTCCCAGCGTTGCTGGTGCGCCTCCAGGACGACGGTGTCGCCCGGCTTGACCTCGCGCGAATTCTTGCACGCCTGGCCGTTGACCTGCACCTTGCCACGGTCCACCGCCTCGGCAGCCAGCGAGCGAGTCTTGAAGAAGCGCGCGCACCACAGCCATTTGTCGATGCGCAGGCGGGCATCGGCCTCGAAAGATACACTCATCTCATCACCCCCTTCCGTTGGGCAGCGCCGCGCTCATGCTGCGGCGCCGCGCGTCTGCGCGTGCGTGCGGCGGGCCTCCAGCTCATGCGGATGCGGCAGCCGCAGCGGCCAGCCCTGCAAGTGCTGCAAGCCGATCTCCGCCAGCCCGGCAATCCAGCTTTCCGAATCGTTGAGGCAGGGAATGTAGTGGAACACCTTGCCGCCTGCCACGTGGAACTCGGAGCGCCCTTCCACGGCGATCTCTTCCAGCGTCTCCAGGCAATCGGCCGGAAAGCCCGGGCAAAACACGTCTACCCGGCCGGTGCCGACCTTGCCGAGCTCCTGCAGGGTGGGCGCGGTATAGGGCTGCAGCCATTCCGCCTTGCCAAAGCGCGACTGAAAGGTAACCTGGTACTGCCCAGGCTGCAGGCCCAGCGCCTCGCCCAGCAGGCGCCCGGTCTTGAGGCACTCGCAATGGTAGGGATCGCCGAGCTCCAGCGTGCGGCGCGGTACGCCGTGAAACGACAGGATCAGCTTGTCGCCCCGCGCAAAATCCGGCGTGCCATGCTGCGCCCAGTATGCCCCCACCTGCTGGTGCAAGGCGGCAATATAGGCCGGATGGTCGTGGAAATGCTTGACCAGCCGCAGCTCCGGCTGGTTGCGCCACTGCTTGAGTACCCGGAACACCTCGTCGAAGCCCGTCGCCGTGGTGGTGCCGGAGTACTGCGGGTACAACGGCAGCAGCAGGATGCGCTCGGTCCCCTGGCGGCGCAGCGCTTCCAGCACCGAGCCGATCGAGGGATTGCCGTACCGCATGGCGCACGCCACCGTCACCTCATGGCCTTGCTGGTTCAGCAGCAGTTGCAAGGCGTGAGCCTGGCGCTCGGTGTGCACTAGCAGCGGGGAACCCGTCATATGCGCCTCCCGCAGCCAGATCGACTCATACTTCATCGCCGAGGCGCGCGAGCGCAGTGGCACGATGATGCCGTACAGCAGCGGCAGCCACGCCGCGCGTGGGATCTCCACGACGCGCGGGTCGGACAGGAACTGCTTGAGGTAGCTGCCGACCGCCTTCGGCGTTGGCGCATCCGGGGTGCCAAGGTTGATCAGCAGGATGGCCGTGCGCGGCGCCTGGCCATGCTGGTAGGCCGGTTCAGGGGTGAGCGTCATGTAATTTCCGGTGTGGCGGGGCGGCGCGGGCACAGGGCGCGCGGCCGCCAGGTCTCGCCGAGCTTACAGGATGAGGGGAACAGGCAGTTTGTGAGACCGGGCCGGGCCAACACTAGTTCTGGCTGAGCGCGCTGGACAACAAGCGCGCGGTGATGTCGACAATCGGGATCACCCGCTCGTAGGCCATGCGGGTCGGCCCGATCACCCCGAGCGTGCCGACGATCTGGCCGTCGACTTCGTAGGGCGCGGTAATGACCGCCATGTCTTCGAGCGGCACCAGCTTGCTCTCGCCGCCGATGAAGATCTGCACGCCCTGGGCGTGGCTGGAGACATCGAGCAGCTTGAGCAGGCCGGTCTTGTGCTCGAACACGTCGAACAGGCGGCGCAGCTTTTCCATGCTGGAGGACAGGTCTTCCACCTCCAGCAGCTTGCGCTCGCCCGAGATGAAGACGTGGTCGTCCTCCCCCTCGGCCATGGCATTGCTGCCCGCCTCCACCGCGGCCTGCATCAGTTGCGACATATCCATGCGCAGCGCCTGCAGCTCGCCGCGCAGGTGGTCGCGCACATTGTCGAAGCTCATGCCGGCAAAGTGCGAGTTGATGAAATTGGCGGCTTCGACCAGCTGGGACGGGGTGTATGGCAGCTCGGTCTGGATGATGCGGTTCTGCACGTCGCCCTCGGGGGTGACGATGATCAGCAGGATGCGCTTGTCCGAAAGCCGCATGAACTCGACCTGGCGGAACGCCTGGGCGCGCCTGGGGGTCATCACCACACCGGCGAACTGCGACAGGTTGGACAAGGTGTGCGCCGCCGACGTGATCATCCGCTGCGGCCCGAGCTGCTGGCCGTGCAGCTGGCCCCGGATCTTGCCGGTCAGCTCGGCCAGGTTGAGCGCGCCATCCAGCGGCTGGGCGGTCAGCATGGTATCCACGAACAGCCGGTAGCCGCGCGGCGTGGGGATACGCCCGGCCGAGGTATGCGGGCTGGCAATGAACCCCATTTCCTCCAGGTCGGACATCACATTGCGGATGGTGGCCGGAGACAGGTCGAGCCCCGAGTACTTCGACAAGGTCCGTGAGCCCACGGGCTGCCCCTCGGCGATGTAGCGCTCGATGAGGGTTTTGAGAAGCGTTTTCGCACGTTCATCCATGATGTTCCTGATTTTACGCAAGTTTTCACCATTCGGGCGGCTCATCGGCGATCCGGCCCGGCGCCAAGCGCCCTCCTGCTGACAATGGTCACGGCGGTATGGTCTAATCCCGGCATGTCTTCGCTCCCCAAGCCCGGCGCCGCGCGCGCCCCATTTCGCACCGTCGCCCTGATCGGCAGGTACGCCACAGCCGGCATCGAGGGCCCGCTGGAAGAGCTGGCCGCCTGTATCCTCAGGAACGGCCAGGATGTGGTGTTCGAGCGAGACACTGCCCTGGCCACCGGGCTGACCGACTATCCGGCACTGGCGCCCGACGAGATCGGCAAGCATGCCGATGTGGCGGTGGTGCTCGGCGGCGACGGCACCCTGCTGGGCCTGGCGCGCCAGCTGGCCGGCTACCCGGTGCCGCTGATCGGCGTGAACCACGGGCGCCTTGGCTTCATGACCGACATCCCCTTGCAGGACGTGCACTCGGTGCTGCCCGACATGCTGGCGGGCCGCTACGAGTCCGAGACCCGCATGCTGCTGGAGTCCCAGGTGGTGCGCGACGATGGCGTGATCTTCTCCGCGCTGGCCTTCAACGACGTCGTGGTCAACCGTTCCGGCATTTCAGGCATGGTCGAGCTGGCGGTGTCGGTGGACGGCCACTTCATGTACAACCAGCGCTCCGATGGCCTGATCGTCTCCACGCCGACCGGCTCGACCGCCTATGCGCTGTCGGCGGGTGGCCCGATCCTGCACCCGACCCTGTCGGGCCTGGTGCTGGTGCCGATTGCCCCGCATGCGCTGTCCAACCGCCCGATCGTGCTGCCGCACGACGCCGAAGTGTCGATCGAGGTCGCCACGGCGCGTGACGCCAGCGTGAACTTCGACATGCAGTCGCTAACCTCGCTCTTGCCCGGCGACCGCATCGTGGTGCGGCGCTCGGCCAAGACCGTCAACCTGCTGCACCCGATCGGCTACAACTATTACGCCACGCTGCGCAAGAAGCTGCACTGGCATGAGTACCCGAGCGAAGACAACCGACTCTGATCCGCCCCGGCCCGCACCGATCCGGCCCAGATCCGTCCCCTGACATCACCCAGCCCCGACCCGTCGACCACGATGCTGCGCAGCCTGTCCATCCGCGATTTCGTCATTGTCGATACCCTCGACCTCGACTTCTCCCCGGGCTTCACCGTCTTCACCGGCGAGACCGGCGCCGGCAAGTCGATCCTGATCGATGCGCTGGCCCTGGTGCTGGGTGAGCGCGCCGACGCCGGCGTGGTCCGCGAAGGCGCCGCCCGGGCCAGCATCAGCGCCACCTTTTCCACCCCGGCCGGGCTCGACGCCTGGCTGGCCGAACACGATCTCACCGGCGACGAAGGCACGGTGCTGCTGCGCCGCACGGTCGACGCCAGCGGGCGCGGCAAGGCCTTTATCAATGGCGCCGCCGCCACGCTGGGCCAGCTGCGCGACATCGGCGACCGCCTGGTCGATATCCACGGCCAGCATGCCCATCAACTGCTGCTGCGCCCCGACGCCCAGCGCCTGCTGCTCGATGCCCATGCCGGGCTCACCGCGCAGGCCGGCGCGGTAGCCGAAGCCTGGCGCTCGTGGCGCGCGTGCGTGCGCCAGCGCGAAACCGTCGAGCACCGCTCGCGCGAGATGCAGCTGGAACGCGAGCGTCTCGAATGGCAGGTCGGCGAGCTCGAGAAGCTGGCGCCGCAACCCGGCGAATGGGAAGACATCCAGGCCGAGTACAACCGGCTGTCGCACGCCGCCGGGCTGATCGAGGGCAGCCGCGCCGCGCTCGAGGCGCTGTCCGAGGCCGATGGCTCGGTGCTGTCCGGGCTTAACAGCGTGGTGCAGCGCCTGCGGCAGATGGCTGACGTCGACCCCGCGCTGGGCGACGTACTGGCGGCGCTGGACCCGGCGCTGGTCCAGGTCGAGGAGGCCGCTCACTCGCTCAACCGCTACGTCGACCGGATCGACCTGGACCCCGAACGCTTGCAGGTGGTGGAGGCGCGCATGCAGGCGCTGCACACCACCGCGCGCAAGTACCGGATGCCGCCCGAGCAGCTGCCGGACGAACTGATGGCGCGCCGCCAGCAACTGGACGATCTCCAGTCCGCGCAGGACCTGAACAAGGCGATGGCGCGCGAAGCCGCGGCCCGCGCCGCCTACCTCACCATCGCCCAGCACCTCGGCGCTGCCCGCAAGGTGGCGGCCGAAAGCCTGTCGGCCGCCGTGACGGATGCCATGCAGGGCCTGTCCATGGCGGGCGGCAGTTTCGCGGTGGCGCTGCACCCGCTCGACGAAGGGCAGAGCCACGGCCTGGAACAGGTCGAATTCCTGGTGGCAGGCCATGCCGGCGTCAGCGCGCGCCCCTTGGCCAAAGTGGCGTCGGGCGGCGAACTGGCCCGGATCAGCCTGGCGATTTCCGTCATTACCAGCGAGGCCGCGCCCACCCCCACCCTGATCTTCGACGAAGTCGACACCGGCATCGGCGGCGCGGTGGCCGAGGTGGTAGGCCGCCGCCTGCAGGAACTCGGCCGCGCCCGCCAGGTGTTGTGCGTGACCCACCTGCCGCAGGTGGCCGCCCAGGCCGGCGCCCACCTGCTGGTCAGCAAGGAGACCAGCCAGCGCGATGGCACAGGCTCGGTCACCCGCTCGCGCATCCGCGCCCTCGACCCCGCCGGCCGCGTGGTCGAAACCGCGCGCATGCTGGGTGGGACCACGGTGACGCCCACCACAGTGCAACACGCCGAGGAGATGCTCGCGCAAGGCCTGCGCGGCACCACCGGCACGGCCCGGGAGGCGCGCCGCTCGCGGCGCAGCGCAGGCTGATCGCCTGCGCCCTGGCCCGTAACCATTCAGGAGTTTCCCCATGTCACTCGGCAAACAGCCACACTCCCGCTCGCTGGCTCGCCCTCTGCGGATCACCGCCGCCTGCGGCCTGCTGGCCTTGCTGGCCCTGACCGCTTGCCAGGCGCAACAGCGCCCGTCGGCGCCACCGCTCAACAGCATCAGCGCCGATCGCGCCGTAGGCGACATCATGGTGCGCTTCTCCGCGCCGCCCGTCACCGTGTCCGAAGACGCCGATCGCTTGCTGGCGTCGATTGCCGGGCCGATCCGCTTCGTCGTCAAGCGGCCCATGTCGGGCGGCGTGTGGCTGGTCACCGCGATCTCCGCGTCGGCCGATGCCACGATCGACCAGGCGCTTGCCACGCTGCGCGGCACCCCCCGCATCGAGCTGGCCGAGCCTGACCGCGTGCTCAAGCCGAACCGCACCCAGCCCATTGGCCGCGACATGCCGGCGAGCTGATTCCGGCGGCGACCCGATTCCTGTCGTCGGAATCCATGACTTGGACGTTGAAGGTTGAAAGCTGAAGGTGGAAGGTTGAAAGCTGAAGGTGGAAGGTTGAATGCTGTAACCGCGGTCAGTCCGAAGCGGCATCAACGGGAGAAGGCAGACATGCAGGCAAAGCGTCAATTCCAATCTGGCGAAACGCGGCGCGTGGCGCCCCATGTCGCCCTGCTGCTGGCGCTGGGCGCCGCCCTCTGGCTGGGTGCGCCAGCCGCAGCCAGCGCAGCCCCCGACCCCGCCGCGCGCCCCGCGCCGCACTACACCGGCAACTTCATCGTGCGCTGGCGTGACGGCAGCACAAGCACAACCGCCGGCGCAAGCGCCACCAGCGCCAGCGACAGCGCCGCTGCCAGCGGCCTGTCCGAGCGCATGCTGAGCGTGCGCCAGAGCACCGGCGTGGCGCTCTCGGTCAAGCGCCAGATGGGCGGCAGCCTGCAACTGCTGAGCGTCTCCGGCAGCGATGCCGCCGACCCGGAAGGTACCGCCGCCCGGCTGCGCCAGGATCCGCGCATCGCGGAAGTGGTGCCGGACCGCTGGCTGCGGCTGCACGACACCGTGCCTAACGATCCCGAGTTCGCACTCAACCAGCCCTACCTCGGCACCCCCGCCCAGGTGGTGGGCGGCGTGAACCTGCCGCCCGCATGGGACCGCACGCGCGGCAGCAGCAGCCTGGTGATCGCCGTGCTCGATACCGGCTACCTGCCACACCCCGATCTGGCCGGCCGCATTGTGCCCGGCTATGACTTCATTACCGATCCGTCCATCGCCAACGACGGCGATGGACGGGACGCGAATGCCACCGACGCCGGCGACGGCGTGCCGGCGGGCTTCACCTGCCCAGGCACCACCACGCCGACCACGACCGCAACCAACAATAGCTGGCACGGCACCCGCGTGGCAGGCACGCTTGGCGCACTCACCAATAACGGGGTGAATATCGCCGGTGTGGACTGGAACGCCCGCATCCAGCCGGTGCGCGTCTCCGGCCGCTGCGGCGCGCTGCTCTCGGACACGGTGGATGGCATGCGCTGGGCTGGCGGCCTCTCCGTACCCAATGTGCCGGCCAACCCCACCCCGGCGCGCGTGATCAACGTGAGCCTGGGCGGCGGGACCTGCTCCAGCATCGAGCAGCAAGCCGTGACCGACCTCGCCGCGAATGGCGTGGTGGTGGTTGCCGCCACGGGCAACAGCGCCGGCGCGGTCGAGGCACCCGCCGACTGCGCCGGCGTGGTCGCCGTAACGGCACATGCCAATGACGGCGAGAACGCCAGCTATGCCAATGTGGGGCCGCAGGTTGCGCTGAGCGCGCCGGGCGGCGGCTGCGGCAACTCCAAGGTGTCGGGCGGCAAATGCTCGGTGGCGGAGTCGTTCATCCGGACCCTGTCCAATGACGGCACCACTTCGCTTGGCAACTACAACGTCATCAACTCGCAAGGCACCAGCTTTGCCGCGCCGCTGGTATCGGGCGTGGTGTCGCTGATGCTCGCCGCCAACCCGGCCCTAACGCCCGCCCAGGTGCTTGCCACCTTGAAGAGTTCGGCACGGCCCCATCCGGCTGGCACCTATTGCACGGCCGCCGCCAATGCCGGCATCTGCGGCGCAGGCCTGCTCGATGCCAATGCTGCCGTGGCCGCCGGCACGCAGGTGGTCCAGCCGGCCCCCGCCGCGCCAGCCGCCTCCTCGGGCGGCGGCGGCGGCGCGATTTCGTGGCCGCTCGCGCTCGGGCTGGGCGCGCTTGGCTTGCTGTTGAACTGGGTCGGACGCCGCCGGCGCCCGGTGCGGTCGCGCTGAAACCGCGCTGAAACCGCGCTGAATTCGCGCTGAATTCGCGCTGAATTCGCGGCGCGCGGGGCACCGTCCGGCCTCCGCCCGGCGCGCCCCTTGTCCGCGCGCCTATGCCGGTGGCTCGCCCCGGCGGCGCTGCCACCACTCCTGCACCAGCCATAGCCCCAGGCCGGCCAGCGCGCCGGCCGCGTGCGAGATGCGCACGACCCCGAACCCCCACTGCGGGTCGAACACCACGGGCGCGAGCCACGACTGCTCAAGCCAGGTCTTGACCAACACACCAAGGCAGAGCGCCACGCCGAGCACGCGCGACACGCCGCTTCCATAGAGCAGCCGCAGCCCGCCCCACAGGGCCAACCCGTGCAACGCGCCGGACAATCCGCCATACCAGCCCACCGACGGCACCCGGCATAACGCCAGTTGCACCGCAACGCCGCAGGCGAACAGGACCGCCAACATCGCGCCGGCGCGCGCCTCGCGGCCAATCAGCAGGAACAGGCCCGCGGCGGCCAGCAGGTCCGCCAGCCAGTGCTGCCAGCCAAGGTGGACCCACATTGCCGTCAGCAGGCGCCACCACTGGCCCGCCACGCCGTGGCCCATGACCGCATCGCGCAGATAGAGCCCGTGCGCGTGCAGCCACGGAATGAAGGTAAAAGCGGCACCCAGGGCGGCCGTGAGCGCCAGTACGGCCAGCACGCCCGGCCATCCCGGCCGGCGCGCCGCGCCAGCCGCCGGCACGTTCATTTGCCGCCGGCGGCAACCGGCTCGCCGAACACCGCTTGCCAGAGGGTGCGCACGTGTTCCGCCTGCTGCGCCACCACGGCCGGCGCAACCCGTGCGTGGACCTGCCCGTCCAGGCGCAGCTGGTGCTGGCGGGCACGGAACAGGCGATAGGCATCGCCCACTTCGCGCGCCAGCGTGGCATCGATCAGGCCGATTTCGCCGGCCGTGCGCAGCAGCGCGATATTGCCGGCATTGCGCGTGAGCGCGGGATGATCGTGGCTGTGCAGCAGCACGAGGTATTGCACCGTGAACTCGATGTCGACCATGCCGCCGCGATCATGCTTGAGGTCGAACAATCCGCTTGGATTGGGATGGCCATCGGCCACCTTGTGGCGCATGGCGACGATCTCGCCGCGCAGCGTGGCGGCGTCGCGCGGCTGGCGCAGGATCTCGTCGCGCAGGCTCTCGAAATGCGCGCCGATCTCGGGGTCGCCCGCGCAAAAACGCGCGCGGGTAAGGGCCTGGTGCTCCCACACCCACGCGGTGTTGTCGCCCTCGCGCTGCTGGTAGCGGCGAAAGCCCTCGAAGCTGGTCACCAGCAGCCCGGCCTCGCCGTTGGGGCGCAGGCGCGTGTCGACATCGAACAGCGTGCCGGCCGCGGTATGGCTGGTCAGCCAGGTGATCAAGCGGCGCGCGTAGGCGGCATAGACGTCAGGCGCGCGCTCGTGCTCGTCCTCGTAGAGGAAGATGATGTCGAGGTCGGAGGCATAGCCCAGCTCCTTGCCGCCCAGCTTGCCGTAGGCGATCACGGCAAAACGCGGCTGCTCGGCATGCCGGGTCGCCAGCTGGCGCCAGACGGCCTGCAGGGTCACCTCGAGCATGGCATCGGCCAGGTCCGACAGCCGGTCGGCGATCTGCTCGACGGTCAGCATGCCTTGCAGGTCTTGCAACAGGACGCGGAAAGTCTCGGCGTGGTGCTCGCGGCGCAGGATGTCCATCTGCGCTTCGATCTGCCCGTCGGCCGCGTCGAGGCGCGCGGCAAGGCGGCTGCGAAAGCCAGCCCAGTCGGGCGCGCCCGCCAGGGCATCGCTGTCGAGCAGTTCGTCGAGCAGCTGCGGGTGGCGGGTCAGGTAGGCGGCGGCCCAGCTCGATGCGTGCAGCGTGTCGGCCACGCGCGCCATCGCCTGCGGGTACTCGGAAAGCAGCGACAGGTAGGACGCGCGGCGGCTGATGGCATCCAGGAAATCGACAAAGCGGGCGATGGTGCGGTCGGCATCTTCCTGGCGCGAGGCCAGGTCAAGCGCGCGGTTGACCAGCAGGTCAAAACGCACCCGGCTGGGCTCGGACAGCGCACGGTAGCGCAGCGAGCCGCCGATGGCGCGCAGGCGGTCGAGCAGCCCGGTGCAATCGCCGAAGCCGGCTGAGGCCAGGCGTTCGCACGGCGGTTCATCCTGTTCTTCCTGGATCAACGCCGGCCACAACGCCTCGCACGGCGCGTGCGCTTCATCGGGGTCCGAGAAGGTGGCCTCGAACTGTTGCGCCACCGGATCCTGCAGCGACGCCAGCCGCTCGAGCAAGGCCGGCCAGTCGGCGCAGCCCATCATCTTCGCCACCGCCAGCTGCTCCTCTTCCGAGGTTGGCAGGTGGTGCGTCTGGGCATCGTCGCGATACTGCAGGCGGTGCTCGAGCTGGCGCAGGAAGCGGTAGGCGTGCGCCAGTTGCTCAGCCTGGCCCGCAGGCAACAGCCCATGCTCCACCGCCACCGTCAACACCTCCAGCGTGGGCCGGATGCGCAGCGCCGGGTCCTGGCCGCCGCGGATCAGCTGGAAGACCTGGGCCATGAACTCGATCTCGCGGATGCCGCCGCGGCCGAGCTTGATATTGAAGGCACGCTGGTTGACGCGCTGGCCGCCGCCTGGCGCCGCCAGCCCGCCGCTGCGCTTGGCCGCCTCGGCGCGAATCTGCGCGTGCAGCGAGCGGATCGCCGCAATCACGCCGTAGTCGAGATAGCGGCGGAAGACGAAGGGCGTGGTCAGGCTGGCCAGTTGCGCGGCGGTACGCTGCGCATGCGGGGTATCCAGCGCCGACACCACCCTGCCCTTGATCCAGGCGTAGCGCTCCCACTCGCGCCCCTGCACCATCAGGTATTGCTCCAGCATGCCGAAGCTGCAGGCCAGCGGCCCGGCGTCGCCATTGGGGCGCAGGCGCATGTCGACGCGGAACACGTAGCCGTCTCCGGTCACGTCGGCCAGCAGGTTGATCAGGCGCCGTCCCAGGCGGATGAAGTACTCGTGATTGGACAGGCTGCGTTGCCCGCCACGCGTGTCGCCGTCTTCGTCGTACAGGAAGATCAGGTCGATATCGGACGACACATTGAGCTCGCGGCCACCCAGCTTGCCCATGCCGACCACCACCAGCTCCTGGACTTCCCCACTGCTCTGCCCGACTGGACGGCCGTAGGTCGGGGCGAGGTCCGCTTCCAGCATGGCCAGGCCGTACTGGATGCCGAGCTCGGCCAGATCCGTCATCGCGCCGGTGACTTCGCCCAGCGTCGACTGCCCGCGCAGATCGCGCTCGATCACCACGCACATCACTTCCGCGCGCAAGCGGCGCAGCGCGCGCTTGATGGCGTCGTCCACGTCGGCCGACGGCGCATGCAGGACCTTGAGCCGTGCCTCCATCCAGGCGCGCGTGAGCGGCTGGTCGCGCGCGAGCGCGACGATGTCGGCCAGCTCGGGACGGGCCTGCACCATGCGGCGGGTGTAATGGGAATAGGCGGGCGAGTACAATGCCATGCCGGCACAATCGACCGGCACGAGTTCAACGGCGGCCACCACCGCGAACGGGCCGGTGGCCATGTCGGCCACGGCCTGCCTGGCAGCGCTGGAAGTGTTGCCGGGCGCATGTTCGCCGGCAGCCCCATCGGTTGCGGCGGTATCGGGCGCGGCTGCGGAACTCGTCGGATCAGTGGAAGTCATTCCTGTTACTTGGTAGCGCGTGAGCCGGCCCTGGGCCGGCGCGCGCGTTATGCACGGCCGGTCAGGCACCGAATTGGAGAGCGCCTAGTATTGTCGGATAATCTGCGCATGTCCAGCCGCGCCACCCCACCTGCCGATCCCTCCGCCGCCACCGCCGGCGGCACGCCGGCACTCGAAGGGGCCGCCGGTGCAGGCTCACCCCCATCGCAGCAAGGCAACCTGCGCGCGCTTGCGTTTGCGCGTGCTTGCGGCCGCGCCCTGCTCGCAGGCTTGCGCCATCCCGTCTGGCGCGGCCTGGGACGCGTGCTGGTGCGCCTGGCCCTGGCGCTGGTGCTGCTGGCGCTGCTCGCCGGGCTCCTGATCCGCTTCGTGCTCTGGCCGCAGGCCTCGGCCGCGCGCACCTGGCTCGAGCAGCGCGGCTCGGTGGCGCTCGCGGCCCATTTGAGCATCGGCCAGCTAGATACCTACTGGGATGGCTGGCACCCCGCTTTCCATGCCCGCGACGTCAAGGCCGTCGATGCCGAGCAGCGCGTGCTGCTGGCGGCGGGCGAGCTTGACGGCAAGCTGTCATGGCGCTCCCTGTTCAGCATGGACGTGCTGTTCCAGCGGATCTCCGCCAGCCGGACCGACCTGCTGATCCGCCGCTCCGCCGACGGCAAGCTCAAGGTGGCCGGCATGGCCGTGGATACCACCGGCGCCCAGCCGCAGGACAACCGGCTGTTCGACTGGCTGCTGGCCCAGGGCAAGGTCGAGCTCACCGACGGCAAGCTGCGCTGGCTCGACGACAAGAACAAACTGCCACAACTGGACGTGGGCGATATCCAGCTCAGCGTGCAGCGCCACGGCTCGCGCCACACGTTCAAGCTCGAAGCGCAATCGGCCACGCTTGCGCCACGCCCGCTAGTGGTGCAGGCGGACTTCCGCCATGAATACCTGCACCGCACCGGCGACTGGCACAACTGGTACGGGCAGGCCAGCTGGGATCTTGGCCGGCTGGAGCTCCCGGTGCTGCAGCGCTATCTCGCGGTCTTCGACCGGGTCACGCGCGGCACCTTCAGCACCGACGGCACCATCGAGTTTCGCGGCGGCCAGATCACCCGCAGCCAGGCCCGGCTGCGCGCCAGCAGCGTGGACCTGAAGCTCTCCGGCGCGCCCGAAGCGCTCAAGCTCGCCAGTGCCCAGGCCTTTGTCCTGCACCGCGCGGGGCGCGACCGCGACAACATCCTCACCATCGACACCCTGCTGTGGCAGCCCGAGCCGGCGGAAGGGCCGGCCGTGCCACCGGCGCAGCAAGCGCAGGCTGCTTCCGCAGCCGCGGCCTCCCCCCCCGGCGGCGCCAGCGGCGAAGGCGCCTGGCGCGAGGGCATGCGCAAGGTAGTGGTCGGCTGGGCCACCGACAACAAGGGCGCGCTGCGCAAGTTCACGCTCAAGGCACCCACCTTCGACCTGAACACCGTGCGCGCGCTGGCCACCTCGCTGCCGCTCGACACCGCTTTGTCGCGCCAGCTGCGCGCGCTCCAGCCCTCCGGCCATGTCGACAACCTGGACGTGAACTGGACCCGGGATCGCCAGGGCATGCTGAGCCGCCGCGATGGCCAGCGCCACTTCAACGTGCAGGGCACGCTGCGCAGTGTCTCGGTGCTTGGCCAGCCCGCCAACCCGCCCGTCGGCGCGAATGGCAAGCCCCACCTGGGCGTGCCGGGCTTTTCGCGGATCTCCGGCAGCTTCAGTTTCGACGAACGCCAGGGCAGCGCCCGTTTTGAAGGCAACAACGCCGCGCTGATGCTGCCGGGCATGTTCGAGGATCCGCGCCTGTCGTTCGACCAGATCAACGGCGAAGTGCGCTGGACCAACGACAATGGCAAGCTGGCGGTGCGCACCGACGGCGTGCAATTCGCCAATGCGGATACCGCTGGCAGCGTACGCGGCACATGGCACGCCGGCGGCGACGGGCACGGCGGCATTGCCGACCTGACCGGCGAACTGACCCGCGCCCAGGTCAGCCGTGTGCCGCGCTACCTGCCCATGGGCATACCCGCCTCCACGCGCCAGTACCTGGCTGGCGCCCTGGTCGGCGGCGATGCCAGCGGCGTCAAGTTCCTGCTCAAGGGCGACCTGGAGCACTTCCCCTTCCACAGCCCGTTCGAGGGCGCCGGCGACTTCCGGGTCGAGGTGCCCATCCAGCATGTCAGCTACCAGATCGCGCCCCATGTCAGCGCGCCGGCGGGCAGCGCTGCCAGCGCCAGCAATGGCGGCAAGGCCTGGCCGAACTTCACCGACATCAACGGCCACTTGCTGTTCGAGCGCGGCGGCCTGTCGTTCGTCGCGCAGCGCGCCGGCGTGCAAGGCGCCACCGGCGTCACGCTGCAGGACGTCAATGGCCGCATCGCAGACCTCGGCGAGCATGGCCGCCTGGTGCTGGACGGCAGCGCCAGCGGGTCGATGGCAGGCTTCCTGCGCTTCGTTGCCGCCAGCCCGGTGCGCGACTGGACCGGCCAGGTGCTGACGGATATGCGCGCCCAGGGCAACGGCGAGCTTCGGCTCAAGCTTGACCTGCCCCTGACCGAGGCGCAGGCGACCAAGGTCGACGGCCAGTTCCGGCTGCCCGGCAACGAGGTGGTGCTGATCCCGCAATTGCCAGTGCTGGCCGGCACCACCGGCGTCGTCGCATTCAACGAGCACGGCTTCCAGCTCAACGACCTGCGCGCCCGCTTCCTGGGCGGTGAGATTCGCGCTGGCGGGGGCAGCCAGCCCGACGGCACGATCCGGGTCAATGCCGGTGGCAACCTCACCGCCCAGGGCATCCGCGAAGCGTTTGGCGCCTCGTCGGCGGCCGGGCTGGTACAGAAGCTGGAAGGCAGCACCGCCTACAGCGCCGTGATCGGCGTGCGCGATCACCAGCCCCAGATCACGGTCGCATCGGAGCTGGCCGGGCTGGCGGTGAACCTTCCCGCACCCATGGCCAAGAGCGCGGCGCAGGCCGTGCCAATGCGCTTTGAGCTGCGCCCGTCATCCGCCCGCGCCGGCAGCGAGGAGATGCTGGCGCAATATGGCAACGTGCTCAATGCACGCTACCTGCTGCGCCGCAATGGCGACGCTGTGGAAGTGCAAGCCGGCGGGATCGGCATCGAGCAGCCGGCACCGCAGCCCGCCAGCGGCGTCACCGCGGCGCTCACGGCCAGCCGCTTCGACCTGGACGCGTGGCGCGCCCTGCTGGCGGAAGCCAGCAAGGCCAGTGCAGGCAATGCCGCACCGGTGTCCGCCTACCTGCCGGAACGCATTTCCGCGCGCGCGCGCGCGCTGCACGCCTTTGGCCGCGAGTTTGACGATGTCGTGCTCGAGGCCACCCGCGAAAGCGCTGGCTGGGGCATGCAGATCGAGTCCCGCCAGGTGGCGGGGAACCTGCGCTGGCGCAGCGATGCGGCCACCCCCGCAGGCGCGCTCACGCTGCGCCTGTCGCATCTGAGCATTCCGGACACGGGCGACGCCGCCAGCGCCGGCGATCCGCTCGACGGCAGCACCAGCGACCTGCCCGCGCTGGACCTGGTTGCCGATCGGTTCGAACTGCACGGCCGCGACTTCGGCAAGCTGGAGGTCAAGGCGCGCTCCAGCGAAGACGGCGGCGAGCCCGTATGGACACTGGACCGTCTGGTCATCGAGCAACCGGGCGCGACATTTACCGGCAGCGGCAGCTGGCGCTTGCCGCGCCGGGTGCGCGAAGGCGCTGCCGCCGAGCGCCGCACGCTGCTCGACTTCAAGCTCGACGTGCGCAACGGCGGCCAGGTGCTGGAGCGTATGGGCCTGCCCCACATGCTGGCTGATGGCCACGGCACCTTCGAAGGCCGGATTGGATGGCGCGGCTCGCCGCTGTCGATCGACTACCCTACCTTGTCGGGCCGGATGAAGCTGCAGCTGGAGAATGGCCAGATCCTCAGCGTGGACCCGGGCGCGGCCAAGCTGCTGGGCGTGCTCAGCCTGCAAGGCCTGATGCGGCTGGCCACCTTCGACTTCCGCGGCGTGGCGGGCCAGGGCATGGTGTTCGACGAGATCACCGGCACCGGCACGATCGAGAACGGCGTGGCCAGCACCAAGGACTTCGCGCTCAAGGGCGGACAGCTGCGCGCCTCGATGACCGGCAGCGCGAACATCCCGCGCGAAACGCAGGACCTGGACGTGACGGTCGTGCCGCGCATCAACGCCACCTCCGCCTCGGTGGCGGCGGCGTTCATCAATCCCGCGCTCGGCATCGGCACACTGGCGGCGCAGTTGCTGTTCGCTGACGAATTCTCCAGGGCCTTCAGCCGCCGCTTCCATATCAGCGGTGGCTGGGCGAACCCGCAGATCATCAAAGTGGGGGAGAATAAGACCGATTCGCCGCCCGTGCAGGGTTTGTTCAATCGTGTCTACCCGGCGCCATAACCGTAGCGACCGGCCCTGCCGTCCGAGCCCCGCCGCGCAGCCGCCGCAAGCCAAGGAAACCGCTTCATGACCGCAAACGCCTCCGCATCAGCACCCAGCGCAGCCCCTAGCTCGGCCCACGGCGCGACCCCTTTTCGCGTCGCTGCCATCCAGACCATCAGCGGGGTTTCGCCCGAGGCCAACCTGGCCCGCGCCGACGCGCTGATCGCGCAGGCCGCCAAGGGCGGCGCCGAACTGGTGCTGCTGCCGGAGTACTTCTGCATGATGGGCCTGCGCGAAGGCGACAAGGTGGCGATCCGCGAGCGCGACGGCGACGGGCCGATCCAGTCATTCCTGGCCGATGCCGCGCGCCGCCACCGGATCTGGCTGGTCGGCGGCACCCTGCCCTTGTGGTGCGAGGACGAGGCCCGCGTCTACAACACGTCGCTCGTCTACGACCCGCGCGGCGAACGCGTGGCGCGCTACGACAAGATCCACCTGTTCGGCTTCACGCGCGGCACTGAAAGCTACGACGAATCGCGTACCATCCTGGCCGGCCAGACCCCGGTCAGCTTCGAGGCGCCCTGTGGACGGGTCGCCATGTCGGTCTGCTATGACTTGCGCTTCCCGGAGCTCTACCGCCAGCTCGCCGAGAGCGGCGGCACCAGCTTGATTTTGATGCCGGCCGCCTTCACCTACACCACCGGCCAGGCACACTGGGAGATCCTGCTGCGCGCCCGCGCCATCGAAAACCAGTGCTATGTGCTGGCCGCCGCACAGGGCGGGAAGCACGAGAACGGACGGCGCACCTGGGGCCACTCGATGCTGATCGATCCCTGGGGCGAGGTGATGGCGGTGCTGCCGGAAGGCGAAGGCGTGGTGAGCGGGCTGATCGACCCCGCGCGCCTGGACGAGGTGCGGCAGAACCTGCCTGCGCTGCGCCATCGGGTGCTGTAGCATGTACAAGCAATGACCTGGCCGATTCCCCGATTCCCCGATTCCCGGGAATCGCCAGCATCCCAGATTTTTACGCGGCGGCGTCATTTCGCCACCGCGGCACGACGATAAAGGACAACCATGAACGCCGGCGACCTCGGAATCCGCAACCTCGCCACCGCCCAGCAGTTGCTGCTGGCGCCCTACGGCCTGGACGAAACCAATCTGCAGCGCGTGCTGGCGGACATCTTCACGCATAAGGTCGACTACGCCGACCTCTACTTCCAGTACACCCGCAACGAGGCGTGGAGCCTGGAAGAAGGCATCGTCAAGTCGGGCAGCTTCAGCATCGACCAGGGCGTTGGCGTGCGCGCCGTGTCCGGCGACAAGACCGCCTTTGCCTACTCCGACGACATCAGCCTGGACGCCTTGCTCAAGGCCGGCTCAGCAACCCGCACCATCGGCCGCGCTGGCAGCGGCCGCGTCAAGGTGGCGAGCAAGATGGCCTCCCAGGGCGGGCGCAACCTGTACTCGCCCAATGACCCGCTGGACTCGATGGACGCCGCCGAAAAGGTGGCGCTGCTCGAGCGCGTGGAACGCATGGCCCGCGCCAAGGACCCGCGCGTGGTGCAGGTGATGGCAGGCCTGGCCGGCGAATACGATGTGGTGCTGGTGGCGCGCAGCGACGGCGTCATCGCCGCCGACGTGCGCCCGCTGGTGCGGGTCTCCGTCACGGTGATCGCCGAGCAGAACGGACGCCGCGAGATCGGCTCCTCCGGCGGCGGCGGGCGCTATGCCTACGGCTATTTCACCGATGAGCTGCTGCGCCAGTACGTGGACGAGGCCGTGGCCTCGGCGCTCGTCAACCTCGAGGCGCGTCCGGCTCCCGCCGGTGCGATGACCGTCGTGCTCGGCCCGGGCTGGCCCGGCGTGCTGCTGCACGAGGCCATCGGCCATGGCCTGGAAGGCGACTTCAACCGCAAGGGCTCGTCGGCCTTCGCCGGCCGCATGGGTGAGCGCGTGGCGGCCAAGGGCGTGACGGTGGTGGACGACGGCACGCTGGCCAACCGCCGCGGCTCGCTCAACCTCGACGACGAGGGCAACCCGACCCAGTGCACCACGCTGATCGAGGACGGCATCCTCAAGGGCTATATCCAGGACACGCTCAACGCGCGCCTGATGAAGATGCCGGTAACCGGCAACGCACGCCGCGAGAGCTACGCTGCGCTGCCGATGCCGCGCATGACCAACACCTACATGCTCAATGGCAACCGCGACCCGCAGGAGATCATCGCCAGCGTCAAGCGCGGCCTCTACGCGGTCAACTTCGGCGGCGGCCAGGTCGACATCACCAACGGCAAATTCGTCTTCTCCGCCAGCGAGGCTTACCTGATCGAGGACGGCAAGATCACCGCCCCGGTCAAGGGCGCCACGCTGGTCGGCAACGGCCCGGAATCGCTCAAGGACGTCACCATGATCGGCAACGACATGCGCCTGGACTCGGGCGTGGGCGTGTGCGGCAAGGAAGGCCAGAGCGTGCCGGTGGGCGTGGGCCAGCCGACCCTGCGCATTGAGAACATGACGGTGGGCGGCACGGCCTGATTGCCGTCCCGCTGGTCGGGCAGGTCGGGCGCGGTCCCTAGCCGTTCAGGGCCGCGCCTCGTAGATCAGGTTGAACGGCGTTTGCGCTGCCCGGCGAAAACGCGAAAACCCGCCCTGCTGCACCACCGATCGCATGCGTGCCTCGCCCGACTGGGCGCCCAGGCACAGCCCCACCTCCTGCGAGCGCGACGCTGGCGTGCAAATGAAGGTCGAGGCCGAGTAAAACACCCGCCCGACCGGGTTCAGGTTGTCTTCGAGCCGGTCGTTGGCGAAAGGCTCGACGATCATCCAGGTGCCGTCCGGGCGCAAGGTCTCGCGCACATGCGCGGCGGCGCCTACCGGATCGCCCATGTCGTGCAGGCAGTCGAACACGGCCACCAGGTCGTAATCCTTGCCGCCATACTCCTTGGCTTTTGCCACCTCGAAATGCACGCGGTCCTGCACGCCGGCGCGCGCCGCCGCCTCGGTGGCAAAGCGGATCGACGGCTCGTGGTAGTCAAAGCCGTAGAACTCCGATGCCGGATACGCCTGCGCCATGATGATGGTGGAGGCGCCATGCCCGCAGCCCACGTCGGCCACGCGAGCGCCAGCCTGCAGCCTGGCCTGCGCATCCTCTAGCGCGGGAATCCATTCCGCCGTCAGGTGCGCCGCATAGCCCGGACGGAAAAACCGCTCGGTGCCGTGAAACAGTGACGGATCGTGTTCATGCCAGCCCAGCCCGCGCCCGTTGCGAAAGGCGTCCACGATCTTGGGAATCGCCTTGAACTGCGCGACGGCGATCTGGAAGGCGCCTGGAATAAAGGCGGGGCTGCCCTCCTGCGCCAGCGCGAAGGCCTGCTCCTCGGTCAGGCTGAACAGATCGGTGGCCGGGTCGTACGCGACATAGCCGCTGGCCGCCTGTGCGGACAACCACTCGAGCAGATAGCGCTCATCGGTATGGGTTTTCTCAGCCAGCACCTGCACTGTCATCGGTTTCTCGGCCAAGGCTTTGTACAGGCCAAGCGTATCGCCGACCACGATGGTGGCTGCATGCATCACCGCGCCCAGATCCTGGACGAACTGCCCCATGAAGGCGTTTAGCCTCCCCTCATCGATCGCCATGATGTTTCCCTCCCCCTCGCCTCAGCCCCGCGTGCCCGAGCCGCCCAGCACGCCGCGTTCGCCTGTCTTCCCCCCGGGCAAACCGGTGCAGGCGCCGCCGCCGCACTGCGGTGCGCGCTGGCGACGCCTATACTGGCCTCATTCATGTTGGTTCACGCACGGGAAGGCGCCAATACGCAGCATTGCGTACCCACGCGCTACCCAAAGCCGCCGCAATGCTCACATCCAGCCGCTGCCAGGATGGCCAGGCGCTCTCCATGCTCGCCAGGCTGACCGCGCGCGAGCAGCAGGTGCTGCGCTGGCTGGCGCACGGCAAGACGGACCGCGAAATTGCGGGCATGCTCGGCATCAGCGCCCGCACGGTGCAAAAGCACCTCCAGCATGTGTACGTGAAGCTGGGCGTGGAGAACCGCACCGCCGCTGTGATGCGCGGGCTGGAACTGGATCCGGGCGCCGCCATGGAACGGCCGGAAATTGTGGCCAGTCCAATGCCGGACGCTTGCCAAGCCCCTTAAAACGCGCTATAAAGATGCTTCGTTACCCGATGGTCAACGGCCTCAGCCGGCAGAATTGGCAAGGCCGGCGCAATTTTCTGCCATCTCGTGACGCATTGCCGCAAATAACCGACGCCATTTGAGCCGCATCCCATCCATGTCCGCTAAGTTTTATTTTTACTTTTTTAGCGATCTCGCACCGCTGGCGGATGGAGAGGGACGATCGTAAGTGCCTCCAGAATTCAAAACAAGCCGCCAGCGAACCTGGCGGCTTTTTTTATACCGGCCCGCACCCAGCTCTAGCCCAGACACCCCAAACACACGACCCTACAAAATCCGGAGCCATCATGCTGAAGAACACCGACGACCTGCGCATTCGCGAACTCAAGGAATTGTTGCCCCCGGCGCACCTGATCCGCGAGTTCGGCTGCTCCGAAAAGGCGTCCGACGTGATCTATGGCGCGCGCCAGTCCATGCACCGGATCCTGCACGGCATGGATGACCGCCTGATCGTGATCATCGGCCCCTGCTCCATCCACGACACCCGCGCCGCGCTCGAGTACGCCAAGCTGCTCAAGGTCCAGCGTGACCGTTTCGCCGGGGAGCTGGAAGTCGTGATGCGGGTATATTTCGAAAAGCCCCGCACCACCGTGGGCTGGAAGGGCCTGATCAACGACCCGCACATGGACGGCAGCTTCAAGATCAACGACGGCTTGCGCACCGCGCGCGAACTGCTGCTGAACATCAGCGAGCTGGGCGTGCCGACCGGTACCGAATACCTCGACATGATCAGCCCGCAATACATCGCCGACCTGGTCAGCTGGGGTGCCATCGGCGCACGCACCACGGAAAGCCAGGTGCACCGGGAGCTCGCCTCCGGACTGTCGTGCCCAGTTGGGTTCAAGAACGGCACCGATGGCAACGTCAAGATCGCTGTCGATGCGATCAAGGCCGCCTCGCAGCCCCACCATTTCCTGTCGGTGACCAAGGGCGGGCACTCCGCCATCGTGTCGACCTCGGGCAATGAGGATTGCCACATCATCCTGCGCGGCGGCAAGGCGCCTAACTATGATGCCGCCAGCGTGCAGGAAGCCTGCGAAGCGATCTCCAAGGCCGGCCTGGCCGCGCGCCTGATGATCGATGCCTCCCACGCCAACAGCAGCAAGAAGCACGAGAACCAGATCCCGGTCTGCGAGGACATCGGCCGCCAGATGGCCGCGGGCGACGAGCGCATCGTCGGCGTGATGGTGGAATCCCACCTGGTGGGCGGCCGCCAGGACCACGCCCAGGGCACGCCGGTGGAAGACCTCACCTACGGCCAGTCGGTCACCGATGCCTGCATCGGATGGGACGATTCGGTAAAGGTGCTCGAAACCCTGGCCAGCGCCGTCAAGGCACGCCGCCTGGCCAAGGGCACCGGCAACTGAGCCGCCTGACGCGGCCCGGGGCGCTTGCGCACCGGGCGCGCGGGCAAAGAAAAAGCCGCTGGGACCAGCGGCTTTTTCTTGTTCCGGACCCGCGCGCGGCCTGGGCCGGCGCCGTCTGGCTTACTTCTTCAGGACCAGGCCGCCCGGCAACGATTCGATGTAGGCGGCGATATCCTTCAGCTCATCCCGGGTGAAGGGACGCGGCTTGCCATCCTTGCCCGTCACGCCGGGGTTGGCGTTGACCTGGCCAGCCATGATGGCGTTGGAGCGGCCCACCTGCGGGTTGGTGGTGATCTGGTAGGCAGCCAGCGCGTGGTACAGGTAGTCGGCATGCTGGCCGGCCAGCTTCGGGTAATCCGGGGTGATCGGGGCATTCAAGCCGGCGCCGTGGCAGGCCGCGCAGTTGCCCTTCTCCACCAGCGCCTTGCCGCGCGCGAGGTCGGCAGCCGAGGCGGTGATGGCCGAGGCGCCCAGCACGAGTGCGCCGATCGCGAGCGAAAGCGTCTTAAGCGTATTCATGGGTGGGTCCTCTTACTTCTGGGTGTTGTTTTGCGTGCTGGAAGACTGCTGCGCGTAGTAGGCAGCCACGTCGGCGATGTCCTGGTCGGTCAGGGTCGCGGCAATGCCACGCATGGTCGGGTGCTTGCGGTCGCCCTTCTGGTATTCCTTGAGCGCATTTTCGATGTACTTGGCGTTCTGGCCGCCGAGCAGGGGCACCTGGTACACCTCGGGGAAGGAGGCGCGATAGCCGGGAATCCCATGGCAACCAATACACATCGCGACCTTGTTTTTGGCGGCGTCCACATTGCCCTTGACTTCCTGGGCTTGCGCAGCCGTTGCGGCCGCGCCCAGCACCACCATCGTGAGGAGCTTTTTCATTGTCGTAGCTGATTGGAAGTGTTAAACCCTGCGTGACCTGCCCAACCGGTCGGAAATGGCTTCAGAATGCGTCCGGCCGGACCGTATCTGCCCGCGGGTAGATGCGGTGCTGCCAGCGTGGGCCGGATACCCGGGCGCCGTGGTAAGCGCTGCCGGTGCATCTCGGCGTTGTCTCCGCCTCATTCTGTAACCATCTCTTGTCATCGCCGCCTCCCGGCAAGGACCGCGGGAGTGACAAGGCGGACAAAGCGAGGGGGGTGGAGTCTTGGACGTGGGGGGCGCGTCAAACCGCCGCATTGTACAGCACGCTGCACGTGGCAGTCCAGCATGGCACGGCGAGCCACACGCGAACCGAAAAGCTCTTTTATACTGGCCAATTCCGACACGCACAAACCCCTTCAGGTTGCCCCATGTCCAACACCACCAACGCCAGCCAGAACCAGCAAAACCGTTTCGAAGGCACGCAGCAATACGTCGCCACCGATGACCTCAAGCTGGCCGTCAATGCCGCCCGCGCCCTGCAGCGCCCGCTCCTGATCAAGGGCGAGCCCGGCACCGGCAAGACCATGCTGGCCGAGGAAGTGGCCGCGGCGCTCGGCATGCCCCTGCTGCAGTGGCACATCAAGTCCACCACCAAGGCGCAGCAGGGCCTGTATGAATACGACGCGGTGTCGCGCCTGCGCGATTCACAGCTCGGCGACGACCGCGTCCACGACATCCGCAACTACATCATCAAGGGCGTGCTTTGGCAGGCCTTCGAGGCCGACCAGCAAGTGGTGCTGCTGATCGACGAGATCGACAAGGCCGACATCGAATTCCCGAACGACCTGCTGCGTGAAATCGACCGCATGGAATTCTATGTGTACGAGACGCGCGAGCTGGTCAAGGCGCGCCACCGCCCGCTGGTGATCATCACCTCGAACAACGAGAAGGAGCTGCCCGACGCCTTCCTGCGCCGCTGCTTCTTCCACTACATCAAGTTCCCCGACGCCGAGACCATGCAGCGCATCGTCGACGTGCACTATCCCGGCATCAAGCGCGAGCTGGTAGCCGCGGCGCTCGAATCGTTCTATGAGATGCGCAACCTGCCGGGCCTGAAGAAGAAACCCTCCACGTCGGAACTGATCGACTGGCTCAAGCTGCTGATGGCCGAGGACATCCCGCCCGAAGCGCTCAAGAGCCCGGACAAGAAGGCCGCGATTCCGCCGCTGCACGGCGCGCTGCTGAAGAACGAGCAGGACGTGCACCTGTTCGAGCGCCTCGTCTTCATGAACCGCGCCAACCGCTGAGCGCCGCGCCATGGCACGCTTTATCGAACCCGTCACCCTGCGCGGCCAGCACGCCCTGCTGGAGCCGCTGCGCCCCGAGCATGAGGCCGAGGTACAGGCCGCCGTCGCCGATGGTGAGCTGTGGAAGCTCTGGTACACCTCGGTGCCGGCGCCGGACCAGGTGCGCGCGTGGACCGACACCGCACTGCAGATGCGCGAGCAGCAGGGCGCGATGCCGTTCGTGATCCGCGAAGTCCGCGACGGCGTGCCGGGCGCGGTGGTGGGCGCGACGCGTTACTTCAATGTCGACGGCGCCAACCGGCGCCTGGAGATCGGCCATACCTGGCATGCGCAGCGCGTGCAGCGCAGCGCCGTGAACACCGAATGCAAGCTGATGCTGCTCACGCACGCGTTCGAGCAACTGGCATGCATCGCCGTGGAATTCCGCACGCACTGGATGAACCACCAGAGCCGCACCGCCATCGCCCGGCTTGGCGCCAAGCAGGACGGCGTGCTGCGCAACCACCAGCGCATGCCCGACGGTTCGCTGCGCGATACCGTGGTGTTCTCCATCATCGCCAGCGAATGGCCGACGGTGAAGCGCCACCTGCAATACCGCCTGGACCTGCCGGGGCGCGCCTCGTGAACCTGCACGCAAACCGCCGCACCCGCTCCGGGAAACTCTAAGCGAGCCCACCATGCTGATCGATTTTTTCTTCTCGCTGCGCCACGCCAAGCTGCCCGTCTCGGTCAAGGAATACCTGACCATGCTGGAAGCGCTCAAGGCCGAGGTGATCACGCCGTCGATCGACGAGTTCTACTACTTGTCGCGCATGACGCTGGTCAAGGACGAGAAGCACTTCGACAAGTTCGACCAGACCTTTGCCGCCTACTTCAAGGGCATCGAAAGCCTGGTCGACTGGAAATCCGACATCCCCCTGGACTGGCTGCAAAAGACGCTGGAGCGCGAGCTCTCGGCCGAGGAAAAGGCCAAGATCGAAGCCATGGGGGGCCTCGACAAGCTGATGGAGCGGCTCAAGCAGCTGCTCGACGAGCAAAAGGAAAAACACGAGGGCGGCAACAAGTGGATCGGTACCGGCGGCACCTCGCCGTTCGGGCACGGCGGCTATAACCCGGAAGGCATCCGCATCGGCGGCCCGTCCAAGGGCAACCGCACCGCCATCAAGGTGTGGGAAACCCGCGCCTACAAGGACTACGACGACCAGGTCGAACTCGGCACGCGCAATATCAAGGTGGCGCTGCGCCGCCTGCGCCGTTTCGCGCGCGAAGGCGCGGAAACCGAGCTGGACCTGGACGACACCATCCACTCCACCGCCGCCAATGCCGGCCTGCTCGACATCAAGCTGCGCCCGGAGCGCCACAACAAGGTCAAGGTGCTGATGCTGATGGACGTCGGCGGCTCGATGGACGACCACATCAAGCGCGTGGAGGAATTGTTCTCGGCCACCAAGACCGAGTTCAAGCACCTGGAGTATTACTACTTCCACAACTGCGTGTATGACTACGTCTGGAAGAACAATCGCCGCCGCCATGCGGAGAAGATCGCCACGTGGGACCTGATCCACAAGTACACGCCGGACTACAAGGTGATCTTTGTCGGCGATGCCACCATGAGCCCGTACGAGATCCTGCAGCCCGGGGGCTCGGTGGAGTACAACAACCCCGAAGCCGGGGCGGTATGGCTCAACCGCCTGATCGAGCAGTTCCCGCGCTTCGTCTGGCTCAACCCCGAACCCGAAGGCCTGTGGCAATACCGGCAGTCGGTCACGGTGATCAACCAGATCATGAAGTCGCGCATGTATCCGGTCACGCTCGGCGGACTGGAGCAGGCGATGCGCCTGCTCTCCAAGTAACGCCACCGGGTCTGGACTGCTGCCCCTGTGTTTCAGGCGCGCAGCAGTCCGCCCAGCATTCCCCCCTGCTCGCCCCCTCCCCCCCGCCCGCGCCCGAACAGCGTGCGCGCCACGCGCTCGCTATCCAGCCCGAAGCTCTGTGCCGCTGCCGCGGCGATCAACCCATCCAGTTCCGTGGTCGGCGCCAGGTCGCGCCCCTGGTAAAGCGATCCCTGCGCCAGCCCCGGCCAGTCGGCCAGCACGCGCCCGCCTTTGACCCCGCCGCCCAGCAACATCGCCGCCGCGCCGGTGCCGTGATCGGTGCCGCCGGTGCCGTTGGCAGCGGCGGTGCGCCCGAACTCCGTGGCCACCAGCACGGTGGTGCGCTCCCATGACGGGCCCAGCCCGTCGCGCAGTGCTGCCAGCATGGTGTCCAGGGCCTTGAGGCGGGCCGCCAGGCGTGGCGCTTGCGCGCTGTGCGTATCCCAGCCGCCGGTCTCGATCATGGCAATGCGCGGCCCGTCCGCGCGCGCCAGGAAGCCGGCGGCGAGACGGCCGAGGCTGGCCGGGTCCTGGCGTGCACCGGCGTCGCCTGCCAGCCCGCGTGCCTGCATGGCCGCGTTCCAGAGCGGATGCAATTGCGGATCCATCTCGTAGAGCTGGCCGACGCGCGCGAGCAGGTCATCAGGTGCTGACGGCAGTGCCGATGGCGCATAGGAGCCGACCTCCACCGGCCCGCGCAGCGCCGCCGGCACCGTGGGCGCGAAGGCAATGGCATTCTCGGGCCGCTTGGGCAGCAGGCTCACCAGCCGGTTCATCCAGCCATCTTTCACCTGGTAAGGCGCGGCGCCGCCGGTCTCCAGCACGTTCTGGCCGTCGAAGTGCGAACGCTCGCGATATGGCGATGCTACCGCCTGCACGAACAGCGCCTGCCCGGCGGCGTACATCCGTGCCGTTTCCGTCAGCGCGGGATGCAGCGCGAACGTGCCATCGAGCTTGGTGGCTTGCGCCGCATCGATGGCCAGCGCGCCACGCAGGCGGGCGTAACCAGGATCGGCGTAGGGAATAACCGTGTTCAGGCCATCGGCGGCACCGCGCTGGATGACGAAGACGAAGCGGCGATCGGAATCGACGCTGGCGAGCGTGAGGCGCGGCAACGCAAGCATGGCGGCGGCACCGCCCGTCGCGCGGAGGAAATCTCGGCGGGAAAACATGGCAATCACCTCCGTTGAAAATCGGGCGACACCAGCAGCAAGGCCAGTGCGGTCTGCGCGCTTTCGGCACGCGCGATGGCGGCAGCGGTTGGTGCCGACAGCGTGCCCGCAAGCAGCTTGGGGCCGAGCTCGCGCGCGTCGATCCGGTCGCCGACGCGTGCGGCCAGCCGCTGCGCCAGCTCAACCCGGCGCACCAGCGCATCGGGTGCGGCCCAGCTTGCGGCAATGTCGTCGTAGCCCGCTGGCGAGCCCGGGCGCCAGACCGGCTGTCCGAGCTGGGTCAGCATGGGCGCGAAGTGCTGTGCGCCCGCCTCGCGCAGACCCAACCCGCGCAGGGAGGAAAGGGTCCACTCCCACGGCGTCTTGAATTTTGCCGGCTCGCTGGCCCAGGCCTCGGGCGACTGCACCAGCGCGCGGTACATCTCGGGCAGCGCGCCACCGCTACGCAGGTACGCCTGCGACACGCGCGCCACTAGCGCGGGCGGCGGCGCATCGGCAACGAAGTGGCGCACCAGCTTGGTGGCCAGGTGATTGGCCGTGGCCTCGCTCTGTGCAAGATCATGCAGCACGGCCAGCGCCTGCGCCTCGCCCTGCTGCGGGTAGCTGCGGCCGAGGATAGTGCGGGTGCCAGGCTCATGCACGCGCGCGCGGAACTGGAAGCGCCCGGGCTCGCCGTCGTCGCGCGCGCCCAGGCCGCCGATGCTCCAGCCGGTCAGCGCACGCGCGAACTCGGTCACGTCGGCCTGCTGGTAGCCGCTGCGCACGCCGAGCGTATGCAGCTCCATGATTTCACGCGCGAGGTTTTCGTTCAATCCGAGCTGGCGCTCGGGTGCGCGCTGCGCAGCCACCCGCGCGGCCATGCTGCCGGGGCCGATCGAGCGGACCTGGTCCAGGAAGACTTGCATGGCGGGATGGCGCTCCACCGCGACCAGCATGTCCTCGAAGCGTCCGAGCACATGCGGGCGGATCGCCTCGGCCTCGAAGGCGCCGGCCAGCGCGGCGACGGCCGGCTTCTCCACCGAGACCGCGAAGTGGTTGGACCAGAAATGCACCAGCCGCTCGACAAACGGCGCTTGCGTCACCAGCGCACTGGTCACGCGCGCGTCGACGGCATCGCGATAGGCCTCGCGCGTCTCGCGCTGCAATTGCTGGCGTGCCGCGGTCTTCGCATCGGCCTGCGCCTGGCGCACCTCGCGCTGCTGGGCGCCGAACTCGCCGGCCAGCGCGGCCGTGTCCGGCTGCGCGCTCCAGGCCGCGGGCCTGGCCTCGTAGTGCGCGAACTGGCCCAGCAGCCAGCCACGCGGATCGGCCGGCAGCGGCTCGTCCGGGCGCGCGCCCAGCCCGAACCGGTTGACCGCGACAGCCGCAGCCGTCATGGCGGTGTTTGTCATGCGTTGCTCCCCTGGGAAGTGCCTGTTGGCTTTGTCGCTATCGCCATTGCCATTGCCATCGTTGTCGTGGTCGATCGCCGCATCATGGCGCCGCCTTCGCGGGCCGCGCCTGGCCGGTGCGCAGCGGGCCGCGCTGGACCAGTGCATCGGCCAGCGTCTGCCGCTCCTCGGGCGACAGCGTGGCGGCGAAATCCACCACGCTGCTTTCCAGGCGGGCACGCACCGCGGCATCGGCCTCGCGCGTGCGGGCCAATGCCGCCGCCAGCGCGTCGCGCTCGAACTGCGGCTGCCGCAGCAATTGCTCCACCTGGTGGCGTCCGTCGCGCGCGGCGTCCACGTCCGACGCCGCGGCACGGCGCGCCGCGCGCAAGCCTTGCAGGAATTGCCTGCGCTGCTCGGCCTCCAGCCCGTCGGCGGCAAAGCGCAGGCCGCGCGGCTGCGCGGCCGCTTGGCGCTCCACGGCGTACCAGCGATAGCCGCCACCGCCAATCGCGCCCAGCAGGAACACGTTGACCAGCACGGAGACCGCCAGCGCTACCTTGAGCCGCTTCGGCGTACGCTCGTTCATTCCTCGCTCCCGTTATGCGCCATGCCACCAAAGCCGGTCGGGGCGTAGGGCAGATCGATAGCGGCCGGCGCCGACACCGTGGCCAGCACGGCCGAGACCAGCAACGCGCCCGCCAAGGTGCCGGCCAGGCCGACGCCGGCCAGCCCTAGCCCGGACCACCACCACGGCGCGCGCGGCGCGGGCGCGCTCTGCGCAATGCGGCGCTGCAACGCCATCTCCGGGGCGGCCACCTGATGCGCGGCCAGCAAGCGGTCGAGCGCGGCGGCTTCGGCCAGCGCGCCACGATGCCCGGGCGCGGCAGCCATGGCCTGGCCCGCGGCGCGCTCCCCTTCGGGCCAGCGTGCCGGATCGGCGCCATAGCTCTCGGTCAGTGCGCGAAATCTCTCGGGTGTCATCGCAAATCCTCATGATGGCCGTCTTGCATGAGCAAATCGCGCAGGTTGCGGCGTGCGCGAGCGAGCAAGCTTTCCAGCGCCTCGATACTGATGCCCATCAGCGCGGCGGCCTCGCCATTGGGCAACTCCTGGTAATACTGCAGCACCAGCGCCTCGCGCTGGCGCGCGGGCAGCTTCGCCAGCGCCGCGCCTACGCGCGCGCCCTGCGCCGCCGCATCCAGCGCTTCCTCGGGCCCAGCCCCGGGCGTCGCCTGCTCGGGTCCCAGCTCCATGGCCTGCTCGCGCACGCCGCGCAAGCGGTCGTAGCAAAGGTTCAGCGCCACACGATGCAGCCAGGTGTCAAAGCGCGCCCGCCCGGGTTGCCAGCGCGCGGCCTGCTTCCACAACCGCACGAAGACTTCCTGCGCCACGTCTTCCGCTTCGCCGCGGTCGCCCAGCATGCGCGTGGCCAGCGCCAGCACGCGCGGCAGCTTGCGCGAAACCATCTCGCGCACCGCGGCTGCATCATGCCTGCCGACCCGCGCCAGCAGCGCATCGTCCGGATCTGTGTCGCTCAATGGGTGTGGTTCCGCGTTGCCGGTTCGTCCTTCTCATATGCCGCGCCCCCCTGGGGCGGGCGCGGCTTGCCTCGTCAGTAAACAAAAACCGGCGCGCGATAGTGGTAATAAGCGGGCCGGGCCGGCACGATCACACAGCCGGACAACGTGACGGCGAGAAGCGCCGCGATCAGAAGGCTTTTCATCGGTTACCCCTTGCTGTGGTTACTGCCATCGCACTTGACGAATGTCGTGCCGCGCACGGCGGTCGCGCCGGTCACCGCGCCCAATGCCCTTCGACCCAGCGCCATTGCGGACCACGCGCCATCCAGTGCCCCGGCACCCAGCGGTAGCCCGCCCTGGCCGGGCGCCAATGGCCGCCCACCCAGACGTAGGCGCCATTGCGCCATTGCCAGTGGCCCGGATCCCAGACATAGCCGCCGCGCGCGGGCGGCAGGACCTCCTGGCGCATCGGCGGGGGCGCCGCGGGTGCAATCACGATGGTTTGAGCGAATGCCGGCGCCAGCGCGAACGCCGCCGTCACGGCGACGCCCAGGCGGATAAGGCGAGATGAGAGGAGCATTGATCTGCGCATGAGAACCTCCAGTCCACAATCCACAGCCTGGCGCGGTTTGCACGCAGGCTTGTCATGTCTGTCTGTCTCTTAAACGCAGGCGGGCGGAAAAAACCGTCGCGGAAAAGCGTAAGTTTTGATTACAGCGGCGGCGCGCGGCTCACGCCACCACGTCGACGCCTTCCATCACCCACTGGCGAAAGGTCTGCAGCGCCGGCAGATGCTGTTTCTGCTCGGGATAGCAAAGGTAGTAGCCCTTCTTGCTCAGCACCCGCGCCGGATGCGCCACCACCAGCACGCCGGTGGCGAGTTCCTCCTCGATCAGGCAGCGCGGGATCAGCGCGATGCCGAGCCCCGACATCGCCGCCTGCGTCAGCAGCGAGAACTGGTCGAAGCGCGCGCCGCTCCACGCCTTGCGGGTCGCCACGCCAAGCTCGGCGAACCAGTCGGGCCAGGCTTCGGGTACGGTGGTGTGATGCAGCAGGGGAAAACGCAGCAGCGCCGAGGGCACGCGCGCCATGCCTTCCGGCTCGCCGGCCAGCAGGGCCGGGCGGCACACGGGAAGCACTTCGCGGCCAGTCATGTAGTCGGCAAGGCTGCCGGGCCACATGCCGTCGCCGAAGCGGATGGCGGCATCGAGGTCGGGCTGGGAAAAGTCGTAGCCCTGCGCGTGCGGCACGAATTCAAGGCTGACGTCGGGATGCTTCTCGAAGAATTGCGGCAAGCGCGGAATCAGCCACTTGGCGCCCAGCGTGGGCATGCTGGCGATATGCAGGGTGCCGCCGCGGCCCTGCTTGGCGATCAACTCCACCGTGGCGGCCTCGATCTCGGTCAGGCTCGGGCGGATGCGGTCCAGGTAGCGCTGGCCGGCATCGGTCAGCATCAGGCGCTGGCGCACGCGCTCGAACAGTTCCACGCCAAGGAAGGCCTCCAGGCTGCGCACCTGCTTGCTCACGGCACCCTGGGTGACGTGGAGCTCCCGCGCCGCGGTGGTGAAGCTGTTGTAGCGTGCGGCAGCCTCGAAGGCCTGCAATTCAGTCAGCGACGGACATAAGCGTCGCATAGATAACCCCTTACTTCACTACCAAACGGAATGATCGCACGATTTTATTTCGTTTGCGGTGTGCCTGCACGAACAAGCAGAATCAGGGAAGCCTTTCTTTTCCGCGCTTTCACCGCTTTCACCGCTTTAATCGCTCTCCTTCTCTCCTCCCTCCATTCAGGAACCGAACCATGCAACGCCGTAACATGCTCCGCCTCCTTGCCGCCGCCACTGGCGCCGCCGCCGCCGGCCTGTCGCTGTCGGCCGCTGCCCAGGGCACGTACCCGACCAAGCCGATCTCGCTGGTTGTGCCGTTCCCGGCAGGTGGCACCACCGACATCGTGGCGCGCATCGTGGCCGACAAGCTCGGCCAGCAACTGGGCCAGACCGTGGTGGTGGACAACCGCGGCGGCGCCGGCGGCAGCATTGGTACCGGTTACCTGGCCAAGGCCGCGCCGGACGGCTACACCCTGGGCATCGCCACCGCGTCCACGCACGGTATCAACCCGGCCGTGTACCCGCGCCTGTCGTACGACGCCACCAAGGACTTCACCACCATCACCAACCTGGCTTCGGTGCCCAACGTGATGAGCATCAACCCGGCGGTGAAGGCCAACGACATGAAGGCCTTCATCGCGCTGGCCAAGGCCCAGCCGAACAAGATGGCCTACGGCTCGGCCGGCAACGGCAGCGTCTCGCACATGATGGGCGAGCTGTTCAAGATGAGCAGCAAGACCGAGCTGCTGCACGTACCTTACAAGGGCGTGGGCCCGGCGCTCAACGACGCGCTGGCCAACCAGGTGCAGGTGCTGTTCGACAACCTGCCGTCCTCGCTGCCGTTCATCGAAGGCGGCAAGCTGCGCGCCCTGGCCGTGGCCTCGCCCAAGCGCGTGCCGGCCCTGCCCAACGTGCCGACATTTGCCGAACTCGGCCTGCCTGAAGTCAACGACGCCGCCTGGTTTGGCCTGATCGCGCCGGCCAACCTGCCCGCCGACGTGCAAGCCAAGCTGCACGACGCCACCGTGAAGGTGCTGGCGCTGCCAGAAGTAAAGGCTAAGCTGGAGAAGCTGGGCGCGGTGCCGGTTGGCAACACGCCGGCGCAATTCGCCGCGCAGATCAAGTCCGAAGTGGCGAAGAACAAGCGCATCGCCGCCGCAGCCAAGATCACCCTGGATTAAACGACGCACATCATGACGGAAGCAGACCGAAAGACCGGGCTCAGCCCTTACCTCCTGCAACTGCCGCAAGGCGAGAGCAGCCCGCTCTTTCTCGATTCGCCGCATAGCGCCACCAGCTACCCGGCCGATTTCCGGCCGGCGGCCGGCCTGCCCCTGGCGCTGCTGCGCCAGGCCGAAGACACCTTCGTCGACGAGCTGTACGCCGACGCTCCCGCACGCGGCATTGCACTGCTGTGCGCGGGCTTCCCGCGCAGCTACCTCGATGCCAACCGCGGCATCGAGGAAATCGACGAAGCCGTGCTCGACGCGCCCTGGCCCGGCCCGCGCCAGGAAACCTCCAAGACCCGTCTTGGCAAGGGCCTGGTGTGGCGCGTGCTGGACACCGGCGAGGCCATCTACGACCGCAAGCTGAGCGTGGCCGAGGTGCAGGCGCGCATTACGCAGTACTACCTGCCCTACTACGCGCAACTGCAAAAGCTGGCCGACCAGGCCATCGCCACGCACGGCAGCGCCTGGCACATCAACTGCCACTCGATGCCCAGCCAGGCGGCGCAGTACGCCACCGAGCATCCCGGGCTGCAGCATCCGGACTTCGTGGTGGGCGACCGCGACGGCACCACCTGTGACACGCGCTTCACGGACCGCGTGGAAGGCGTGCTCAAGGAGATGGGCTACGACGTCTGGCGCAACCACCCCTACAAGGGCGTGGAAATCGTGCGCGTGGTGGGCCAGCCGGCGCAAAAGCGCCACAGCCTGCAGCTTGAGATCAACCGCAAGCTGTACATGGACGAAGTCGGCCTGGTGCACAACGCGGGCTTCGGCAAGCTGAAGGCAGACCTCAACGCGCTGCTGGACGACCTCAAGGCCTTCGTCAAGACAATCTGAGCGGGTTCAGCGTTTTCGCATTCGAGGGCGTTGAACGCCGGGAGGCCCGCCGCGCATTGCGTGGCGGGCCTCACTGGCACCCGCGCCGGGCTCACTCGTGCCTCACGCTTGCATCACCCCTCGCGCCGCCATCCCCGGGCGGCCCGTGCAGCCGGGCAAAACACTGCCCTGCGCTGCACTCTGCTGCACATCCGGCATGTATTCCCTTCGGGTAGAACCCTTAAGTCGGGAGATTTCGGAACTTTGCCGCATGGGTTTCCTCTATCATGGCAGACCTTTGCCAACCCCTTACGCTCCAAAGCAAGACGATCCCGTGATCCGACGAATCTCTGACCTCCTCAGCAGCCGGCTGTGTGCGCTCGCTGCTGCAGTGGCAGGTGCGATCGCCCTGGTGGGCTGCGCCGATACCCCGCTCAATGATCGCGACGCCGTGATGTCCCCCAGCATCGCCACCCCGGCAGCCGCTGCCAACTCCGCATCCACCCGCGCCGCGCCGACCCCGCCAGCCACCGCCGCACCGCCCACCAAGACAGTGACCCTGCCCGCGCAAGGCCGCGTGAGCCTGGCCGAGTACCGTGCGCAGATGCGCGAGCAACTGATGCAAACCGAGAACGCCAGCGCGGATGTGGCCGATTGCGCCGCGCACGCCAGCTGGGTCGTGCCCCGCTCGGCCACCTACGACGCCTTGAAGATCCCCACCGGCGCGCTCGGCGCCGGCCAGGCTACCGTCGAGCCATGGGACGGCCGTTTCTCGCAAGGCAAGCAAGCGGTGCCGGTCAGCTCGGTGGTGACATTTTCCGCGACCGCCCACAAGCGCCGCGCCGAAGCCCAGTGGGAACCGGTCAAGGTGCGCTGCGGCTATGCCGACGGCATGATGCTGGCCTATGAATTGCTCGATGGCAGCGGCACCGTCATCAGCGAGCCGGCGGCAGCGCCCGCGGTGCGCACAAGCGGCGGCAGCAATACGCGCCAGGCCACCAGCAGCAAGGGCCACAAGGGCAGCAAGGCAAGCAAGTCCGGCTCCGGCAAGGCCAGCAAGTCGACCTCCTCGTCCAAGTCGAGCAGCAGCAAATCGACGGCCAAGAGCAGCAGCGCCAAGACCGGCAAGGCCACCACCAGCAAGTCGACCACCAAGAAGCCGCACTGAGGCCTGCCCAGGCGCTTCGGCCCCGCATGGGGCCGCCCTGCACCTTGGCCCGTCCAAACGGCGGCCAGGTGCCTGGGGTCACATCCTCAGCCCAGTTGCGCGAGCACCGCCTGCAGCATCGCAGCGCCCAGCAGGGCGCTGCGCGCGCCATTCCAGCCCACCGCCGGATCGGGCTGGTCGGCATTGTCCTTGAACGGCATCTCCAGCGTCAGCGACAGGCAGCCAAAGGTATGGCCGATGTACTTCGAGGCCAGTTTGAGCGCGTCCTGGTTGTACTTGCTGGCAGCGTAGCCGTGCACATCCTGGAAGTCCGGCGTGGCGCGCTTGAACGCGTCGATGAAACGCAGTTGCTCAGCCTTCTGCACCTCGGTAAAGCCGGGCAGCATCTCGCTGCCCGCGACGAAGTTATAGGGCAGGCCCTCGTCGCCATGGATGTCGAAGAACATGTCGCAGCCGGTGGCCTCGATGGCACGGCGCACGTGATACACCTCCGGGCTGGTCTGCTCGCTGGGGGCCATCCATTCGCGGTTGAGGTTGGCGCCAGCCGCATTGGTGCGCAGGTTGCCACGCGCCGAGCCGTCGGGGTTCATGTTCGGCACGATATGGAACACGGCGCGCTCCAGCAGGCGGCGCGCCACCGGGTCGCCGGCCCACATGCCGGTGCCCGTCAGGCGCTGCAGCACGCCCTCGCAGAACCATTCCGCCATGGATTCGCCGGGATGCTGGCGCGCGATCATCCAGATGGCCTTCTTGCCGTCGCCAGGTGTGCCGACCGTGACCGCGGTCATGTCGCGGCCGTCCACCGTGCTGCCCAGGTGTGAGAGCCGCGCCAGCGGCGAACGCTGGCAAGTGGCTAGCAGGGACAGGTGGCGGTCCTCGGAGTACGGCTCGAAGTAGGCCAGCCACACGCTGTCGTGCTCGGGCGTGAAGGCCACCGTCATGGTGCTGCCGTCGAAGCTGGTCGGCACGCGGAACCAGTGCGCGCGGTCATAGGAGGCCACGACCTGGTAGCCGCGCCAGCCGTCGGGGTAGGTGCAGTCGCCGGCATTGAGGAACTGCAGGCGGCATGCCTGGCCAGCCGCGCCCTGCAGCCGGAAATGGAACCACTGGCGGAACTCTGCATGCGAGTCGGCCCGGATGCGCAGGCGGATGTCGCTCGCCTGCGCAAGCGATTCGACTTCAATCGCGCCCGAATCGAAGCTGGCGGAAATATGCAGGGCTGAACTCATGATGTGGCGTCTCGGAGGGTTCGGGCCGGGATGCCTGTAGGCCATCCCTGGCACTGGGTTCGGGGGCGATAGGGCGTAGCCGGCGCAGCGTGCGTCAGTCTTCCAGGCGGCGGCGGAAGACCCAGCGGGCGTCGTCGGATGCCGCGGCATCAAAGGCGTAGCCATGCTCGGCGAAACGCTTGAGCTTGGCCGGCTCGGTGATGCGATGCGTCACCGCGTAGCGGGCCATGAAGCCGCGCGCCCGCTTGGCGTGGAAGGAAATGATCTTGTAGCGGCCGCCCTTCCAGTCCTCGAACACCGGCGTGACGATCCTGGCGCCAAGCACCTTGGGGCGCACCACCTTGAAGTATTCCTCGGAGGCCAGGTTGACCAGGGCCGGGCTGCCTTCTGCCTTCTGTGCCTTGAAGTCATCGTTGAGCAACTGCGTGACGTCATCGCCCCAGAACGCATAAAGATCCTTGCCCGCCACGTTGTCCAGGCGCGTGCCCATCTCCAGGCGGTAGGGCTGCATCCAGTCGAGCGGGCGCAGCACGCCGTACAGGCCGGACAGGATGCGCACATGCTTCTGCGCGAAGCCAAGGTCATCGTCCGACAGGCTGGATGCGTCGAACCCCTCGTACACATCGCCGTTGAAGGCGAGCACGGCCTGCTTGCTGTTGGCCGCGGTAAATTCCGGCGACCAGTCGCCGTAGCGGGTGGCGTTGAGCACCGCGAGCTTGTCGGAGATGTCCATCAGCGCCCCGATATCCTGCGGCGCGAGCTTGCGCAGACGCTCGATCAACACCGCCGAACGGTCGATAAAACGGGGCAGCGTATGGGTCTTCAGACGCGGGGGCGTCTCGTAGTCGAGCGACTTGGCAGGGGACAAGACGATGAGCATGGCAAAATCGCGGCAAACACAAAGGCCAGATTGTAACGAATGCACCCCGACTCTACCGCAGTACCCCTCAATTCCCCGCCGTCCCCACAGGCCAACCCCGTCGCCGGCCCGCCGGCACCGCGGGTCGTGCTCGACTCCAACATCTGGGTCGACCTGCTGGTCTTTGCGGACCCGCACGTCGAGCCGATCCGGGCCGCGCTGGACACCGGCGCCATTGCCGCGGTGATCCGCGCCGATTGCCGCGAGGAGTTGCGCCGAGTGCTGGCTTATCCGCAATTTGCCCATTTTGGTGTCGATATTCCCGCCGCCATGGCCACGGTCGACCGGCTGACCGCCCTCATCGCCATCCCGGAAGAAGCCGACATCGCGGCGGCCCGCCTGCCGCGCTGCCGCGATACCGACGACCAGAAGTTCATCGAGCTGGCGCACTTTGCCCAGGCCGCCTGCCTGGTCTCCAAGGACAAGGCCGTGCTCAAGCTCAAAGGCCGCCTGCGCCGCCAGAGCGGCGTGGATATCCTGCTGCCCCAGGCCTTCGCCAACTGGCTGACGGCGCGCGAGGAGGCCGCGGCACAGGCGCCGGCCGATCCCCGCTAGAATGCCAGCATCGTTTTCCGCCCATCCCGACCGCCCAGCCTGACGCAGCTTCCCATGCCCACGAACCTTTCCGCCCAGCCCGGCACCCTTGCTCCCCTCACGCCGCCGGCTTCGCGCCTGCCCAAGGTCGGCACCACCATCTTTACCGTGATGTCGGCGCTGGCCGCCGAGCGCAATGCCGTCAACCTCGGCCAGGGCTTCCCGGATTTCGACTGCGACCCGAAGATCGTCGATGCCGTCGCGCACGCCATGCGCGCTGGCTTGAACCAGTACCCGCCGATGGCGGGCGTGCCCAAGCTGCGCCAGGCCATCGCCGGCAAGATCGGCAAGCTGTACGGCCATGCCTACGACTGGGACAGCGAGATCACAGTCACCGCGGGCGCCACCCAGGGCATCCTGACCACCATCCTGTGCGCCGTGCATCCGGGCGATGAAGTGATCGTGCTGGAACCCTGCTACGACAGCTACATCCCCGCGATCGAAATGGCCGGTGGCAAGGTCGTGTCGGTGGCCCTTGACGCGCCGCACTTCCACATCCCCTTTGACCGCCTCGCCGCCGCGATCACGCCGCGCACGCGGATGCTGCTGATCAACACGCCGCACAACCCCACCGGCACCATCTGGCGCGCCGGCGACATGGATCGCCTGGCCGCACTGCTGGCCGGCACCGACATCCTGCTGCTGTCAGACGAGGTGTACGAGCACATGGTGTTCGACGGCCAGCCGCACCAGTCGGTATCGCGTCACCCCGAGCTGGCACGCCGCAGCTTCGTGGTATCGAGCTTCGGCAAGACCTACCACGTGACTGGCTGGAAAGTGGGCTATGTGGCCGCGCCGGCCGCGCTCTCGGCCGAGTTCCGCAAGGTGCACCAGTTCAATGTGTTCACGGTGAACACCCCGGTGCAACATGGCCTGGCCGACTACATGGCGGACCCGGCGCCCTACCTGGACCTGGCGACCTTCTACCAGGCCAAGCGCGACTTCTTCCGCGCCGGGCTGGCCGGCACGCGCTTCAAGCTGCTGCCGTCGGACGGCACCTACTTCCAGTGCGTGGACTACTCCGCCATCTCGGACATGAGCGAGGCGGATTTCTCGATGTGGCTCACGCGCGAGATCGGCGTGGCGGCGATCCCCGTCTCGGCCTTCTACTCCCAGCCGCGCGAGTCCGGCGTGGTGCGCTTCTGCTTTGCCAAGAAGGAAGAGACGCTGGCGCTGGCGCTGGCGCGGTTGAAGGCGCTGTAGGCACCGCTTTGGCCAGCGAAAAAAGCGCCCGCGGCATGCCGCGGGCGCTTTTCTTTTTGCTTTGTGCAAACCCTTCGCTTACTTCCGGCCGCTCAGCATCAGCTCGGTATTCGCCTTGCGATCCTCATTCACCTTTTGCACCGTCGGGCGCTCCGACATGCGCTTGAGGTACTCCTTGACCGGCAGGTCGGCCAGCATGTCCGTACCGTAGATGATCTTGGTGCAAGACGAGATCAGCGGAAAGTGCACCACCGCGGCGCAGTCCGCCAGTGTAAAGGTGTCGCCCGCCAGGTAGGGCGAGAACTTCGCCAGCTTGGCGAAGGCGGGGATATAGCGCTCCAGCAGCTTTTTCTGGCGTTCCTTGACGCCGTCGCTGACCTTGCCGCCGAAAAACGCTTCAGCGTAAAGCTCGCGCGCGGTCAGCTCCAGGTACAGCTCCAGGAAGGTCACCAGTTCGCGCACCTTGGCCGCCTCGTAGGGGCTGGCGGGCAGCAGCGGCGTTTGCGGGTAGGTCGCCTCGATGTAAGCGTCCAGTACTTCGGACTCGCATAGCGGGCCGTGATCGGTGATCATGTAGGGCACCTTGCCCAGGGGGGTGGCTTCGAGATCGGTCTTGCCGATCCAGGCCAGCTCCTCCTCGAACGGCAGGTTCTTTTCCAGCAAGGCCAGCTTGACCTTGTTGTAGTAGTTGCTGGCGGCAAAACCACAGAGTTTCAGCATGTCGTCTCTCTCCTCGTTATGGCGTGATTGGCGTGATTGGCAACCCACCGGGTGGATTGCGATGAAATCAGGGGCTAAGGTACCCTGCCCACACACAGGCAAGCAGGCATTGTGTGCCATGACAGACTCTGGCGGTCCGCGTTGGCCGATCAGCGCACGCCGCCTGCATCGCCCCACTGTCGCGGATGATGCAAAAAACGTACGATCGTGCTAATTTAACCACACTTTTCTGGACGCACTATGAGCACTTTCACCATTGACTCGCTAGGCATCGTTGGCACCGGTGCCATGGGCCGGGGCATTGCCCAGATCGCCGCGCAGGCCGGGCTGAGCGTCAGCCTGTACGACACCAACCCGCAGGCCGTGGCAGCCGCCCGGCAATACCTGCAGGATACGTTCGCCAAGCTGACCGAAAAAGGCAAGATGAGCGCCGAGGACGGCGCCGCCGCGCTGGCCCGCGTGCTGCCCTGCAATGCGCTGGAAGACCTGGCCGGCTGCGACATGGTGCTCGAGGCCATCGTCGAGAAGCTCGAAGTCAAGCGTGACCTGGTCGCCAAGCTCGAAGCCGTCCTGCGTACGGATGCCGTGATTGCCTCCAACACGTCGTCGCTGTCGATCACCGCGATCGCGGTGGGCGCCAAGCAACCTGGCCGCATCGCCGGCTACCACTTCTTCAACCCAGTGCCACTGATGAAGGTGGTCGAGGTGATCGACGGCCTGTCCGGCGACCCCGCCGTGGGTGACGCGCTGATGGCGCTGTCGCGCCGCCTGGGCCACACGCCGGTGCGCTGCAAGGACATGCCCGGCTTTATCGTCAACCATGCCGGGCGCGGCATGAACATCGAAGGCCTGAAGGTCGCGCAGGAAGGCGTGGCCGGGTTCGCCGACATCGACGCCATCATGCGCGAGCAGGCGGGTTTTCGCATGGGCCCCTTCGAGCTGATGGACCTGACCGGGCTGGACGTGTCGCACCCGGTGATGGAGTCCATCTACAACCAGTTCTACCAGGAACCGCGCTACCGCCCGTCGCCCATCACGGCGATCCGCTCGGTGGGTGGCCTGATCGGCCGCAAGGCCGGCGCCGGCTTCTACCGCTATGTCGACGGCCAGAAGCAGCTGCCCGCCACCGCCGCCGTGCCCACCGCGCGCCCGGCCAGCGTCTGGGTCAGCCTTGCCGACGAACGCGGCCACGGCATGGCCGTCAAGCTGCTGCTCTCGCTGGGCATCACGCCCGAAGCCGGCAACCGGCCCTCGGACGACGCCCTGATCGTGGTCACGCCGCTCGGGCTGGACGCCACCACCTGCGCCCTGCATGAGGGCCTGGACCCCACCCGCGTGGTCGCCATCGACACGCTGCTGCCGTTCGAGGCCACCAAGCGCCGCACGCTGATGACCACGCCAGCCACGTCAGCCGCCATGCGCGAGGCCGCACACGGCGTGTTTGGCAGCGACGGCGTGCCCGTGACCGTGATCCGCGACTCGGCCGGCTTCGTGGCCCAGCGCATCATCAGCTGCATCGTGAACATCGCCAGCGACATCGCGCAGCAGCGCATTGCCACGCCGGTGGACATCGACCTCGCCGTCAATCTCGGCCTGGGCTACCCCAAGGGCCCGCTGGCGCTGGGCGACGTGATCGGCCCGCACCTGGTGCTGACCGTGCTGCGCAACCTGGAACGCCTGACCGGCGACATGCGCTACCGCCCCAGCCCGTGGCTGTGGCGCCGCGCCGGGCTCGGCCTGTCGCTGCTGGCCGAAGAGCAGTAAGAACCGCGACCGCAGGCTTGTTTCTGGCCTGCGGTCGTTTCGTATCCGACACCGCGTTGCATCGTTGCATTCGCGCATCCGCACAGGCCGCCATGACCGCACAGCTGCTATCCGAACGCGTCGACACCACCCTGGTGCTGACCATCTCGAACCCCGAGGCACGCAACGCGCTGCATCCGGACATCTACGCGGCCTCGCAGGAAGCGCTTGAGCTGGCCTCGCGCGACGACGAAATCCGCGCGGTGGTGATCACCGGCGCCGATGGCGTGTTCTGCGCCGGCGGCAACCTCAACCGCCTGCTCGGCAACCGCGCCAAGCCGCGTGAGGTGCAAGCCGAGAGCATCGAAGTCCTGAACCACTGGATCGAAACGCTGCACGCCTTCCCCAAGCCGATCATCGCCGCCGTGGAAGGCCCCGCCGCGGGCGCCGGCTTCTCGCTGGTGCTCGCCTGCGATTTCGTGGTGGCCGCCAGCGACGCCAAGTTCGTGATGGCCTACGTCAACGTTGGCCTGACACCTGATGGCGGCGGCTCGTACGAGCTGGCCCGCGCCCTGCCCCGGCAGCTCGCCTGCGAACTGATCATGGAAGGCAAGCCCGTGGATGCCGCGCGCCTGGCGCATTTCGGGCTGGTCAACCGCGTGGTGCCGCCCGGCCAGGCGCTGACCGAAGCGCTGCGCCTGGGCGAATCGCTGGCCACGCGCTCGCCGCACGCCATGGGCCGCATCAAGGGCCTGATCAACCACGCCGCCACCGCCAGCCTGACCGAGCACCTGGCGCAAGAACGCGACAACTTCGTGGCCGCGCTGCATCACAAGGATGGCGGCGAAGGCATCGGCGCCTTCCTGGAAAAGCGCAAGCCAAACTACCGCTGAGCCGCCCTGCCCGCCGGGTCCGCCAATGCGCGCACCCGGCCTCGCAATGCCACGCCAACGATGCCCGCGCAGACGGGCACGGCAGCACAAGCACCGGAGACTTGCATGGAATTGCCACCCTCGCCCCGCCGCCGCGTCTACCTGATGCGCCATGGCGCGGTGACCTACTTCGACGAGACCGGGCGCCCTGCGCTGCCCGAACTGGTGCCGCTCAACGAGACCGGGCGCGAACAGGCCAGCGCGGCTGGCCGTGCCTTTGCCGCCGAGAACATTGGCTTTGACCGCATCATCGTCAGCGGGCTGCCGCGCACGGTGGAAACCGCCGAGCGCGTGCTGGCGGAGTTGCCGGGCATGGCCGACGCCGCGATGGAAACCTGGCCCGAGCTGCAGGAAATCCGCGGCGGCAAGCTGCAAGGCATCAGCGACGACAAGCTGCGCGACGCATTTATCGGCGCCTTTGAAGGCGAAGTGCCCGAAGACAAGCGCTTCCTCGATGGCGAGAGCGTAGGCGAATTCCTCGACCGCGTGCTGCCTGCGCTGCGCCGCCTGCGCGAAGACCCGAACTGGGACACCGCCCTGCTGGTCCTGCATGGCGGCACCAACCGTGCCATCCTCTCCCACGCCATCACCTGCGGGCGCCGCGTGTTCTACGGCAGCCTGATGCAAACCGCCGGCTGCATCAATGTGCTCGACGTGGGCGACGATCCGCTGGACTGGGTGGTGCGCATGATGAATTACTCGCCGCCCACGCCCGTGCACAGCGGTTCGCGCCACACCACCATGGAAGTGTTGCTGCATCAATACCTGCGCTTTCGCGACCTGCGCGGGCCGGCCGGCTAGCCACGCCGCACAGAGATAAAGATAAAACAGACAAGACGGACAAGACGGACAAGACAGACGTAATCGAATCTCGGAAAACCCGGAACATACCGAAAACATGGAGACAGCATGAGCACCAACGTTTCGAATTTCGAAGGCACCCGCGAGGTAGCCGAGCAGCAACGCTTTGACCTGGCCGCGCTGGAAGCCTGGATGCGCGAGCATGTTGCCGGCTTTGCCGGCCCGCTCTCCATCGAGCAGTTCAAGGGCGGCCAGTCCAACCCCACCTTCAAGCTGATCACACCTGGCCAGACCTACGTGATGCGCGCCAAGCCGGGCCCCAAGTCCAAGCTGCTGCCTTCGGCCCACGCCATCGAGCGCGAGTACCGCGTGATGGCCGCGCTGGCCGGCACCGACGTGCCGGTGGCCAGGATGTACGCGCTGTGCGAAGACGAAGCCGTGATCGGCCGCGCCTTCTACATCATGGAATTCGTCGCCGGCCGCGTGCTGTGGGACCAGTCGCTGCCCGACATGACGCCGGCCGAGCGCGCCGCCATCTACGACGAGATGAACCGCGTCATCTCCGCGCTGCACACCGTCGACTACAAGGCCATCGGCCTGGGCGACTACGGCAAGCCGGGCAACTACTTCTCGCGCCAGATCGAGCGCTGGACCAAGCAGTACAAGCTGTCCGAGACCGAGAGCATCCCGGCCATGGACTCGCTGATGGCCTGGCTGCCCGAGCATATCCCGCAGGAAGACGCCGATCTCACGTCCATCGTGCATGGCGACTACCGGCTGGATAACCTCATGTTCCACCCCACCGAGCCGCGCGTGCTGGCCGTGCTCGACTGGGAACTGTCCACGCTGGGGCACCCGATGGCCGACTTCGGCTACCACTGCATGAGCTGGCACATCGCCCCGGGACAGTTCCGCGGCATCGCTGGCCTGGACCATGCCGGGCTTGGCATCCCTGACGAGGCCACGTACCGCCGCACCTACGAGCAACGCACCGGCCGGCCGATCACCGGCGACTGGAATTTCTACCTGGCGTTCAGCATGTTCCGGATTGCCGGCATCCTGCAGGGGATCATGAAACGCGTGGTGGACGGGACAGCTTCCTCCGCGCAGGCCGCGGATGCAGGAAAGCGCGCCCGGCCGATGGCGGAAATGGGCTGGGAGTACGCAAAGAAGGCAAAGCAATAACAATCTGGCAATCTGGCGCTTTGCCGGGATCATCGGAAAACCTCTTCCCCCAGCGCGGGGAAGAGGTTTTTTTTACGGGGCAAGTTATCGTATCAGATGATGTGTAGGCCAGTTTTCGGCAACGACTTCACCGCGACTCTCGCCAGGCTCGCCATCCGTCACGCCTGAAATCCTGCCAGAAAATGCCCTGGACCCGCCCAGGACTTCCGGCTATGATCCAACACATACGACAACATACAACACGTACAAAGAAAACAAAGCCGGAGACAACGCCCATGCCAAGCAGCCGCCGCACCTTCCTGACCCAACTCTCGTCCCTCGGCGCAACCGCCACGCTGGGCAGCCTCGGCGCGGCCGGCACGCTGCTGTCGTCGCCGGCGCAAGCCGCCGACTGGCCTACCCGCCCGATCCGGCTGGTTGTGCCCTATCCCGCCGGCGGCTCCTCCGACATCATTGCCCGCCTGATCAGCCGCCAGCTCGGCGAAGCCCTCGGCCAACCCATCGTGGTGGATAACCGCCCGGGCGCCAACGGCAATATCGGCGCCGCCATGGTCGCGCAGGCCGGCACCGACAATCACACGTTGCTGCTGTGCGATGTCGGCGCGCTGGCCATCAGCCCGTCGGTCTACACCAAACTCACGTTCGATCCGGGCAAGGACCTGAAGGGCGTTTCCATGCTGGCGTACTCGCCGCATTTGCTGGTGGTCCATCCTTCGGTGCAGGTCAGCAACCTCAAGGAACTGGTGGACCTGTCCAAGCGCACCCAGCTCAACTTTGCCGTGACCGCCATCGGCAGCGCCCCGCACCTGGCGGGCGTGGCGGTGGCGCAAGCTACCGGCGCGAAGTGGCAATACGTGCCTTACAAAGGCGGTGCGCAGGCGGTGGCCGATACCGTGGGCGGCACCGCCCAGGTGCTGATGAACGGCATGCTGGCGACGCTGCCCCAGGTGCAGGCCGGCAAGCTGAAGGTGATCGCGGTGTCCAAGAAGACGCGCATGCCGCTGGTGGGGCAAGTGCCGACCATTGCCGAGCAAGGGGTGCCAGGCTTCGAGTCGGGCACCTGGCAAGGCGTGATGGCGCCCGCGGGCATGCCCGATGCGCTGGTGGCACGCATCAGCAGCGAGCTGATCCGCATCATCCGCTTGCCGGACGTGCGCGCGCAGCTCGCCGGCCAGGGTGCGGAAGTGGTGACCATGACGCCACCGGAGACCAACAAGTTCTTCATCGCCGAGCGTGCGCGCTGGGCAACCGTGGTGAAGCAGGCCGACATCCGGCTCGACTGACCCGCGCCGGGTCTTGGCGCGTTCTGACTTTTTTTGATCGCGCTTAACCCCTTGCGCCAGGCTGCCTCGTTTCACTGACAGCGCCCTGCCGCCGGCATCGCCGGCGCGGCCCTTCAGGAGAAAAGAACATGCTTAAGCGCTTGGGAGCCTTGGCCATTGCCTTTGCAGTGGCCGCTTGCGGTGGTCATTCCACCACTGCCCCTACCCCGCCGGATTTGCCCGCGCGCGCCGACAACGCGGCACCGGCCACGCAGCCGGTGCCGCCACCCCCGGTTGCCCCGGCCGCTCCCGTGCAGTCCGTGCCCACCGTGCCCATGGCAGAGGCCCGCGACACCGCATCTGCCGCCAAGGAGGCGGTCGCCGGCGCCGTGGCCAATGCATACGCGCCTGCCATGCGCGCCATGCCTGCGGCGCCCATGACCCTGATGGCACGCCCCATGCCCTACCCGCAGCCGCAGCCTGGGCCAGACCGTGAGCGCTATGGCGCCATCGACGAGAACGGCGTGCAGCAGGTAGCGCAAGCGCCTGTCTCCACCTTCAGCATCGACGTCGACACCGGCAGCTACAGCAATGTGCGCCGCCTGCTCAATGCCGGCCGCCTGCCGCCGGCCGACGCGGTGCGCGTGGAGGAAATGGTCAACTACTTCCCGTACGACTACGCGCAGCCGCGCGACGGCCGCCCCTTTGCCGTGCACGCTGACGCCGCGCCCGCGCCATGGCAAGCGCGCAACGTGCTGCTGCGCATCGGCATCAAGGCCGCCGACGCGGCACGCGACAGCCTGCCGCCGGCCAACCTGGTCTTCCTGGTCGATGTGTCGGGGTCGATGTATTCGCCCGACAAGCTGCCGCTGCTAAAGTCCTCGCTCAAGCTGCTGACCAACGCGCTGCGCGCGCAGGACCGCATCACGCTGGTGACCTACGCCAGCGGCACGCGCGTGGTGCTGCCGCCGACGCCAGGCAGCGACAAGGCTACCATCTCGTCGGCCATCGATTCGCTGGTAGCGGGCGGCTCGACCGCCGGCGCGAGCGGCATCGCGCTGGCCTACCAGGCGGCGCAGCAGAGCTTTATCGCGGGCGGCATCAACCGCGTGCTGCTAGCCACCGATGGCGACTTCAACGTGGGCATCACCGACTTCCGCCAGCTCAAGGCCCTGGTCGCGGAGAAGCGCAAGTCCGGCGTTTCGCTGTCCACGCTGGGCTTTGGCACCGGCAACTACAACGACCAGCTGATGGAGCAACTGGCCGACGCGGGCGACGGCGCCTACTCGTACATCGACAACCTGATGGAAGGCCAGAAGGTGCTGGCCGAGGAGTTCAGCTCCACGCTGGCGACGGTGGCGCGCGACGTCAAGATCCAGGTCGAGTTCAACCCCGCCACGGTCAAGGAATACCGCCTGATCGGCTATGAAAACCGCGCGCTCAAGCGCGAGGATTTCAACAACGACCAGGTCGACGCCGGCGACATCGGTGCCGGCCACACCGTGACAGCCCTCTATGAGCTGACGCTGGCGGGCCAGCCCGGCCTGATCGACCCGCTGCGCTACCAGCCGGCGAGCCCTGCCGCCCAGCCAGGCAAGGGCGCCGCTGGCGAGCTGGCCCACATCAAGCTGCGCTACAAGCTGCCGCAGGCGCAAGCCAGCGAGCTGATCGACCTGGCCGTGCAGGACAGCGCGGTGCGGCCGCTGGCGCAGGCCGACGACGCCATGCGCTTCGCCGCGGCGGTAGCCGGCTTCGGCCAGATACTGCGTGGCGGCAATCATGTCAACGGCTGGACCTACGCCGACGCGCGCACCCTGGCGCTCGGCGCGCGCGGCGCCGACCGCTTTGGCTACCGCGGCGAGTTCATCAAGCTGGTCGACCTGGCGCAGGCCCTGTCGACGCGCGCACCGCTGGCACAAGGCGGCGAGCCTGCCGGGGAGCCGCCACGCTGAGGCCGCCTCGCCCACCATCCGCCGGGTTGCCCGCGCGCAGGCACCCGGCACCGACAGCCCCTCGCGGCGGCGCGCGGGGCTGTCATATACTCCCGCGCATGCATGCCCCCTCACCTGGCGCCCCGCCCTCCCCATCCTCTGCCGGACTGTCCGCGCTGCCGGATACCGACCTGATGCTGCTGGTCGCCAACGGCCTGATCGAGCAGCCGGTGGCCGAGCTGTTCCGCCGCCACAACGCGGCGCTGTACAACTACGTGGCCTGGCTTTGCCAGGGCAACACCAGCGAGGCCGAGGACGTGACCCAGAAGACCTGGGTCAAGCTGATGACCCGCTGCGCGGACTACCAGCCCAGCGCGGCCCTGCGCACCTTCCTGTTCCAGATCGCGCGCAATACCTGGCTGGACCAGTTGCGCGGCGCCTACGAGCGCCAGCGCGACACGCTCGACGAGACGCATCTCGCCATGCCTGCCGACGACCTCAGCCCCGAGGCCGAGGCGCAGTTGCGCCAGAACCTGCAGGGCGTGCGGCAAGCGCTGCTGGCGCTGCCGGCGGCGCAGCGCGAGGTGATCGTGCTGCGCTTCTTCAGCGAGATGAGCGTGGAGGACATCGCCCTGACGCTGGGCGAGAAGTTCGAGACCATCAAGAGCCGGCTGCGCTACGCCTTTGCACGGCTGCGCGAGAACCTGGTGGCCACGCCATCGCAGGAGCGGCTGCCATGAGCGCGGACGAACGCTTCATCGCCGGCGAGGACCGGCTCGCGGCATTGCTGCGCGAGTTGCCCGCTTTTGTACCGCCGGCCTCGCTGGAGGCCTCGGTGATGGCTGCGGCGCGTGCGGAGCAGGCGGCGCGCAACGCGCCAGCGCCGCTACCGCCAGCCTCGCTGCCGGCCAAGGTCCGGGCCTACGCCGAACAAGCCGAGGCGCCCGCCGACGATGACGAACTGGATTTCACGCCGCCGGCGGGATTGCAGGCAGCGGTCATGGCGCAAGCCGCGCGGATGCAAGCGGCGCAGGCCACGCGCCGCAATGCCGTGCTGGAGGAAATCCGGCGCGGCGACGTGCCGCAAAGCGTGCTCGGCGCGCCTGTCAGCGAGGCGGCGCAGGCGTGGCTGCGCGAGCAGGCGCTGCCCGCACAACCGGCCGCCGGCGCAGAGCCAACTGGCAAGCCGCCCCGTGCCCGCCCCGCACGGCGCTGGTGGCCCGCGCTGGGCGCGCTCGCCGCCACCCTCGGCGTGGGCGTCTTGTCGCTGCAGATCGTCATGCGCCAGCTTGACCTGCGCCACGGCGAAATCACGTTACCCGCCCAAGCCCCGGCCCCCATGGCGGACACGGCGGCAAACAAGACGGCAAAGCAGGCGGAACCCGCCAAGCCGGTTGCACAAGCGGCGGTGCAGCCAGCGGCTCCGGCCCCGGCTCCAGCTCCGCAAGCGGAATCCGCGGGACAGCCGGCATCGCCGCGCGCGGATGCGCCAGTGCCTCCGCCCGACACTCAAGCCGCTCATGCCGCACAGCCTGCGCCTGCACCGGCCCGCCCGCCCGCCGAGGCACAGGCCAAGGCCGCGCCTCGCGAGCCGGACCGGCTAGCGGACCAGCGTGCACCTGCATCCAGGGAAAGCGCAGCGGGCGCGACCGGCTCACTCTCTGCCGGAGCGCCTCCCGCCGCAGCGGCAGCGCCTGCGGTACCTGCCCCGGCACCCATGGCGCCGATCGCGCCGATGGCTGCCATTGCGCCGCCAGCCCCGATCGCCCCCATCGCCCCACCGGCGCCAGCGCCCACCATCGATGCACCCAGGTTGGCACTGCGCGCCAGCCCGTCGCAGCAGGCCGATGCGGCACGCGCACCCGCGCCTGCCGCACGCGTGCAAAGGGTGGGAACGTTGACGATGAGCTTGCGGGAAGAACCTCAGCTAGCGGTGGAGCGCTTGCTATCCGCCCCGTCGGGGGCCGAGCCCGCCGCCGGGGCGCAGCTGGCGCTGCGTGTCACGGCGTCGGCGCCGGCCAGCCCCGAGGTCAGGGCGTGGGTCGAGCGGCTATGGCAGGCGGTGCCGGCGCAATACCGGCCGCCGCTGCCCTATGCGGTGCAGGCCGACAGCACATTGCCGCCAGCCACCGTGCGCATCGAGCGCCAGGCCGATAGCGCATCCTGGTAGGCGCAGGGGACGAGGCTCGGCGCACTCAGTCCAGGGCCACCTCGCCCACACCGCCGCCGAGCGAGTTGATCACCGCCAGCAGTTGCTCGCGCAGCCAGCGATTGGCGCCATCATTCTCGCCGCCGGCATGCCAGTAAAGGTGCAGTTCCAGCGTAGGCACCTTGAAGGGCAGCGAGAGCAAGCGGTTGGCATATGGCTCGTTGGCGATGCGCGCGTAGCGCAGCGGCAGCGTGGCCAGCAAGTCGGTGCAGCTCACCACCCGGCAGGCCGCGGCGTAATGCTGGCAGCGCAACCGCACCCGGCGCGTCAGGCCCATGCGGTGCAGCGCCTGGTCTTCCAGGCCGGCCCCGCGCCGGCGGGACGACACATGCACGTGCTCGGCGGCCAGGTAGCGCTCCAGCGTCAGCTCCTTCTTCATCAGCGGATGGTCGCGGCGGGCCAGCACCACCATCGGGTCGGCCATGAAGGGCGTGTGATGGATGGCCGGCGACACCGGCAGCAAGATATCGATGGCCGCGTCGAGCGTGCCGGCCAGCAGTTCCGACTCCATCTCGCGCCGGTCGAAGCGGATCGCCGCGATCTCCACCTGCGGCGCCATCGCGGTCACGCGGGCCATCAGGGGCGGCAGCAGGGTGGACTCCAGCGCATCGCGCATGCCAATGGTGAAGCGGCGCACCGTGGCCGCCGGATCGAAATGCGGCGTGTCCTGCAAGGTGCGGGCAAAGGACTGCAGGGCCGTGCGCACCTCGGCGGCCAGCGAGCGCGCCAGCGGCGTGGGTGCCATGCCCTGCCCCCGCCGCTCGAATAGCGGGTCGTCAAACAAGAGGCGCATGCGCCCCAGCGCGTGGCTGACCGCGGGCTGGGTCAGGTTAAGCTGGCGGGCGGCGGCCGTGATGCTGCCTTCGCTATAGATAGCGTCGAACACCACGAAGAGATTCAGGTCGATGCGGGATAGCTGCATGACGGGCATTCTGGCATGGAATGCACGGTATTGATACTGGCAAATCCAGAAAATTCATTTTTCTAATTACCTGGATTGCGGTACAGTCCTCTCCAGTCGGCGCAAACCGCGTCCGCCGGTGCCGGAAACGGCCCACCGCAACCCGCGGCGGCCCAACCGATGCCGGCCTCATTCAGAGGTGGAGGAGACAACATGCAATTCGAGTACACCCCCAAGGTCAAGGAAATGCAGGCTCGCCTGCTGGCCTTCTTCGACAAGCACATCTATCCGAACGAGAAGCGCTTCTACGCCGAGATCCAGGCCAACCGCCAGGCCGGCAACGCCTGGGTCCCGACCAAGGTGATCGAGGAACTCAAGCCGCTGGCGCGCGAAGCCGGCCTGTGGAACCTGTTCCTGCCCCATTCCAAGCGTGCCCCGGAAGGCCTGTCCAACCTGGAATACGCACCGCTGTGCGAGATCATGGGCCGGGTGCCCTGGTCGGCCGAAGTCTTCAACTGCGCGGCGCCCGATACCGGCAACATGGAGACGCTGGAGCGCTACGCGTCGGAAGAACTCAAGGACAGGTGGCTGGAGCCGCTGCTGCGCGGCGAGATCCGCTCGGCCTTCCTGATGACCGAGCCGGCCGTGGCTTCGTCGGACGCCACCAATATCTGCTGCAGCATCCGCCGCGATGGCGACGAATACGTGATCAACGGCACCAAGTGGTGGTCGTCGGGCGCGGGCGATCCCCGTTGCGAGGTCTATATCGTGATGGGCAAGACCGACCCGGAAGCGGGCCGTCATGAACAGCAATCGATGATCGTGGTGCCGGCCGATACCGCAGGCATCACCATCAAGCGCTTCCTGCCGGTGTTCGGCTACGACGACGCGCCGCACGGCCACATGGAGATCGAGCTGAAGGACGTGCGCGTGCCGGCAGCCAACATCCTGCTGGGCGAAGGCCGCGGCTTCGAGATCGCCCAAGGCCGCCTCGGCCCGGGCCGCATCCACCACTGCATGCGCAGCATCGGCGTGGCCGAGCGCGCGCTGGAACTGCTGTGCAAGCGCGCCCTGTCGCGCGTTGCATTCGGCAAGCCGGTGGCCGCCCAGGGCGTGACGCGCGAGCGCATCGCCGAAGCCCGCTGCGAAATCGAAATGGCGCGCCTGCTGACGCTCAAGGCCGCCTACATGATGGACACCGCCGGCAACAAGGTGGCCAAGGCCGAGATCGCCATGATCAAGGTCGTCGCCCCCAACATGGCGCTGAAGGTGATCGACTGGGCCATCCAGGTGCACGGCGCCGCTGGCGTCTCTGACGAATTCCCGCTGGCCAACTGGTGGGCGCACCAGCGCACCCTGCGCCTGGCCGACGGCCCGGACGAGGTGCACCGCAACGCCATCGCCAAGCTGGAGCTGGCCAAGCACATGGGCGTGAGCCCGGACGACATCAGCATGCCGGTGGCACGCGGCTTCTAAGCCGCAACGATCCGCAATCCGCCACAAGCGGCCACAACCGGCCACAACCGGTCTCACCGCCGGCCCTGCTGGCAACATGGAAAACGCGCAGCCAGTCTGCGCGTTTTTTTCTTCTGTGCTTAAATCGCGCGGTTCGCCACGCCAGTGGTTGATGTGGCGATTCACCGATTGCACGATCGCAGCCAGGAGCCCTTCCCGATGATCGACGTCTACAGTTGGCCCACGCCCAACGGCCACAAAATCCACATCATGCTCGAGGAGTGCGGCCTCCCGTACAAGGTCCACCCCATCAATATTGGCGCCGGCGACCAGTTCGGCGAGGACTTCCTCAAGATCAGCCCGAACAACAAGATCCCGGCCATCGTCGACCCCGATGGCCCGGACGGCAAACCCATCTCGCTGTTCGAGTCCGGCGCCATCCTGCTTTACCTCGCCGGCAAGACCGGCAAGTTCCTGCCCGAGGACGTGCGCGGCAAGTACGACGCGCTGCAATGGCTGATGTTCCAGATGGGCGGCGTCGGCCCGATGCTGGGCCAGGCGCACCATTTCCGCATGTATGCGCCACAGCAGATCGAGTACGCCATCAACCGCTACACCAACGAGGCCAAGCGCTTGTACGGCGTCATCGACAAGCAACTGTCGGAACATGCCTGGCTGGCTGGCAGCGAATACTCCGTGGCGGATATCGCGACCTTCCCGTGGCTGCGCAGCTGGCAGAACCAGGGCGTGGAGCTGGACGACTATCCGCACCTGAAGCGCTGGTTCCTTGAGATCGCCGAGCGGCCCGCCGTGCAGCGCGGTGTCGCGGTGCTGGCACAGGAACGCAAGCCGCTGAGCGGCGACAAGGAACGGGAAATCCTGTTCGGCGCCACGCAGTACCAGCGCCGCTGAGCAGCCCGCCAGCGCGGCCATGGCGCCAGGCGGTCAATGGAGGGAAACCACCTGCATCTCGCCAGCGCCGGCCACGCGCGCCGGCGCCTGCAGGCAGCACAGCAGGCTCGCCACGGGATGCAGCGCGTCGATCCGGTACGCCTCATCGGGATCCGGCGCGAAGACCATGCCGGGCTGCAGGTACGCCACCTGCCGCTCGACGTGCGGCCATGGCGAATGCCACTGCAGGCATAGCGTGCCCGCATGGCAGGCCGCCCAGTTCAGCCCGCCCGCGCGCAGGCGCAGCGCCCATTCAGGCTCGCCCTCGGCCAGCGAGACAAAAGCCGCATTGGCGCGCGGCACGCCATCCGCACCGCGCTGTGCGCCACCGGCCCGCCAGAAATCCGCCTGGCCCACGGCAAAGGCATCGTAGCTGCTGGTCACGCCCGCTCCCACCAGCCCGACGGCATTCGGGTCCAGGATCGCACGGATCAATACCGTGTCCTGCAGCACCGCCAGATGCACGCGCTCGGCCTGGCGCAGCGCATAGACGCCGCCCGCCGACACCAGCACCGGCTCGCCACCCACCGGAGTCAGCTTGATCGTGCCGTGCAGGCAAGCCCACCACTCGGCACGCGTGGTGACAATGCCGGACTGCATCGCGCCTTGGCGCAAAAAGACGTAGTCCCCGCTGCTGCCCAGGCCAGCGGCTTCCGGCACCACCCTCACCTGCAGGCCCACGCGCAACTGCGACGCGGTTCCGCCTGTCAGGATTTCGCCACGCATCTGCGCGTCGAACAACGAAAAAATACGCATGGCACTCACTCTCCACGTAATGGAAAAATACAGCGCCGCGCTTCCCCGGGGATTTGAGTGCCTCTATGTCGAGGTCGTAATCTTTTTTGGCCTGGTGCTTCGCTGCTTTAACAAGATGCCGAGGCGGGGCGCCTCTTTCCTTGTGGCCGCGAAACCCATTCGTAACATTTGGACAAGCTTTTACCCTTCGCCGGCGGGCATCATCCGCAGGTTGCCGGTGACGCATTGGCGCCGCGCTTCGTCCGGCATGCAAGGACGTCCGGCGACGTCCGGCGACGTCCGGCGACGTCCGGATACATGGGATTACATGCGAGGACATGCGAGGGCATGCGGCGAGTGCCAGGTCAGTGACCTATAGTGCGTACTACTATAAGGCGTCGCTACAAAGAGGTCAAACCCTTAGCCTCGATCCGTTCTCAATCACGTACAGAGCCATGGTCGCCGATCCTCTCAAGCGCTTCGGGCTGCACCTTGCCGAGCTGCGCAAACAGCGTGGCTGGTCACAGGAAAAGCTCGCTCTCGAAAGCGGCATGGCGCGCTCCTACCTCAGCGGCATCGAGCGCGGCGTGCGCAATGTCTCCTTGATCAATATCTGCGCGCTGGCCGGCACGCTGGGCGTGGACGCCAGCGAGATGCTCAACTTCAGCGAGGCCGACAGCGGCGGCCGCGGCGGCGCGCTCGTGCTGGAACAACGCTGCGCCGAGTTCAACATCACGCCGGCACAGCGTGTCACGGTGCGCCATATGGCCTTGATGACCGATGCAGAGCAGGACGTGATCGCATCGGTGGCACGCACGATCGCCGTCCGGGCCATGCAGGCCTGACGGCGCCGGATTCAGCTAGCGCAGGCGGGCTCGTCCACTGCCAGCAGTTCGGCAAAGCGCGCTGCGTCGAGATTGGACCCGCACACGATCAGCGCGACCTTCTTGCCCGCCAGTGTCTGGCGCAGGGGCCCCAGCAGCGCCGCGGTGGACACCGCGGTAGCCGGTTCCGTGGCCAGCTTCATGTCGCGATAGAGGATGCGCATGGCCGCGCGTATCGCCTCGTCTGAGACGCGCACCATGCCGTCGACAAACTGGCGGCACACGCCGTAGCTGTAGTCCAGCGCATAAGGCGCGCCCAGGCTGTCGGCAACCGTCGTGACGCGCTCCAGCGTTTGCGGCCGCCCGGCCTCGAAGCTGCGGTTCATGGCATCGGCGCCATCCGGCTCGACCCCATAGACCCGGCAAGCCGGATTGATCTGCTTGACCGCCGCGGCAATGCCGCCGCACAGGCCGCCACCGCCTACCGGCACCACCACCGCATCCAGCCCAGCCACCTGGCGCATCAGCTCAAGCCCGACCGTCGCGGTGCCCTGCGCGATCAGCGGGCCATCGTAGGGGTGCACCATGGTGCGGCCTTCGTCGGCCACCAGCTGCAGCGCGTGGTCAAAAGCGGCATGCACGTCCGGCAGCAACAGCACCTCGGCGCCTGCCTCGCGGCAGGCCGCCACGCGCGCGGGGCTGGCGGTGGCCGGCATGGCCAGCTTGGCGCCGACGCCGGCCACCTTGGCCGCGTAGGCCACCGCCATGGCATGGTTGCCAGCGCTGGCCGCCACCACGCCGCGCGCCCGCGCAGAGGCATCCATGTGCTCGATGCTGTTGAGCGCGCCACGTACCTTGAAGGTGCCGGTGAGCTGGAACAGTTCCAGCTTGAGCCAGACCTCGGTACCGGCATCGAGTTGCAGGGCCGCCCCGGTCTGCCAGCGCCACACGGGTGTCTCCAGCACCTTGCCTTGCAGGCGCCGCGCGGTGCTCTGGATTTCGGTCAGCAAGGGATAGCGGGCGTGCGCGCGCAGGTCTGAAAGATCGGACATCGGGTGTTCTCCATCGAATCGGTTGGTCGCGTGCAAGCCCCTATGGCCGTGCACGGCAAGGGAGGGACCACGGGCCACCAAGCACCAGCCAAAGCCGCAGCTCAGCGACCCCGGATAATTCGAATAATGGAGAACGAGAAGGAAATCGACGACGCGCCGGACGTGGAGGCAACCCCGACCGGCAGCTCGGCACCCACGCATGCAGCAGCGCCACCGGTATCGGTGGTACGGCACAGCGAGGAAGGGGCGAGCGATTGGAACGTCATGGATCGGCAAGTATGCCACAACCCGCGGCGCCGTGGCGGCATGCGTGCGCGTGGCTGTCGCGTGCGCCCTGCTTCCTGTGCGTGCTCGCACGCCGCCGTTGAAGACGCGGTCGCGGCAGCCCGGCGTTACACGCCCAGCATGCCCTGGCGCTCGATGAATGCGATCACCTCAGCCAGCCCCTGCCCCGACTTCACGCTGCCCATCACAAACGGGCGCGCGCCACGCATCTTGCGCGCATCGCTTTCCATCACGTTCAGGTTGGCGCCAACATAAGGGGCCAGGTCGGTCTTGTTGATCACCAGCAAATCAGACTTGGTGATGCCCGGTCCGCCCTTGCGCGGGATCTTCTCGCCGCCGGCCACGTCGATCACGTAGATGGTCAGGTCCGACAGCTCCGGGCTGAAGGTGGCCGCCAGGTTATCGCCGCCGGACTCGATGAAGACGATGTCGGCATCGGGAAACTTGCCCAGCATGCGCTCGACCGCTTCCAGGTTGATCGAGGCATCCTCGCGGATCGCGGTGTGCGGGCAGCCGCCGGTTTCCACGCCCATGATGCGCTCCGCCGGCAAGGCGCCGGAGATGGTCAGCAGGCGCTGGTCTTCCTTGGTGTAGATATCGTTGGTGATGGCGACCAGGTCATAGCGCTCGCGCATGGCCTTGCACAGCATCTCCAGCAAGGTAGTCTTGCCGGAACCGACGGGGCCGCCCACGCCGACGCGCAACGGGGGATTCTTCTTGGTACGAGCCTGGGTCATGGTGGACATCTTGTCTTGGGGAATCGTTTGAATGCTGCCGTGGTTCGCTTCAGGAACGGAACAGCCGCGAGTACTGCGTCTCATGGCGCGCGGACAGCAGCCCCAGCATCGGGGAAAAAGTGGACAGCTGCGGTGGCTCGGCAGCGGCGCGCCGCACGGCCTCGTCGACAGTCTCCAGCACCGCGGGATGCAGCCGGCGCAGGATGTGCTGCCCGGCCACCTGCCCCAGCGGCACCGCCTTGAGCGCCGCCGACACCTGGTTCTCCGCCCAGCTGAAGCAATAAGCCGCCAGGCCGTCGCGCTCATTCACGTCCAGCGCCACGCAAGCCGCGGCAAAGGCGGTAGGCAGGCACACCGGCGACAACGCTGCCAACTGCGCGCGCAGTGCGGCATCGCCCCACGCCATCTGCGCCACCAGCCGCGCAAGCGACCAGCCCATCTGCTCGGTCTCCAGCCGCAACTCGGCGCTTTCGCGCGTGGCATGGAACCAGTCGTTCCATTCGGCCACGCGCGTTGCATCCAGCGTGCGCCAATGGCGATACAGCAGCAGCCACACGGGCGCTTCGCACTGCGCCTGCACGTCCAGCAGGTTGCTGCGCACCCACTGCTCCGCGCTGCCGGCATCGCGCACCATGCCGCACTCGATGGCGGCCTCCAGCCCTTGCGAATAGCTGAAGCCGCCGATCGGCAGCGCCGGCGAGGCGAGGTGCAGCAGGGAGATGAGTTGGGCGAGCTGGGTCATGGGCGCTTGCGCATAAGGCGCTGACTTGCGTCGCCCGGGGGCTCGGAGGCCGCAGGCTTCGGCGAGCGCCCGCCCTCTCCCCCCACCCCTCTCCCGCGAGCGGGAGAGGGGAGCGTTGGCGAAGTCGACGATATCGATCTAGCATGCTCCGATGCGCAGCCGGTTTGCTCCCCTCTCCCGCCTGCGGGAGAGGGGCTGGGGGAGAGGGCGGGCGCATCCATATGCCCCAGCTCCAAAACTACCTCACGCACTCTTTCCAGCACGGCATCCGTTTGCGCCAGCACTTCGTTATTCCAGAAACGCAGGAGCGTATAGCCGCTGCGCTTGAACCACGCGTCGCGCGCGCCATCGGACGCATCGCCGTGTTGCCCGCCGTCAGCCTCGATCACCAGCTTCAATTCCATGCACACAAAGTCGGCAATAAAAGGACCGATCTGCTTCTGGCGCCTGAACTTGAGGCCCATGAAGCGATAGGCGCGCAGGCGATACCAGAGTCGCTGCTCGGCATCGGTCTGGCTGGCACGGAGCAATTTGGCGAACTGGGGCTTCGGCACCCGCTCGCCCTCCTCCCCCTCCCCTCTCACGCAAGCGGGAGAGGTGTGTTCAGGCATCGGAGTTTGGGTGCGCGGTGGCTTGCTCATACGTGTGGGACAAAGCCTCAGTGCTTGTGCCCGCAGCTCTCGTCGTGCACATGCGGCGCGTGGTCGTGGCCATGTTTATCGCCGTGGTCATGACTGTGCGCATGGCCATGATCGTGATCGTGGTCGTGCCCATGGTGCTCATGGAACACCGCCTGCGCCGCGGCATAGTCCTCGGCAAACGTCGCATCGTGCCCATGCTTGTGCCCGCCGCCGTAAGCGCCGGCTTCCGGCTCGAACGGCAGTTCCGCGCGTTCGGCCTGCACACCGAGGCGGGCCAGCATGTCCGCGAGCACCGGGTCGAATTCCAGGCGCAGGTAGTCGCGGCCCACTTCCACCGGCGTGTGGCGATTGCCAAGGTGGTAGGCCGCGCGCATCAGTGCCTGCGGATCGCTGGCGCCGACTTGCAGCACGGATTCCGGCGCGGCCTGCACTTCGACAAAGACGCCGCCTTCGGTGACCAGCAGGTCGCCGCCGCGCAGCACGGTGCCGCGCGCAAGGAACAGCGCCACTTCTTCGCCGTTGTCGAGGGTGGCGCGCAGGCGGCTTTTGCTGCGCTCGGAAAAAGGCAGCACCAGCTTGGGCGCGCGGCGCACCAGCACGGCGGCGATGCCGTGCGGGGCGGCGAGATGTTTGTCGATCTTTTGCAAAGCGGCCCTTCAGAAGAGGAAATAACGCTGCGCCATCGGCAGTACGGTAGCCGGCTCGCAGATCAGCAACTGGCCGTCGGCCACCACCTGGTAGGTCTCGGGATCCACCGTGACGTTCGGCTGCCAGTCATTGTGCACCATGTCGCGCTTGCCCACGGTGCGCGTGCCTTGTACCGCCGACAGCACCTTGTTCAGGCCGTAGCGCCCGCCCACATCGGCGGCCAGCGCCGCTTGCGAAACGAAGGTCAGCGATGACTTGTGCAGGGCGCGTCCGGCGGCGGCGAACATAGGGCGGTAGTGCACCGGCTGCGGCGTGGGGATCGATGCGTTGGGGTCGCCCATCGCTGCCGCGGCGATCATCCCGCCCTTCAAGATCAGGCTCGGCTTGACGCCGAAGAAGGCCGGCTTCCACAGCACCAGGTCGGCCCACTTGCCGACTTCTACCGAGCCCACCTCGTGCGCGATGCCGTGCGTGAGCGCGGGGTTGATCGTGTACTTGGCGATGTAGCGCTTGACGCGGAAATTGTCATGCCCGCCGCGCGCGTCGTTGGGGTCGCCGGGCAGCTTGCCGCGCTGCGCGGCCATCTTGTGCGCGGTCTGCCAGGTGCGGATGATGACCTCGCCAACCCGGCCCATGGCCTGCGAATCGCTGGAGATCATCGAGAACGCGCCGAGGTCGTGCAGGATGTCCTCGGCGGCAATGGTCTCGCGCCGGATGCGGCTTTCGGCGAAAGCGATGTCCTCGGCGATCGACGGGTCCAGGTGGTGGCAGACCATCAGCATGTCGAGGTGTTCGTCGAGCGTATTGATGGTGTACGGCCGCGTCGGGTTGGTCGACGACGGCAGCACGTTGGGCTCGCCGCACACCTTGATGATGTCGGGTGCATGGCCGCCGCCCGCGCCTTCGGTGTGATACGTATGGATGGTGCGGCCCTTGAACGCGGCCACGGTGGCTTCGACGAAGCCAGCCTCGTTGAGCGTATCGGTGTGGATCGCCACCTGCGTGTCGGTGGCATCCGCCACGCTCAGGCAGTTATCGATGGCCGCGGGCGTGGTACCCCAGTCCTCGTGCAGCTTGAGCCCGATGGCGCCGGCCTCGACCTGCTCCATCAGCGGCCCCGGCAGGCTGGCGTTGCCCTTGCCGAGCAGGCCGATATTCATCGGATAGGCCTCCACCGCCTGCAGCATGCGCTCCATGAACCAGGGGCCGGGTGTGACGGTGGTGGCAAAGGTGCCGGTGGCCGGCCCGGTGCCGCCACCGATCATGGTGGTGACACCGCTCATCAGCGCCTCCTCGATCTGTTGCGGGCAGATGAAGTGGATGTGGCTGTCGATGCCGCCAGCGGTGACGATCATGCCCTCGCCCGCGATCACCTCGGTGCCCGGCCCGACGACGATCGTCACGCCCGGCTGGATGTCCGGGTTGCCGGCCTTGCCGATGGAGGCAATGCGCCCGTCCTTGAGGCCGATGTCGGCCTTGACGATGCCCCAGTGATCGACGATCAGCGCATTGGTGATAACCGTGTCGACGCAGTCCTTGGCCATGCGCTGGCTCTGCCCCATGCCGTCGCGGATCACCTTGCCGCCGCCGAATTTCACTTCCTCGCCGTAGACGGTGAAGTCCTTCTCCACCTCGATGATGAGCCCGGTGTCGGCCAGCCGCAGGCGGTCGCCGGTGGTCGGGCCGAACATCTCGGCATAAGCCTGCCTGGAGATTTTCACGCTCATCACAGCGCTCCCATGATCTTGCCGTTGAAGCCGTAGACGATGCGCGCGCCCGAAAGCGCCACCAGCTCCACCGTGCGGCTCTGGCCCGGCTCGAAGCGCACGGCAGTGCCGGCGGCGATATTCAGGCGGAAGCCGCGCGCGGCCTCGCGGTCAAAATCCAGCGCGGGGTTGGTCTCGTAGAAATGGAAATGCGAGCCGACCTGGACCGGGCGGTCGCCGGTGTTGGCCACCGCCACGCTGACCGTGGCACGGCCGGCGTTCAGTTCGATCTCGCCCTGCGCGGGCATCAGTTCACCGGGGATCATGATGGGTTCCTTGTCGAGGTCAGTGCGCTCAGGCAACCATCAGGCCGACGCCATACAGCGCCACGCCCGCACCGGCCAGCCGTGCCAGCCAGCCCGCGTGGCGGCGCAGCGCGCCGCCCAGGCCGATGCCGGCCGCGTGCAGCACCATCGTGGCCACGCTGAAGCCGCCCACATAGGCCGCTACCGCGGGCAAGGCGCCGGCCGTGGCCGGCAACTCGGATCCGTGCGCATAGCCGTGGAAGACGGCGAAGCCGCCCACGATGGCCATCCCCGCCCATGCCGGCAGTTTGGCGCGCAGTGCCACCAGCAAGCCGATCACCAGCAGCGACGCGGCAATCATCGGCTCCACCAGCGGCAGGCTCATGCCGGCGAGGCCGAGCACCGCGCCAGCCAGCATCAAGGCCACGAAGGCAAAGGGCATGCGCAAGGCTTCGCGCGGCGAGCGCGCACCCAGCGCGCTCCACACACCCACGCCCACCATGGCGAGCAAGTGATCCATGCCAGTAAAAGGATGCAGCAAGCCGGCAAACAGGCTGGCGCCAACGGTGGTGGCGTCATGGCCCGGATGCGCGACGGCGGCGGCGCTGGCGAGCGCCAGCGAAGCGCCCACGGTGGCGAGCCTCACGGCGCGCGAGCGGTTGGAGTGGTTCATGTCTTGACCTCGTGTCTTGTTCAAACGATGGGATGGTGCACGGTGACCAGCTTGGTGCCGTCGGGGAAAGTCGCTTCCACCTGAATATCCGGGATCATCTCGGCCACGCCATCCATCACGTCCTCGCGCGAGAGCACGGTCGTGCCCTCATGCATCAGCTCCGCCACGGAGCGGCCGTCGCGTGCGCCTTCCATGATGGCGGCGGTGATCAAGGCCACCGCCTCGGGATAGTTGAGCTTGAGCCCGCGCGCGCGGCGGCGCTCGGCCAGCAGCGCGGCGGTGAAGATCAACAGCTTGTCCTTCTCTCGCGGAGTGAGTTCCATCTTGGTATTCCCGTTGTTTTTTGTGTTGTCCGTGCGGTGTGCGATGAACAATGCTTGCGTCGGCACCTACGTCGCCCACAGCCTCAGGGGCCTGGCCGGCACACCGTGGATCGGTTCGCGCAGCGCGCTCCACGCCGTGACCATCAAGTGCCTGACCGCTTCCATCTGCGCGCCCAGCACGCGCAGCAGCAGCATCGACTGGCCGTCCTGCTCGAGCCGCGTCACGCCGGCGCGCAGGTCCGGCCGATACGGCAGCTGCTCGGCCAGCATCTCGGCGAGTTCCTGCGTGGCACCGTCACCTACCGCCCACAGCGTGCCCATGACATTGAGCCCGTCCAGCCCGGCCACCGCCTGGCGCAGCGCAGACGCCGCGTCCAGCTGCGCGCTCTCGATCCACAGCGCGCGCTTGCCGCCGCCCTGCACCCGGGTCTCCATGCCCAGCGTGCCGCGGCTCCAGGTCTCGCCGCTGGCCTGCCGGCCCAACACGACCGCATCCCAGCCGATCGCGCTGGCACCGGGCGCCACCGTCACGGTGGTGGCAAGGCGCGCGTGCGCGTCATCGAAAACGATGTTCTCCTGCGGCAGCCAGTCCACCCGCGCGCCGGCTTCCAGCGTCAGCGTGACGCGCTGCGCGGCCTCCCGGCCGAGCGACTTGTACCACTTGGTGGCGCCAGGCGTCGCCAGCACCGCATGGGCGCCGGCGCCCACCGTCACGTCGATGTCCAGGCTGTCGCCGCCGGCCACGCCCGCGGGCGGATGCAGGATCACCACGTGGCAAATCGAGCCCTCGGGATAGAGTGGCTTTTGCACCAGCAACGGCCCCTGGTGCCGGCGCTCGACCAGCGCGCTGCGCTCGGCGCGCGCGGCAAAGCGCAGGCGCAGGCTGGCCTCCCATGCGGGTGGCACGGCGAGGGTCGAAGGAAAGTCTGGATGACGCATGAATGTTGGAGTGGCGGAGGCGGCCGGCAATGCATCGTGCGCTGGATGCGGGCATCATAGCGCGCGGCCGGGGGCACTGGAAGTGGTATTCGAGGCGGCATTCGAAGCGGCATCCGAGGCCGCACTCGAGGCCACATTCGGGACGGCACCCGATCGGCTGCGGGCAAGCGTCCGTCCTCTCCCGCACAGCGGGAGAGGGGGAACACACCAGCACTACGATCATGCGGCACCGCGTGTCGCATCACACCGCGATGAGCTCCCGCACGCCCTCCTCTTCCATCTTCGCGCCCTCGCCCCTTGCCACCACTTCGCCGCGGCTCATCACCACGTAATGATCCGCCAGGTGCCGGGCGAATTCGTAATATTGCTCCACCAGCAGCACCGTCATGCCGAACTCGTCCACCAGCAGGCGCAGCGCGCGCCCGATGTCCTGGATGATCGAGGGCTGGATGCCTTCGGTCGGCTCGTCCAGGATCAGCAGTTCGGGCTCGCTCATCAACGCGCGGCCGATCGCCAGCTGTTGCTGCTGGCCGCCGGAGAGATCGCCGCCGCGGCGCTGGCGCATGCTGCGCAACACGGGAAACAACTGGTAGATGCGGTCCGGCACGCCCGACGGGCTCTTGAGGCTGGCCGCGCCGATCAGCAGGTTCTCTTCCACCGTCAGGCGCGGGAAGATCTCGCGGCCTTGCGGCACGTAGGCCAGCCCCGATGCGACGCGCTCATACGGCGGCTTTTTCTCCAGCGCCTGCCCCGCCCAGCTGATACTGCCGCTCTTGGTCGGCACCACGCCCATCAGGCATTTGAGCAAGGTGCTCTTGCCCACGCCATTGCGGCCAAGCAAGGTCGTCAGCTTGCCTTGCGGCACCTCGAAGGTGACGTTGCGCAGGATGTGGCTGCCGCCGTAGAACTGGTTGAGTGCATTGACCTGCAACATAGTCTCGTTCCTTTTTTCGATCCGGCCCTGCGCCTAGCGGCCGAGATAGGATTCGATCACGCGCTCCTCGCGCTTGACGGCGTCGAGCGTGCCTTCGGCCAGCACGCTGCCCTCGGCCAGCACCGTCACCTTGCCCTCATCGCCGGCCAGTGCGGCGACGAACTCCATGTCGTGCTCCACCACCATCATCGAGCAGGTGCCGCGCAGGCTGTTGAGCAGCTTGGCCAGCTGCATGGTTTCTTCATCGGTCATGCCGGCCACCGGCTCGTCCAGCAGCAGCAACTGCGGCTTCTGCATCAGCAGCATGCCGATTTCCAGCCGCTGCTTCTGCCCGTGCGACAGCAAGCCGGCCGGACGATAGGCCTCGTCCTCCAGCCCCGTCAGCGCCAGCGTTTCCTCGATGCGGCGATGCCCTTCGGCGCCCAGGCGCGCGCGCAATGCAGTGAACCAGCGTTTGTCGCCCTTCGTCGCCAGCTCCAGGTTCTCCCACACTTCGTGCTGCTCGAACACGGTAGGCTTCTGGAACTTGCGGCCGATGCCGGTCTGCGCGATCTTGGGCTCGGTCATGCGCATCAGGTCGATGCTCTGGCCGAGGAACACGCGCCCGCTCACGTTGGCGTTGCGCGGCCCGGTCTTGCCGGTGATCACGTCCATCATGGTGGTCTTGCCCGCGCCATTGGGCCCGATCACGCAGCGCAGCTCGCCGTGGTCGATCGACAGCGTCAGCTTGTTCAGCGCGCGGAAACCGTCGAACTGCACGGTCACGTCTTCCAGGTAAAGGATGGGGCCGTGCGAGACGTCGATGACGCCCGGCTCCATGACGCGGCCAAGGCCCGTGGTGCCGCCGCTTTCGGCCTGTTGTGCTCCCAGTGCTGCGTTCATGCTTCCCCTCCGCTGCGGGTGGCGGCCGCCGGCGCATTCGCCGCGTTGCCCGGCGTGGCCTGCGGGCTGGCGCGCAAGGCACGCGCGCGCTTGAGCAGGCCGATCACGCCATCCGGCATGTACAGCGTCACCAGCACGAACATCGCGCCCAGCAGGAACAGCCAGTACTCCGCGAAGTAGGCCGTGAACATGGTCTTGGCGCCGTTGACGATAAAGGCGCCGATGATCGGGCCGATCAGCGTGCCGCGTCCGCCCACGGCCACCCAAACCGCCATCTCGATGGAGTTGGCCGGCGACATCTCGCCCGGGTTGATGATGCCCACCTGCGGCACGTAGAGCGCGCCGGCGATGCCGCACAGCACGGCCGAAAAGGTCCACACGAACAGCTTGTAGCCAAGCGGGTTGTAGCCCGAGAACATCACGCGCATCTCGGCATCGCGGATCGCGGTCACGACCCGGCCGAGCTTGGACGTCACGATGTAGCGGCAGGCGATGAAGCCGGCCAGCAGGGCAAGGAACGTCAGCACGAACAAGGCGGTACGGGTCTGCGGCGCGGCCACGGCAAAGCCGGCGATGCGCTTGAAATCCGTGAAGCCGTTGTTGCCGCCAAAGCCCGTCTCGTTACGGAAGAACAGCAGCATGGCGGCGTATGTCATGGCCTGCGTGATGATGGACAGGTACACGCCCTTGATGCGCGAGCGGAAGGCGAAGAAGCCGAACAGCCACGCCAGCACGCCCGGCACCAGCACCACCAGCAGCATCGCGTAACCGAGATGCTCGGTGCCGTGCCAGAACCACGGCATCTCCTTCCAGTCGAGGAACACCATGAAGTCCGGCAGGTCGCTCTTGTAGACGCCTTCGCGGCCAATGCTGCGCATCAGGTACATGCCCATGGCATAGCCGCCAAGCGCGAAGAACAAGCCGTGGCCGAGGCTGAGAATGCCGCAGTAGCCCCATACCAGGTCCAGCGCGATCGCGGCCAGCGCGAAGCACATGATCTTGCCGATCAGCGTCAGCGCATAGGCCGACAGATGCATGGGATGGCCTTCGGGCACCAGCAGCGCGCACACCGGCACGCCGATGCCCACCACCAGCGCGATCACCAGCAAGGCGGTCCAGCTGCGCCCGGAGAACAGCGGCTGGCGCTCCGGCACGGCCAGCCGGAAACCCGCCGTGGATGGATTCGAGAGTGAAGTCTTCATCATGCCTCCGCGCTGCGCCCTTTGAGCGCGAACAGTCCCTGCGGGCGCTTCTGGATGAAGAGCACAATCAGCACCAGGACAAAGATCTTGGCCAGCACCGCGCCATAGAACGGCTCGATGAACTTGTTGATCAGGCCCAGCCCGAAAGCACCAATGATGGTGCCCGCGAGCTGCCCCACGCCGCCCAGCACCACCACCATGAAGGAGTCGATGATGTAGGCTTGCCCGAGGTCAGGGCCGACATTGCCGATCTGCGACAGCGCGCAGCCGCCGAGGCCAGCGATGCCCGCGCCAAAGGCAAAGGCGTAGCTATCCACCTTCCAGGTGCGCACGCCCACGCAAGCCGCCATGGTGCGGTTCTGCGTGGTGGCGCGCACGAACAGGCCAAGGCGGGTGCGGTTGAGCACGGCCCAGGCCACCGCCACCACCGCCAGCGCAAACACGATGATGACCATGCGGTTGTACGGCAGCACCATGCCGGGCAGCCATTCGATGCCGCCGCTCATCCAGGATGGATTGGCCACTTCCACGTTCTGCGCGCCAAACAGCGTGCGCACCGCCTGCATCAGCAGCAGGCTCACGCCGAAGGTGGCCAGCAGCGTTTCCAGCGGGCGGCCGTAGAGATGGCGCAGCACCAGCCGCTCCAGCACGAAGCCAACCACGGCGGAGGCGAGGAACGATGCGGGCAACGCGAACAGCAGGTACCAGTCGAACGCGCTGGCGAAGTGCGCGCGGAACACGCCCTGCACCATGTACGTGGCGTACGCGCCGATCATCAGGAATTCGCCGTGCGCCATATTGATGACGCCGATCAGGCCGTAAGTGATGGCCAGCCCCAGCGCGGCGAGCAGCAGCACGCTGCCCAGGCTCAGGCCGGCAAAGAGGTTGCCGATCAGCTCGGCGCGGCGCTGGTCGCCGCGCAGGGCGTCGAGCGCCTGCTGCGCGGCGCCGCGCAGTTCGGCGTCGGGCTCGCGAAAATTGCCGGCGGCGTCCTTTTCCAGCAGCGGCTGCAACTTCTGGCGGCTCTGCGGATTGCTGTCGCGGCCAAGGATGCGGATGGCTTCGAGGCGATCGTCGCGGCTGCCATCGGCCAGCACGATATTTGCCCAGATCACATCGAGCTTGGTGCGCAGGCCGGCGTCGGCCTCGGCCTTGCGCGCGGCCTCCACCACCGGGCGCGATGCGCTGCCCGGCTGGTCCAGCAGCGTATTGACTGCCTGCGTGCGCACCGCCGCATCGGGCGATTGCAGCAGCGTGCTGCTGGCGGCACTGTCCACCATCGCGCGCAGGCTGTTGTTCAGGGTGAGCGCTTCGAGCGCATCGGGCTTGACCGTGACCGGCGTGCCGCTGATCGCGTCCACCAGCTTGTCGCCGTCCTGGCGCACCATGCCGACGCCGGGCGCATATTGCAGCGTATCGTCCTGCAAGGCCTTGAGGATGGGGCCGGCCTGCGCCACCGGAGCCTTGGTCAGTGCGGTGATCGCGGCGGTCTTGGCGTCGAAGTCGTCTTCGGCCAGCGGCTTCAGGTCGGCCTGCGTGAGCGGCGCGGCCCACAGCGGGCACGCAGCCAGCAGGAGCAGCGCGGCCAGCATGGCGCGCAACCGTGAAGCGAGAGAGAACGATAAGGGTCGGTGCATAAGGTTTGCGAGTCGCGCGCGGCGAAGCACGCGCGTCACCTTGATCGGCGTGACGATTTGCCGCCACCGCGCCGAAGCGGCGGACAGCATGCGAAGAGGCAAAGGCACTGCCTGGCGCCCTCCCCTCTCTCACCAGCCGCGAGGCCAAGCGGGGGAGCAGGAGAGCGCCAGGCGGGAGCCCTGCTTACATCACCTTGTCCGGCTTGCCTTCGTTACCCGCGATGAACGGGCTCCACGGCTGCGCGCGCACGGCCTTGGGCGTCTTCCACACCACCGTGAACTGGCCATCGCCCTTGATCTCGCCGATCATCACCGGCTTGTACAGGTGATGGTTCTCGCCCATGGTCAGGGTGAAGCCGTCCGGCGCCTTGAAGGTCTGGCCATACATCGCGGCACGCACCTTGTCGGGATCGGTCGTGCCGGCCTTCTTGACGGCCTGCGCCCACATATGGATGCCCACGTAGGTGGCTTCCATCGGGTCGTTGGTCACGCGCTTGTCGCCGCCCGGCAGGTTGTTCGCCTTGACCCACGCCGCCCATTGCTTCTTGAAGGCTTCGTTTTCCGGGTTCTTGACCGACATGAAGTAGTTCCACGCGGCCAGGTGGCCCACCAGCGGCTTGGTGTCGATGCCGCGCAGTTCTTCCTCGCCCACCGAGAATGCCACCACCGGCACGTCCTTGGCCTTCAGGCCTGCGTTGCCCAGTTCCTTGTAGAAGGGCACGTTGGAATCGCCGTTGATGGTGGAGATCACGGCGGTCTTGCCGCCTTGCGAGAACTTCTTGATGTTGGCGACGATGGTCTGGTAGTCGCTGTGGCCAAACGGCGTGTAGACCTCTTCGATATCCTTGTCCGCCACGCCCTTGCTCTTCAGGAAGGCGCGCAGGATCTTGTTGGTGGTGCGCGGGTAGACGTAGTCGGTGCCCAGCAGGAAGAAGCGCTTGGCGCCGCCGCCTTCCTTGCTCATCAGGTATTCCACCGCGGGAATGGCCTGCTGGTTGGGCGCCGCGCCGGTGTAGAAGACGTTCTTGGACATTTCCTCGCCTTCGTACTGCACCGGATAGAACAGCAGCGAGTTCAGCTCTTCATAAACGGGCAGCACCGACTTGCGCGACACCGAGGTCCAGCAGCCGAACGTGACGGCAACCTTATCCTTGGTGATCAGCTGGCGCGCCTTCTCGGCGAACAGCGGCCAGTTGGAAGCGGGATCGACCACGACCGGCTCAAGCTTGCGGCCAAGCACGCCGCCGCTCTTGTTGATCTCGTCGATGGTCATCAGCGCCACGTCCTTGAGCGAAGTCTCGGAAATGGCCATGGTGCCGGACAGCGAATGCAGGATACCGACCTTGATCGGCTCCTTGGACTGCGCCAATGCCAGCGGGCTCACGCCTGCCGTTGCAAACAAGGCCGCGGCGGCTACCGCCGACAGCTTCAGCATGTCACGTCTTTTCATTGCAGCTCCCAGATTGTCGTGTTGGATAAAGGAACAACGCACCCCGGGTACCTCTTCTGCAACTAGCATGCCATGGCATACAAGCTTGTATACAAGGCTGTGCACACGGCCTGGCGAGCCTCCAGAGGCCGCCAGGCCACCTATCGCACCACGATAGTGCGCAAACGTCACGCACCAAGCCTGTGCGCCGCCGCCGGCTGATTCAGATTGGGGCACATGGCGGCACGCATGTTGCGCCGTGCCTTGCCCGAATCCGCAATCGGCTCTATGGTGGCCTCTCGATTGCGCGCCAAGGCGTTGCCGCATGCGCCGCGACTACCCAGAAAAAGCACGACGGAGACAGCCCATTGAAAGCGTCAACGACGCCCGGCGCGGACCAGATCGTCATCATCGGCGCCGGTGTGGCCGGCATGTGCATGGGCATCAAGCTCAAGCAAGCCGGCATCGACGACTTTGTCGTGCTGGAGAAGGCCGGCACGGTGGGCGGCACCTGGCGGGACAACACCTACCCGGGCTGCGGCTGCGACATCCCCTCCCATCTTTATAGTTTCTCGTTCGCGCCCAAGCCGGACTGGTCCAGCGCATACTCGCCCCAGCCGGAGATCCATCGCTACCTGCAGCACTGCGCCGAGCGCTTCGGGCTGCTCGGGCATATCCGCTTCGGCACGGAGGTCACCGAGGCGCGCTACGACCAAGCCGCCTGCCTGTGGCGAGTGCGCACCAGCAACGGCGACACCATCGCCGCGCGCATCCTCGTCAGCGGCACCGGGCAGCTCAACCGCCCGCTGACACCGGATATTGCAGGACTGGATCACTTTGCCGGCACGGCCTTCCACTCCGCGCGCTGGCGGCATGACGCCGATCTGCGCGGCAAGCAGGTCGCGGTGATCGGCAATGGCGCCAGCGCGCTGCAGTTCATCCCGCGCATCGCGCCGGAAGCGGGCAAGCTGACGGTATTCCAGCGCAGCGCCAACTGGGTGCTGCCGCGCAACGGCGAGGCCTATACGCCCGGACAACAGGCGCGCTTCGAACGGCACCCGTGGACTGCCCGGCTGCATCGCTGGCACCTCTACCTGCAGCGTGAACTGCGCTTCGGGCGCATGCAGCGGGACAGCGGCCGCAACCGGGAACTGGAAACGCTGGCGCGCCGCTACCTCGCGCACATGATTCCCGACCCGGTGCTGCGCGCCAAGCTCACGCCCGATTACCCGATCGGCTGCAAGCGCATCCTGATCTCCGACGATTTCTACCAGGCGCTCAAGCGGCCGAACGTCCATGTCGAGACCGCCCGCATCGAGCGCGTCGAATCCGACGCCGTGGTCACGGCCGACGGCGCCAGGCATCGGGCCGACGCCATCGTCTTCGCCACCGGCTTCGACGCCCGCTCCTTCCTCGCGCCGATCCGCATCACCGGCCGCCACGGCCACACCCTGGCCGATCAGTGGCGCGAGGATCCCGAGGCGTATCTCGGCATGACGGCGCCGGGATTTCCCAACCTGTTCGTGCTGTACGGCCCCAATACCAACCTGGGCCACAACTCCATCATTTTCATGCTCGAGTGCCAGGCCCGCTATGTCCTGCGGTGCATCCAGGCCTGCCGCTCGGCGCGCTTCGCCTCCATGGAGGTGCGCCCGGAGGTGGTGACGCGCTTCAACCAGGCGTTGCAGGCGGCCATTGGCCAGACCGCGTGGGCGGGCTCGTGCAGCAGTTGGTACAAGTCGGCCAGCGGCAGGGTCATCAACAACTGGTCGAGCCATGCCACCGCCTATTGGTGGAAGACGCGCAAGCCGGACTGGGGGCACTTTATGCTGCGCCATGCCGGCGAGCGGCCCTAGCATTGCCCGGCCGCCGGCACCTGCCACATCGACGACATCGACGACATCGATTGCATTGACACCCACCGTTCGAGGAAGACTTCACATGCAGCGGCTGCAAGACAAAGTGGTCATGGTCACCGGCGCCGCGTCCGGCCTGGGCGCGGCGTTTGCGCGCGCGGCGGCGCAAGCCGGTGCGCGCGTGGTGCTCGCCGACATCGACGATGCCACCGGGACAATCCTGGCGCAAGCGCTGCGGGCGCAAGACGTGCAAGCGCATTACCAAACGCTGGATGTCACCAGCGAGGCGGACTGGGAAGCCGCCATGGGCGCGGTGCGCGAACGGCACGGCAAACTGGACGTATTGGTGAACAACGCTGGCATCGCGCTGCGCGGCTCGGTGGCGGATTGCACGCTGGCCGACTGGCAGCGCACGCTCAACGTCAACCTGACCGGCGTATTCCTGGGCTGCCGCGCCGCGCTGCCGCTGATGGGTGCGGGTGGCTCCATCGTCAATGTTTCCTCGGTCTACGGCCAGGTGGGCGGCGCGCAGGTTGCCGCCTACTGCGCGGCCAAGGGCGGCGTCACGCTGCTCACGCGCTCCGCCGCCCTGCACGGCGCCACGCTCAATCCGCCGGTGCGGGTCAACTCCATCCACCCCGGCTTCGTCGACACGCCGCTGGTCCAGGGCGCGCTGGACCAGCGCGATGCCGGTGGCGGCACCGCACGCGCGCGCATCGAAGCCTTCACGCCCCTTGGCCGCCTGGCTACGCCAGAGGAAATCGTCGGCGTGTTCCTGCTGCTGGCCAGCGACGAGGGCCGCTACATCACGGGCTCGCAGTTCACGGTCGATGGCGGCATCACCGCCCAGTAAGCCTGTCCACCCAGCCCGCCAAAAGAAGCCAAGGGAGTTCGACATGCAACGTCTGGAAATCGCGTCGGTGCCTATCCGAACCAGCCTGATCGAGGCCGGCAGCGGACGGCCGACTCTTCTTGTGCACGGCACCAGTTCCAGCGCGGAAACCAACTGGGCCGCGCTGCTGCCCGGGCTCGCGCAGCGCAGGCGCTGCCTGGCGCCGGACCTTGCGGGCTCTGGTGAAACCCGTGACGACGGCGCGCCACTGACGCTCGATGCGCTGGTCGGACAGGTGCGCGACTGCATGGCGCTGGCGGGAGACCAGCCCGTGGACCTGGTCGGTTATTCGCTAGGCGGCGTGGTGGCAGCCACCGCGGCCGCGCTGATGCCGGAACGCGTGCGGCGCCTGGTCTTGTTTGGCGCCTGGGCGCGCACCGATAGCCGCATGCGCCTGCTGTTTACGCTGTGGCAGTCGCTGGCGCGGTCGGACCGCCATCAACTGGCGCGCATGGTCCTGCTCAATGGCGTATCGGAGCGTTTTATCGCGTGCATGGACGACGCCACCGTGGAGGGCATGCTGCGGCGCTTCGGCGCGAGCCTGGCGCCCGGCAGCGACCGCCAGGCCGGGCTCGACGCCATCATCGACATCACGCCGCTGTTGCCCCGCATCCGCGCCGCCACGCTCGTGATCGGCATGCGCCACGACCAGATGGTGCCGCCGGCGCATTGCCAAGCGCTCGCCGCGGCGATCAGTGGTGCCAGCTACGCGGAGATCGACAGCGGGCACCTGGTGATGCTGGAACAGCCCGAGCGCCTGCTCGCACTGATCGAGCAGCACCTGGATTCTGCGACCACCAGCACAAGCGAGCGCCAAGCCAACACGTTGAACCGATCTTAAGGCTGACCGATGAACACACTTGCGTCCTACCAGCCACGCAGCGCCTGGGCCATGGCCTCGATGCTGACCTGGCTTTCGCTGATCAACTTCCTCGACAAGATCGTGCTGGGCATGGTCGCCGTGCCGCTGATGGCAGACCTGAAGCTGCCGCCGGCCGAGTTCGGCCTGATCGCCAGCAGCTTCTTCTGGCTGTTCTCGCTATCCACCGTGCTGGTCGGCTTTCTGTCCAATCGCGTGGCCGCGCGCTGGCTGCTACTGGCGATGGGCTTGTCGTGGGCTGTGCTGCAGGTCCCGCTGGCGCTGGCGGGATCGGCCATGACCATCCTGGTGTGCCGCATGCTGCTTGGCGCAGCCGAAGGGCCAGCCTTCCCGATCTCCGTGCACGCGCTGTTCAAATGGTTTCCGGACCACAAGCGCAACCTGCCAGTGGCGATGATCAACCAGGGGGCCACCGTAGGCCTGCTGCTGGCAGGACTGCTGATCCCGCTGGTGACGATCCGATGGGGCTGGCGCGCCAATTTCATGATCCTGGCCGGCATCGGCATGGCGTGGAGCGCAATGTGGCTCTGCGTGGGACGCGAGGGACCGCTCACGCAGGCAAGCGCACCACGCGCCGGCACCGCGGCCACGCCCGTGCGCCTGCCCTATCGGCGCATCTTCCGCGACCCGACCGTGCTGGCCTGCCTGGCCATTGGCTTTTGCGCATACTGGGCGCTGGCGCTGGGGCTGACCTGGCTGCCCGCCTACCTGGAAAAAGGCCTGGGCTTCGACCCGGTCACCACCGGGCGCTGGTATGCGGCCATCGTGGCCTCGGCCATGCCCGTCACGCTGATCCTTAGCTGGCTGTCGCAGCGCATGCTGCGCGCAGGTGCATCGTCGCGGCTCGCGCGTGGCGCGCTGATCTCGGTGGCCGCGCTGGCAGGCGGCGGCGTGTACCTGGCGATCGCATCGATCACGCTGGCGCCGGTGCCCAAGACCTTGCTGATCGCCGTGGCGGCATGCCTGCCGCCCGTGGCATTCGCCCTGACGCCGGCCATGCTCGCGCAGATCGTGCCGGAGGGCCAGCGCGGCAGCGTGTTGTCGATCCACACGGCGCTGACCACGCTGGCCGGCATCCTGGCGCCGGCGGTGGTGGGGCAACTGGTGCAGCGCCATGGCATGAACGGCGGCTTTGATGCGGGCTTCACGATCAACGCCCTGCTGCTGCTGGCAAGTGGCGTGATTGGTTTATGCTGGATCAATCCCGAGCGCTCCGCAAAGGCGCTCGCGGCCTCGCCGCAAGATATAGCGGCCGCGCGTTCGCCGGCCTGAGCTGCGCTCTGGGATGGCCGCCACCTGGCCGCGACGGCCGTGGCGGCCGTGGCGGCCGTGGCGGCCGTGGCGGCCGTCGCGGCCGTCGCGGCCTGTCAGGCTTACGAGTAACGGCGGCTGATGGATTCCGCCACGCACACCGGGCGCTCGCTGCCCTCGCGCTCTACCGTGACTTCCCAGTTGGACTGGGCGCCGACCAGCGCGGGCGCGTTCGGCAGGGGCTCCAGGCGCTCCACCGAGAGCAGCTTCACGCGCGCGCGCAGGCGGCTGCCGACCGGCACCGGCGCGGTAAAGCGCACGCGGTTCAGGCCATAGTTGACGCCCATCTTGACGCCCGGCATATCGAGCGCGTTGTGCATGAACGCCGGCAGCAGCGACAACGTCAGGAAGCCATGCGCCACCGGGCCGCCGAACGGCGATTCGCGGCGGGCGCGCTCCACGTCCACGTGAATCCATTGGTGATCGCCAGTGGCTTCGGCGAACTGGTTGACCTGCTGCTGGGTGATCTCGATCCAGTCGCTGACGGCCACTTCCTGGCCTTGCAGGCTTTCCAGTTCTTCGAGCGAAGCGATGGTACGCATGGTGTCTCCTTGTTGTACGTGTTGTACGTGTTGCACGTGTTGTCTGTAGTGGCCGGGATGGCCGGGATGAGGCTTGAGAAACGTCAGGCGGGCCGACGTCCGTACATGCCCATGCCTTTGACGGTGCAGACCAGTTCGCCGCGCTGGTTGGTGGCTTCCCACTGGGTGTGGACCACGCCGCGGTCCGGCTTGGACGAGGAAGCGCGCGCATCCAGCACCACCAGCGACACGCTCAGCGTATCGCCCGCATAGACCGGCTTGAGCCAGCGGATTTCATCCACGCCAGGCGAGCCCATGCTGGCGGCCTTGGAGGTCATGTTGTCCACCAGCAGGCGCATCATGATCGAGCAGGTCATCCAGCCGCTGGAGATCAGGTTCTTGTAGATGCTTTTTTGCGCGGCTTCCTTGTCGATGTGGAAGGGCTGGGGATCATACTGGCGGGCGAAGGTGAGGATCTCCTCCTCCGTCACCAGGTGGGACCCGAGGTCGCGCTTGCTGCCGACGGCGAAATCTTCGAAATACAGGGTGGACATGAACCGCTCCGTCAACGATGAATGCGAGATGCGAGATGCGAGGCGCGAGGCGCGAGAATCGCGGCAGAAAATACGAGATCAATTCATAACAAAAAACCGCGCCTGGGACAACCGGCGCGGTTTTTTGATTCAACCTGGATCAGACCGTTTCCAGGAAGCCCGGCTGTGTCGCAAAGCGCGACAGGTGATGATCGACATCCCCGAAGGTGGTGTTGATCAGCGTCAGGCGCTTGAACATATGCGCCGCCGGCAGTTCGTCGGTAACGCCCATGCCGCCGTGGATCTGCACGGCCTCCTGGCCGACCGAGCGAGCCGCCTGGCCCACGCGCGCCTTGGCCGCCGAGGCAAAGCGACGGCGTTCTTCCGGGCTGGCCTCGTCGAACTTGGCGGCGGCCAGCAGCGTGATGGAACGCGATTGCTCGGCGTGGATGAACATCTCCACCATGCGGTGCTGCAGCGCCTGGAAGCGCGCGATCGGCACGCCGAACTGCTGGCGGGTCTTGGCGTACTCCAGCGTGGCGGCGTTGAGCGTGTCCATCACCCCGACGGCTTCCGCGCACAGCAGCACGGCGGCGTAGTCGGCCACCTGCTCGATCAGCGCAAACGCCGCGCCTTCGGTGCCCAGCAGTTCGCCCTGTGCGTCCTTGAAGGTGATATCGGCGGCGCGCAGGTTGTCGATGGTGCGGTAGTCGGTAATGCTGACGCCGGCTGCCTTCGGGTCCACCAGGAACAGCGAGATGCCATTGGTGTCGGCATCGGCGCCGCTGGTGCGGGCCGAGACGACCAGCTTGCCGGCTTGCGCGCCGTGAATGGTCACGACCTTGCGGCCATTGAGCTTGCCGCCCTTGGCCGTCACGCGCACATCGTTGAGCGCATAGCGGGCATGCGGCTCGTTGAAGGCGGTGGCCAGCTTCAGCTCGCCGCCGGCAACCTGCTCCAGCAGCGCATCCTGGCCGCCGGCCAGCTTGAGCGCGTAGGCGGCAACCACGGTGGCGAAGTACGGCTCGACCACCAGGCCGCGGCCCAGCTCCTGCATCACCACCATCATGTCGATGGGCGTGCCCGAGAAGCCGCCCTGCGCTTCCGGCACCGGCAGCGCGGTCAGGCCGAGCTCGACCAGCGCGCCCCAGGCGGCATCGCTATGGCCAGCTTCGGCCTTGATGCCCTTCTTGCGGGTCTCGAAATCGTAGTCTTTGTCGATGAAGCGGTGGACGGCGTCAGCCAGTTGCTTCTGTTCGTCGCTGAGATTGAAGTTCATATCGCGTGTCTCCTCACAGCCCCAGGATCATCTGGCTGATGATGTTCTTCTGAATTTCGTTGGACCCGCCGTAGATGGAGGTCTTGCGATAGTTGAAGTAGTAAGCGGCCAGCGGCGCGGCGTCGTCGTAGCCAGTCACCGCGTGTTCGTGCTCGCATTCCAGGTAGGCGGTGTCGAACGGCTGGGCGTAGGGGCCGACGGCCTCCACCATCAGCTCGGTCAGCATCTGCTGGATCTCGGTGCCCTTGATCTTGAGCATCGATGCCTCGGGGCCGGGGCCCTTGCCAGCGCTCTCGCTCGACACCACGCGCAGGACGGTCAGCTCCAGCGCCATCAGCTCGATCTCCAGCGCGGCAACCTTGGCGCCGAACAGCGGGTCTTCCAGCAACGGGCGGCCGTTCTTCTGCTGTTGCTTGGCCACACGCTTGAGGAAGCCCAGCTCACGCTTGGAGTTGCCCACGCGGGCGATGCCGGTGCGCTCATGGCCGAGCAGGTACTTGGCGTAGGTCCAGCCGCGGTTTTCTTCGCCGACGCGGTTTTCCACCGGCACCTGGACGTTGTCGAAGAACACTTCGTTCACTTCATGCTCTTCGTCGAGCATGATGATCGGGCGCACGGTGATGCCCGGGGTCTTCATGTCGATCAGCAGGAAGGAGATGCCCTCTTGCTTCTTGGCTTCGAAATCGGTGCGGACCAGGCAGAAGATCATGTCGGCGTGCTGGCCGAGCGTGGTCCAGGTCTTCTGGCCGTTGACGATGTAGTGCTTGCCGTCCGAGGTCAGCTCGGCGCGGGTCTTCAGCGACGCCAGGTCGGAACCCGAGCCCGGCTCTGAGTAACCCTGGCACCACCAGTCGGTGCAATCCAGGATGCGCGGGAGGTAGTACGACTTCTGCTCCTCGCTGCCGTACTTCATGATCACGGGCGCGACCATGGCCACGCCAAAGGGCAGCACGCCGGGCGCGCCGACGCGGGCATTTTCCTCGTCCCAGATATGGCGCTGCGTGGCATTCCAGCCCGTGCCGCCATACTGCACCGGCCAGTGCGGCGCGGACCAGCCACGGCCCGCCAGCAGCTTGTGCCAGCGCACCAGGTCGTCGCGGTTGGGGCGGCGGTGGTTCAGAATCTTGCTGCTGATTTCCGCCGGCAGGTTGGCCTCCAGCCAGCCGCGCACTTCGGCGCGGAAGGCATCGTCGGACGCCGAATAGTTGAGATCCATGCCCGTCTCCAGTGATGCCGGTGTGAGACCGGCAGTTTGTTCTAGCTAGCGCGTCATGCGCCGGCAAGAACACTGCCTTGGGCACAGGACGCTATTCAGTGAGCCGTCTGCTTGAGCGCATCGGGCACCACGAGCTGGAAAGTATCGATGCCTTCTTCGGCAAGGGCCTGCACTTCGTCCGGCGACGCCGTGCCGCGGATCCCGCGTTCCGGCGCTTCGTCGTAGTGCATGCGCCTGGCCTCTTCGGCAAAGCGTTCACCCACATCCTCGGTCCGCGCCAGCACCTGCTTTACCGCCTTCAGGTAAAGCGACTGCAGTGTCGCCGGCGCCGCAGGGGCCTTCGCCCCGGCCGGCTTGCCCGCCGGCGCGGCGGCCGCTCCCGAGAGATTCAGGCGCGGCGCGCTGGGCAGCCGGGTGATGGCATGGTCTTCGCAGACCGGACATTGGACGAGATTTCGCGAAATCTGCGATTGCGCGTCGTCCTCCGAAGCAAACCAGCCCTCGAAACGATGGTCTTGCGCGCAGCGCAGGTCGAGCACCTTCATGATGTTTCCAGCCCGTCGAAAGCTATAGTATCCGCGAAACGGAATTTTGTGAACGGTCGTGCTAATTTTTTTGCTGCCATTATGCGCGCCCTTGGCGGGGAGCCTTGTGCAAAGGGGGGTGAGGTATGGCTGCGATCACACGGCTAAATGGGATTTTACGCTGTTAGGAGGTGGGATGCGTTAGGGCGTCTGGTCTCTTGCGGGCGCTATTGGTCGCTGTTTCTTTCAGCGGCGATGGTTTTTGCGCCCAAAAGCCATACGACATCCCCCTGCGGGGGCTGCCGGTCACTTTTCTTTGACCGGCAAAGAGGGTGAGGACAAATTCAGGCATTGGACAATCGGCGTACGA
>NZ_JBXANI010000021.1:0-180290 GCF_058801495.1 Cupriavidus sp. GW822-FHT03E04
GATGGCAGCGCCTCCAGCATGAACAGCCACTTCCACCCGGCCAGGTCCAGCGCGCCGTGGAACGCGTGCATGATGTAGCCGGAAAGCGGCCCGCCAACGATGCCCGCCAACGGAATCGCCATGAAGAACATCGATAGCGCCTTGGCCCGTCGTTCCGATGGGAACCAGTAGGTCATGTAAAGGATGACACCCGGCGCGAATCCGGCCTCCGCCACGCCGAGCAGGAAACGCAACACGTAGAAGGAAGTGGGGCTGCTGACAAAAGCAAAGCTCGCCGAGATGACGGCCCATGTCAGCATGATGCGTGCGAGCCAGTTGCGCGCACCCACCTTGTGCAGGATCATGTTGCTCGGGACTTCGAAGAGGAAATAGCCAAGAAAGAAGATGCCGGCGCCGAGGCCATAGATCGTTTCGCTAAAGCGCAGGTCATTGAGCATCTGCAGCTTGGCGAATCCCACGTTGACCCGGTCCAGGTAGGCGCCAAGGTAGCAAAGCATCAGGAACGGTATCAGGCGCCGTACCACTTTTGCGTAGGTTCTGGATTCAAAGGTGGCGGCATCCGCGTGCGCCATCACATCGCCCGCAACGGGCGAAGCGTATTTGGTTTTCATGTTGTCTCCTGCCATGCGCCCCGGGTTCGCCCGGGTGCGCGGATTGTTCCGCCAGTTGAAGGGAAGGCGGTAGTCGGCGATGATCAGTGAATCAGCATCCCGCCATTGACGTCGAGCGTGATGCCCGTCAGGTAAGCGGACAGGTCGCTGATCAGGAAGAGGCAAGCGTTGGCCACGTCGGCGGCGTCACCCAGGCGGCCCAGCGGAATCCCCTTGATGATGTCGGCCCGCATTTCCGCGGTGAGCTTGTCGCCGGTGATGTCCGTCTGGATCAGGCCGGGCGTGATGGAGTTGATGCGGATGTTGTCGCCACCGAATTCGCGGGCCATGGCACGTGCAAGGCCAAGTACGCCCGCTTTGGCCGCGCTGTAGTGCGGCCCCCCGAAGATGCCGCCGCCGCGTTGCGCGGAGACAGACGACATGCAAACGATGCTGCCGCGCCTTTGCTCCTTCATTTGCGGGAGGACGGCCTGCGACATGTAGAGCGTGCCGCGCAGGTTCACATCGACCACGGCGTCGAAATTGGCGGGCTGGATGTCCAGTGTCCGTACCGGCTGCGTAATCCCCGCGTTATTGACCAGGCCATCGATCCGGCCGTATTTTTCCAGGGTGGCGCGTGCTGCCAGTTGGCAGGCCTCGCGGTCGGTCACATCGCATGCGAGGCCGAGATGGCCTGCGCCCAGTTCCAGCGCTGCGCGCTCAGCGTCAGCCTGCAGCAGGTCCAGGACCACCACCTTGGCGCCCTGCGCGGCAAGGGCGCTTGCCGTTGCCCTGCCGATGCCGCGGGGGGAGGCGGCGCCGGTTACGATCACAACCTTGTTCTCGAGCATCATGTCTGTCTCCTGATTATTGAAATGATGATTCGAGTGTGGTGCCTCGGGCAGCGCTGATCAATGCAGTCCATCTCAGCTATTGCTGAGAAATTTTCAGATGAGAAACGCGGTTCAGCAAAAACGGGAATGGTGCGCCGCACAATTTCCGGCTTTGAGCGAGAAATAGGCCAAGCAAAGCGTGGGCTAAGCTCCCGCCATTTTTCCGGCAGTTGACTTCCGTTCGCGCTCGATCCAGTCCAGAAATCGTTGAACCCGAGGCAAGTCCGCATTCTGTGATGGGCAGACGATATGGTGCGCTCCCACTTCCACGGCATGCGTATGGTCAAAGACCGGTACCAGCGTTCCCTTCCGGAGGTGCACTGACGCCAGCAACATGCTTTCCAATGCCACGCCGATGCCAAGGGCCGCCGTCTCCAGTGACATGTACGAGCGGTCAAAGGAAAAATCAAACGCTTGGGGCTGACTTGAGACGCCGAACCTGGCGAACCATTGCTGCCACTGGACAAGAGGCGTCTCTGAGAAGATCAGGCGTTGCTCAAGCAGATCAGCCGGACTACGAACGGGGTGCTCGGCAAGATACTCTGGGGACGCCAGAGGGGCGATGAACTCGTCGCGGAGTGTCTTGACCTGCAAATCACGCCAATGCGCATAGCCGTATCGGATATCGATGTCGTAGTAGCCGCTAGTGAACGAGATGTCCTCATAGGAGCAGGATAAATTCAACTGGATGTCGCCATTGTCGGCTTGAAACGACTCAAGCCGCGGCAGCAGCCACATCAGGCCGAAACTCGGACTCGAGTGCACCCTGAGTATGTCGACTTCGGCCTGGCTGGATGCGCGCTCCGTGGCGCGGTTCAGTTCTGCAAGCGCCCCCGTGACGTCGCGCAGGTATTGCTCACCAATAGGAGTGAGGGCCAGCCCCCGTCCTTGTCGAAAGAACAGCGGCTGGCCAACGATGGACTCGAGATTGGCAATCTGATGGCTCACTGCCGACGCGGTCAGACCTAACTCCTCGGACGCCCGGCCTACGCTCTTCGTTCTGGCGACACTCTCAAACGCGACGATCGACTTCACCGGCGGAATGCGCATGTTTGGTTCTCTAGTGACAGCGGTGAAGAGAGTAAATACTTGAAGTACCCGTCCCAGCGGTCTTCTGCTCCCAAGTCAATCGGCATACCGCCAAGACATGAAAACGAGCAACACGATTCTGAAGTTTCGCATAAAGTACACCACGGTTGTGAAGGGTCCCGCAATCGGTGATGACATCCCATCAGAGCGAGGCGAGTCATTTCACACCAAAGCTGCGAACGACGGAGCCGACGACGGCGTCCCTGCTTTCGAAGCAGCCGGTACAGTATTCTCCACTTGGCGGCGAGTTGGACAAGCGTCGCCTCAGATGTGGGTATTGACAAACTCGCGGTAGCTCCATCCTTGATCTGAGATTCACGCGGCGACGGGGCCAAGCGCCTGTTGGTATGGGTCGCCCCAATCGCTGGCGCCGCTACGTCGCAAGGCTGGGCTAAGCGGCTACAGCCTCGTCAGCAAAACAGACGCGGTGCTATGAGCCAGCAACCGGTCATGACTGCCCGGTCTACGGTGAATTGTAAACACAACCCCTCCGCGAGCGTAGCCCCCTCACAATGGCAGACCGCATCAACCATTCAACTCACCTCGTGTCCAGTGCGAGCAGTTTCGTACTTCCGCCGGCCAAGACAGAATGACCAGCAATCGACCATGGAGTCGCCCGACTGAAACGGGCGCCCCCCCGGGACGGCACGCGCTACCTGGCGACCTTCTCCTTCTGCAAGCCGACCGCCCAGTCCACCGCTCCATCGAATAACCGCACACCCTGCGTGCTGAGTTGTCCGAAGGTCAGGTTGTCCAGGAATAGCGCCGCACGGCGCGCCGGCGCGATGAAGTCATAGTCCATGGTTGCGCCCTGCTCATAGCCAAACACCACCGCCTTGTCGGGATCGCCCGGCAACGTGGCGATCACGATGGCGCTGCGCGCAGGGGTGCCCCAGCCCATCGCCACGTCACGCGGATAGACGTAGGTCTTGCCGGCCGGCAGCCCCGCTGCCAGTGGATGCGGCGCATTGACGACGCGGATGTAGTGCTCTTTCTCGACCTCGCCGTAGTCCACGCCCTTCCTGCGCCCTGTCAGGCGCAGCGAGTCGAGCAGGTCGTTCTCCCAGGTCACCAGCGGAACCGGTAGATTGCGGTAGGCGGTGTCCGCCATCTCGCGAGACTGCACCACCGACGACAAAATTACCAGGTCGTAGTTGCGTGCGGCATCAGGTGCCGCAGCCTGGTCCGCCATGGTGACTCGGAAACCACGGGATTCGAGATGCGCGCGGACCCTGGAGTCGCTCTCCAGCCCTTTTTGCTGAAGTTCACGGTGTCGCTCCGAGGCATTGGGATCCTGCTTGAGGCGGGTGACATACAGCACCGATTTGCCGTTGTCTTGCGCCTGCGCTGGTGCAACGCCCGCGATCAGCATCAGCATGCCGAGTGCGGCGGAGGCAGTGAATCGCGTCAGCAAGGACTTGGCATAGGGGGCAAATTGCATGGGAAATCCTTGTAAAGAATCAGATGGAGACGTTCGGGAAACTCAGAACTCGAAGACCGAGGCGAGGGTCACGGTGCGCGGCATGCCTACAGCCATCTGGCCGCTGCCCGCCGCACTCCAGTAGCGCTTGTCGCTGAGGTTGTCGATATTCGCCCGTACCGTTGCCCGCGTACCGTAAACCCTGGTGGTATAGCTGACGCCGGCGGTAAAGGTAGTGTAGCCACCGATATAGGCCTGGTTCAGGTTATTGACCGGCCGCGAGCCAACCGCATAGGCACCCGCATTGACGCTCAGACCCGCCAACAGCGGCACGCGATAGCTGAGAAACACGCTGGCGGTGCGCTGCGGCGTATTCTCCGGCGTCTTGCCGACCAGGTTGGCGCTGGTCGACGAAATGACCTTGGCATCGAGCAGCATCAGCGAGGCCAGCACGGAGAGATCGCGCGTCAGCTTGCCTTGCAGCGAGAACTCCAGCCCGCGATAGCGCTCCTTGCCGTTGAGCGAATAGATGTCGTCGCTGCCCGTGCTAGCCGACGGCCGCCCTAGTTCGAAGTAGGCGGCCGATGCCAGCAGGTCGCCAAAGACACGCGAGCGGATGCCGATCTCCTTTTGCCGGCTGACGGCGGCGGGCAGCGACTGCCCCGCGTTGCCGGCAGTGACGGGCGCCGTGCCGGCAGACTCCAGCCCCTCGATATAGCTGCCGTACAGGCTGATACGCGGCGTGGCCTTGTAGATGACGCTGACCGCCGGCGATGTGGCCGAAGCCTCGTAGGACGCGCTATTGCGCTGGTCGATGGTGTACTTACTGTAGCGCAACGCGCCCACCACCTGCCACTGCTCGTTCAGAGTGATGCGGTCCAGGGCAAATACGCCGCCGTTGCGCACGGTCTGCTCATAGAAGGAACGGTCCCGCTGCGTGTTCTTGCTGCCGTTGGGCGCGCGCTGCAGCGAGGTGATCTCGACCGGGTCGTACAGGTTCTGGGAGGCTCGGTACATCGACGTTTCGAAGCTCGGCTGATATAGCCGGTTCTGGCTCGCCCCGATCAGCACGTCATGCCCGATCGGGCCGGTCTTGAACACGCCGTTGACTTCGGCCCGCACGTTCTGGTTGAGGTAATCCTGCCCCGGCTGGTCCGCACCGTACAAGGTGCCGGCGCCGGTCTTGACATTGTAGTTGTCGAAGATCCACAGCCAGCGGTCCCGCCGCGTGCGGGATTGGCCCAGGCTCAGGCTGGCGGTCCAGCCTTCATTGAAGGCGTAGTCGGCTCGCAGCAAATGCGTGGTGGCCTCGGACTGTGTGTCCTTGCCCTTCATGGACAGCAGCCTCCCAGGGTCCGGGATTGAGGGCAGCGTGATGACGCCGTTGACCGCGTTCTGCGGCACGATACCCGCCTGCTCCGTGATGCGGGCGCGGATGCGCTCCATATCGTACTTGAGGGTCAGGCTGTCGGTCACGCGCCAGTCCAGCGCGGCGCTGAACATACGGCGGTAGCCATTGTCGCCGTCAATCGGCGTATGGACGTTGTTGGTGAGTGCGTTGACACGCACGCCGAACTGCTGGCGCTCGCCAAAGCGCCGGCCCAGATCGATGTGGGCCAACGACGAACCGTTGTTGTCGGTGGAAAACGCCAGCGCCGTGACCGGGTTGGCGCCGGCGCGCTTGGTCACCATATTGACCACGCCGCCCGGATCGACAAAGCCGTAATAAAGCGCCGCGGCGCCCTTGAGTACCTCCATGCGCTCCTTGTCCTCCATCGGGATCGGGAGATTATTGTCGAACGGCAGGACACTGTTGAACATATAGCTCGACCGGTTGTCGAGGCTGATGCCACGTACCGAGAGCTGGTCGTAGGCAATGCCGCTTTGCTGCTGGCGCACTACGCCGGCCACGTTGCGCAGCGCGTCGTGCAGGCCGGTGGCGCCCTGCTCGTCCAGCACCTCGCGCGGCACCACGTTGACCGTAGCAGGGATATCGAGCATGTCCAGCCCGCGGTACATGCCCAATTCCGCATGGACCGGCGCGAATCCGTTGGCGATGTTGCCGACCACGTTGACGGCGGGCAGGTCGTTCGGGGCAGCCGCCGCCTCCGGCGCGGCGGTTTGCGCAAGCGCGGGGGCAGTCGATTCGATCAGGGCAAGCGTGATCAGCGCGCGACGAAGCGCTACGGCAAACATCATGATTTCCTAGGTTGTCTTTCGGCCGGCGAACGGGAGCGGCCATGCGAGCGCGCGCCCCGAGGGCGCGGCGAGCGGCGTGGCTCCTATGCACCACGCCCTGCTCCGCCGAGCTCCTACCTGGTAAGCCGGACGAGAACAGAAAACGTGCAAATGCGCGCGAGAAATTCGCGCGGCGCGGAGCGCGAGCTCAGAAGGCGACGCTTGCCAGCAGCCGCGCCTCGCGCCGCGCGCCCACATTGACCCGCAGCGCGCCGGCGCTCGACGGATAGTAAGCCTGGTCGAGCAGATTGTTGACGTTGACTTGCAGCCGCGTCCTGTAGCCGCCCAGCCGGCTCTCCCAGCGCAGGAACAGGTCGACGATGGCGTAGCCGGGTAGCCAGAATGCGTTGGCCTCATCGCCAGCGCGCCTGCCGACATAGCGCGCGCCGCCGCCGATGCGCCACTGGCCGGCGAACGCGGGCAGGTCCAGCCGGTGGCTGGCGTACAGGCTGAACGCGTGGCGCGGCACATTGACTAGGCGGTTGCCCGCCGTGACGGGATCTTCCAGCACCCGGGCATCGGTATAGGCATAGGCTCCGACCAGTTCCCAGCGCGGGCCCAGCCGTGCCCTGACATCCAGCTCCACACCGCGCGAGCCGGCCTTGCCCAGCGCGCGGCTGACACTCAGCCCGGTTTGGGGATCGGCTTCGGCCACTACGATATTGCGCTTGCGGATGTCATACACAGCCAGGCTGCCCGCCAGTCCCGTGGACAGTTCGAGCTTCGCCCCGGCCTCGAAGCTGCGCCCTTGCTCGGGCTCGAATCCCTGCCCGGTCTGCGTAGCGGCACGGTTCGGCACGAACGAGCGGCTGTAGTTACCATACAGCGAGACCTGTGGGGTGAGCCTGTACACCAGGCCAGCGAAAGGCAGCCAGGCCTGCAGGCTGTCGTCGGTCCTCGGCACGAACGGCCGGCCGATACCCTGGTATTGGTGCAGGCGCTGGTAGCGGGCCCCCAACGCAAGCATCCACTGCTCGCCCAGGTGCCAGTTGTCCTTGAGATACAGCGCGGATGCCGCGATGCGCGACACATAGCCGCTGCTTGCTTCGTCCACCACCGCCGGCGCCGCCAGGTTGCCGTACGCCGGGTCGAACACATCGAATGCGCCGTTGACAGCGCCGCGCAGCGAGTCACCCCGGGTTTCGCCGTTGCGCTCCAAATTGGCGCCCACCACCAGGTCGTGGCGCACGCCAGCCACCACGGGATGGCCCTGCACGCTCCAGTCGAGGTAGTGGATGGTCTCGTGCACGTCCCGGTTGCCGTCGCTGCGGCGCGTGAGCATGCCCGCGCCGGACAGCGCCACCGGCCTGGCCATGCTGTCATCGTAGAGGCTCTTGCTCCAATTGTAGTGCAGCCGGGTTTTCCAGTCGCCGGCCAGGCGCCGCTCAACTTGCAGGCTGAGGTTTTCATTGTGGCCATCGGCCACGGCCCAGTGTTCGTCAAAGCGCTGGCGGTAGCCGGTGCCGACGGGCTTACCGTCGACAAATACCGTGCCCCGGTCGAAGGGCTGCGTGTAGTCGTTGCGCTCGTAGGCCAGCAGGATCCGCGTATTGCCGCCGGTCCAGCGCAGAGACGGCGCCAGCAGCGTGTGCACGTTGGCACCGAAGTTGCGCCAGTAGTCCTCATGCCCGCGCTCCGCGATCATCCGGTAGTCCAGCCCGCTGTTCGCCACCGGCCCGGTCACATCCGCCATGACGGTGCCGCCGCCATAGCTGCTGGTTTCCGCACGCGCCTCTGCGTGAAAAGCAGAGAGTGGCTGCCTGGAGATAACGTTGATCACGCCACCCGGCTCCATCACGCCGTAAAGCAGAGATGCCGGGCCTTTGAGGATCTCGACCCGCTCCGTGGTGGCGCTGAACTTGTGTTGGCTGGCGCTGCGCGCGCCGTCGCGCAGAACCGAGCCATCGGTATTGGTGCCGAAGCCGCGCTTGATCAGGCCGTCCTCGGTGTTGCCGTAGGTATTGCTCTGGACCACGCCGCTGGCAAAGCGGGCGATATCGTCCAGCGAGCGCGCGCGGAAATCGTCAATCATCGCCGGCGTGATCACGTTGACTACCTGCGCGTCTTCCAACGCCAGTATCGTCATCATGCCGGCGGTGACGCTGGCGCTGGCGTGGTAGCCCTGGATGGCGCCCGCGCTGACGGTCACGGCGGGCAGGAGTGGATCGGTCTGCGCCGGCGCTGGCGCCGCCAGCTGGCGCAAGGTGTATGCGCCGTCGCCCAGCGCCACCGCTTCCAGGCCGGAGCCCGCCAGCAAGGCGGCAAAGCCCGCCGTCACCGTGTAGCTGCCGGCCAGCCCCGCAGCGCGCAGCCCGTACGCGTTAGCGGGATCGAACGATAGCGCCACACCTGCCTCAGCGGCAAAGCGGCCCAGCGCCGTCGCCAGCGGACCGGGCTCGACGTGGTACGACCGGCCTGATTGGCTACTGGGCACAGCCGGCTCTGTACTGCTGAATCCCAGTTGCGGCGCTAGCACCGCGCAGGCAGCCACGCCTTGCGCGGCAAGCCGGATCCAGGCGGAAAACAAGATCGCCGCGCGCATCGATGCCACCCGAGCTACAACGGCAAGACAGTGACCCAGTACCGCGTCAGCGACGCAATCCGGATGGGAAGTGTCCTGGCGAGGACGGCCAGCGCCTTGTCGGTGTTGTCGAGTGGGAACGCGCCGGAAACCCGCAGCGCAGCCACCGCCGGATCGCAGGCCAACCGGCCGCTGCGATAGCGGCGCAGTTCGGCCAGGATATCTTCGAGGCGCCAGTCGTTGACGACCAGGCTGCCGTCTTCCCAGGACGCGGCGGCAGGATCGGCAGTATGGATCGGCCCAACGCGCTCGCGCGTGAAGCTGGCCTGCTCGCCCGCGCGCAGCAGCAGCGACCCGCCAGCGCCGGCGCGGATCTCCACGGCACTCTCCAACACCATCACGCTGGTGCGGTCATCTTCCACGCGCACAGTAAAGCGCGTGCCCAGGGCCCGCACGCTTCCGTGTGCCGTGCCGACGAGCAAGGGGCGCGCATCGCGCGGCCTGCGTATGCCGGCGCGGGCCGTTTCGACCAGGATTTCGCCGGCACGTAACCGCAGCAGCCGCCGTGTAGCGCCGAACGTCACATCGACCGCACTGCGGGTGTTCAGGATCAAGTGCGAGCCGTCGGCCAACGCCACGCTACGGCGCTCGCCCACGCCGGTGCTGTAGTCCGCCAGCAGCGCCGGCGCCAACTCGCCATCGCGCAACCAGCGATATGATGCCGCCGCCAGTGAGCCCATGCACACGAGCACAGCCACGTTCTTGAGCCCGCGCCGCCGGCGCCGGCCCGCCGCCGTCAGCGCCGGCACCGCGATGCCGGCGGGCACTTGGCGCATGACATCGCGAATGGCCTCCAAGCGCTGCCACGCGCGCTGGTGGGCGGCATGCCTGGCGTGCCATTGCTGCCAGGCCTGGTACTCCGCCGCGCCGACCGCGCCGGAGCACAGGCGGACATACCACGCGATGGCTTCGCGCCGCACCGTGTCGGCATTGGGCTCGGCCGCGTGCGGCCCGCTCACGGCGCCAGCAGGAAGCACTGTTCGAGCGCCTTGATCATGTAGTTGTTGACGGTGCGCAGGCTCACGCCAAGCCTCAGCGCGATTTCAGCATATGTCAGGCCTTCGCACTGGGACAACACGAAAGCCTGGCGCACCGGCGGTTTCATCGCATCGAGCATGCCGTCGATGGCCATCAGTGCCTCGAGCACAATGGCGCGCTCTTCCAGCGAGGGGAGTTGCGGTTCCGGCAAGGTGGCGAGGACATCCAGGTAAGCGCGTTCGAGCGCGCGGCGCCGGTAGAAATCCACCACGAGCCCGCGCGCAATGGTGGCCAGGTAAGCCCGTGGCTCGGCCATGGCGACCGCCTCCCGCTTGCTGAGCACGCGCACGAAGGTATCGTGCGCCAGATCTGCCGCCAGGTGTGAGCAACTCAGCTTCTTGCGTAACCAGGTAAGCAGCCAACTGTGGTGATGGCTGTATAGGGCATGTAATTCGTGCTGCAAGGCAGGCTCGGCGACCGACATGACTTCCCTTGGTTGCCGACAGGCGGCCAGTTCAAATGCTAATAAGACGTATTCGCATTATAACCGATAGAAGACGATGATGTAATGCCCCTATGCTCCCCTTGGGGTTTTGGGTGCGCTGCTCCGCCAGCGCCAGCACGCCGTAGGCATCGACCAACCCAAATATGTGCCGCAGTCAGGGTGTGCTGGCGGCGCTCCAAGGCCGCGCGCTGGCATGGCTCGGCAAAGCGGGCGAAGTTCTTGATCGCAGAGTACGCAAAATCGGCGCCATTTCCCGTACATCGCGCCGCTCGACGCGGATATCGGCACTTTCTTCCGTAACTTCTCCCATCCCGCAGTGAGGGAGGAAGTGCTCGCGATAAGCCGGGTGGTTTGCGTCGGCCACGCCGCCGTGCTGCGCCCACTGAAGTCGCAGGATCTTGGCTTTTTCGCCCTCGCCGCATAGCCCTGTCACGACGGGCTCGCCGGCGCCTAGCATAGCTAGAGCGAGCGAGAGGTGGGATCGCTCGGTGTACTCGGATCGCAGCCGCTCGGTATCGGGACCCGCTCATCGCTCACCCGAGCAAATTTCCGAAGAAGACTAAAGCGATGATAGAATAATAAATCCTTCCGGATGGATTTATTATTCTATGTCCGAAGCAAACAGGCGCCTCAAGAACCCTGAACTTATTCGTAACCAATGCCTATCGGTAGTGCGAGAGTTGCTGCTCTCGCACGGGCCCGATTCCGTTACCCTCGACTTGGTCGCACAGGGCGCCGGAGTGACCAAGGGAGGGCTGCAGTATCACTACCGCAGCAAGAATGCCCTGCTCGAGGCACTGAGCGAGCAACTTTTCGAGGAATTCGACAGAAACTATCAACGCGCGCTGGCTGCTGAGGCAGACGATCCTGGCAAATACGCTCGAGCCTACATTAATACATGTTTCCACAGCACAACTTACGACAATGCCATCGGAACACAGCGTGCCATAGCAATGCTGGCGTTGACGCTCCCCTCTTGTCGTGAGAAATGGAGCCACAGAATGACTAAGGCCCTTAAGCATGACGACGCGGGCGCGGCGAATGAAGATCAACTCCTAATATGCCGACTCACAGGAGATGGAATGTGGTTTGCGGAAATGTTCGAGGTCTATGATTTCGATGGCCCCCGGAAAGCGCGTCTACTCGCATTGCTTCTGGAAATGTGCGACAGAGCCATGCGTTAGCGCTTTAACCGCCTGGCACATACCGTGAGATACCGCCGGTACATTACCGCGCCCCTCCCCAACGCGTCTTAACGTTTCTTGACGCTCATTCGGCAAACTGCATGCTCGCACCATCTCCCCGCACCCTGTCAAACACGAGGTTCTCCCGCGACGGCCTCCTCGAGATTCTTTCGGAGCGTCCGTCCCAGCTCCGTTTCGAGCGATGCGACTTCGATGATCAAGATTTCAGTGGACTAGACCTCTCGTCCGTCGAGTTTCTGATGTGCACATTCGTGGGCGTGTTGTTAAGGAAAACTAATCTTGTCGAATCAAAGTGGATGCGCAACAAGGCCGCGGGCGCTGACTTTACTATGGCGGACGCCACAGAAGCGAGGTTTTGCAGCTGCGACCTTAACAACACGCAGTGGGAACGCGCACGGCTAGCTAGCACAATCTTCACGGAAACAAAGCTAACAGGCGCTCGGTTTCGCGAAGCCACTACCCTTGGCTTAGTCTTCCATAGCAGCCTTCTCGTCGGCTGCGACCTTCGCGGCTTATCGTTTCGTAAACAACGCCTTGAGCAAATTGACTTGTCCGACGCCGACCTCGCGGGCTGCGATTTCCGGGATGCCGTGTTCGACGGAGGCCGTCTGCGTGGCGCCAATCTGAAGCAAGCGCGCTTTGATGGCGCCGACCTTCGCCTGGCCGACATCGGCGGGTTAAACCTGACCACTGCCGTAGCTTCATTCAAGGGCGCCATCATCTCTGCTGACCAAGCAGCCGAGATTGTTGGGCAAGCGGGCATCCGCGTCTACTAACCTTGGGATGGTGTTCAAAACGACGTCATGAGAGTCGTGCTGACCGTGCGAGCGTGGTCGGATGAAATTGATGAGATCTTCGGTCAGATTTCGACACCAGGTTCAGGATTGGCACCGGCGCTATCACCCACGTTTCGCGTCGCCGGCCCAAATACCGGCGCACTCATCCCTTGGTGCTCGGCTGCAGTCGACGGCGCTCCATCCACAGATTGCTCAGTCAAGCCACGGTAGCGCCCTTCATGTGGGCAAACTGGCGTTTGATGATGCGAAAAAGGGGGACTCCATGCGGGCCTACTACGCATGACTCCGCCCCTATGCCTCGCATCGGCACGCTTACTCTCACGGGTACTCCGCTTAAGTTTCTCCCTTAGAAGCTGTTGCGAAATTACCCATAGGGTCTGTTAGGTTTTTCGAGCCGGTGTTAACTTCCTGTCTTGTTTTGCCTGACAGGAAGCGATGCCCGGAGAGCTGATAGACGACGAACTGTGGTCACTCATCGAACCGTTGCTGCCGGCGCGAGCGCCGCGCAACCGCCGATATGCAGGGCGCAAGCCGACGCCAGACCGAGCGGTGCTAACTGGCATCGTGTTCGTTCTGCGCTCTGGCATCGCCTGGAATCTACTGCCGAAAGAGTTGGGCTGTAGCTCGGGCACCGCATGCTGGCGGTGGCTGCTCGCATGGCAGGAGGCTGGCGTCTGGCAACGCATCCACGAGACACCACTGTCCGAATTGCGCCGTCGCGGCCAACTCGACATGGCGCGCGCCATTGTCGACAGCTCCTCGGTTCGCGCCATGCTGGCGGGAAAAAAACTGGCCCGAACCCAACGGACCGGCGCAAGTTGATTTCAAGCAGGGCATGCTGCGCGAGCAACTCACTGTGCACCGGGTCGCATCCCAACGCCAATCGACGCCATGCGCGTCGCGTCACCGGACTCGCATCGTTCGACAGGAAGGGGTGCGAAACCTGGGAATCTAGCCCGCGGTTGGGGGAGCAGACCAATGTGCGGTTGCTCTCCGCGCAAGCCGATTCTCGGTTCAAGACGTAGCGGCAGCGCGTACGCACGATGCAGGCGGCGTAGATGCTGAGCACAGCTTTGTCACGTTGACGTGCCGCCGCGATAGCGGCGCTCCATCCGACCGCCAACTCGATCGAAGAGAGCGCATTTAATAGCCGCGTCACAATGACCGCATCAAAAATGAGATCGGCTTTCATCGGCTTGACGTCATAGGAAACAATATCAGCCCAGACATGACGCTGGAGTCAATGCACGAATCCCCACCCAACTCACTAGCAGGTCAGTTTTCGAAACCGAATTTCCCTTCTACGGCGATGGCCTTCATGGCAAGCCGCGCGCTGGGTGCTTCGCGCGACTGTAGGGACGCGGACAGGAAGCTCTTGTCTTCGCTGCGGCGGCCAATGGCAACTGCGGCCTGCACTGTGTAATCGGCCGGAATGCCAAGGCTGCTGCGTGCCAAATCCTTGTCGAAGCCGGCGATGCCATGGGCATGCCAGCCCAGCAAAGTGGCTTGCAAGGCGACGTAACCCCAAGCAGATCCCGTGTCGAACTCGTGACTTGCGTTGTACACGGGCGCCGCTGCGCCCGGCATTTGAGCGCTGTTGGCCGACGCGATGATCAGCAAGGCCGACGCGCGCTCTGCCCAACTCTGGTTAAAGGTGTTGAGCGTGGCAAACAGCGGCTGCCAGGCCGGCGTGCCCGCACGGGCGTAGATGAAACGCCAGGGCTGCAGGTTGAAGGCCGAAGGCGCCCAGCGGCCTGCCTCGATGATGGTCAGCAGTTCCTCCTCGCTGATGCTCTCGCCCGTGAATGCACGGGGCGACCAACGGTCGATGAAGATGGGGCTGACTCCGTATTCCGGTTGGCGGGACGGTGCTGGCATAGAGAGACTCCTTTAGTGTGTCCGATATGGAAATGAAGCTGCTTGCCGCAATGGTATCCGCCCGGCGCTGGCGGTGCGTATGCCCGGTCCGGCGTGAAATCTCATGCGAACGAGCACACCTCGTCGAAAGACGGCCGAGGGAGCCGATCCCACATTTCTCGATGTGGGTCGCCGCGGCCCAGCGCGCAAACGAGGTTAGTCTTCACACGTCCGTCGGGGAAGAAATCTCGGTCGACGCTGTCATGCCTGAACCCCGACATCGGTCCGCAATCGAGTCCAACCGCGCGAGCAGCAACGATGAAATACCCTGCCTGCATTGAAGAATTCCGAAACGCCGTCTCTTCGGACAGAGCAGGACTGTCCGTGAACATTTTCGCCCGCGTCGGATCATGGGGAAACAAGACATCCAGCCGCTCGAAGAAGCGAGTGTCATAGCCGAGTATCGCCGTCACCGGCGCAGCGAGAACCTTGTCAGCGTTCCTGCCCAGCATGGCCTTTGCTAGGCGTTCGCGGCCTTCCTGTCCGCTCACGAACACAATACGCAGCGGATTTGTGTTGGAACTGGTCGGACAGAACTTCATCAGCTCATAGAGTTCGACCAGCTTTTCCCTCTCGACAGGTGCATCGGTCCATGCATTAAAGCTGCGCGCCTCGAGGAAAATCCGATCGATGTTCTCTTTGTCTGTCCCGTTACCCATTACCTGACTCCTTTGTATCTACCTTGAATCATTGAAAGTGGCTCAGCGCTCGCCTCCACGATGCAAAGCACAAGGCCAACGAGTAAATCTACCGGCCATCCTGCGGCGCGAGTTCCTTCACGAGCCGGCGCGCCTTGTTCCGCCAGAGCACCCAGGCCCGGTCCAGATGGGCATTCGTGCTTGCATCGGTGGCTCTCGCTTCTTCGTCGGTGAGATAGCGCACCTCGCCCAGCGCCATCCCCTGCAATTGCAGGCGGGCATTGAGCTCCGCGTAGACGGCCCGATGCACCGCCTGGCGCAGCGACTCGCCCACCACGGTACTGCCGTGTCCACGCATCAGCACGATCGTAGATCTCCCCAGCGACGCGGCCAGTCCCTGCCCCAGGACGGGATTTCTGACGAGGAGATCGGAGCCATCCCCTGCCACGTCTTGAATCTCGAAGACGGGACAGCCCTCACCGCCGAGAAAGCCGCAGGTGTGGCATACCGGTCGCAAGCGCGTGCCCGTCACCCCGAATGGAATCAGCGTAGGGGAATGGCTGTGGACGATAGCTTTGACGTCTGGCCGTGACCGATAGATCTCGGTATGAATGAACCGCTCCACGTAGGTCTGCATGCCGCTTTGCCCGACCACCTGACCATCCAGATCGACCCTCAGGATATCCTCCGCTCCCACGAGCGCCGGCGCCATGCTGCGTGCAATGAAGAAGCTCCCGGGATCACTGTCTGACCGCACGCTGACATGGCCGAATCCGTCAAGCACGCCCTCGCTATACAAAATGTGATTGGCATCGACCAGGTCGTCTACCAGAATGCTGTCTGAATCTGCCTGTGTTCCCACACACACTCCCAATGATCAGAAAATCGCCCGCGCAAGGCGCTCGTACATCCGCGCACCGCCTCTCGCGGTCTCTTATCCACGGCCAAGCCGAGCCTGCCGCCTACCCTGGCCGCGCCTGCTTCAGGTAATCGATGGTGAAGTGCGGCAGGATGAGGTCGCTGCGCACACGCACGAATCGCACCATCACGGCTTTACCGACCTCCGCCTGTGGCCATTGCCCGGGTAACAGATTCGATGTCAGCACCATCTCGCCGTCGGTTCCATCCAGCCGCACATGCACGATAGGCAGTGGCGTGCGCAAGGCGAAGGCCGGGTCCATCACGCGGTGGTTGACCACGTGGCCAACGATCACGCCTGTGCCGACAAGACGCTCCCATACCGGATCGGCGGCGTGGCAACGAGGACAATACTCGCGAGGCGGCCAGCGCCAGGTCGCGCACTGGCCGCATTTCTGGCCCAGCAGTTCGCGCCGCTGGCAGCCCGCCCAGAAGGCCGCGCTGTCGGGGTCCGGGCGAACGCCCGGTGGCAATGGAGACGTCATGCCCCCCTCCTCAGGATCAGCGCGCTGTCGCCGGATTCGCTGCCGACTAGCGCGAACTCGGCATTGCGCACCTGGCGACAACGGCAGCGGTCGTAGTCGTGGCCGGCGGTGCACAGGTCGTCGCGCACGCCGCCCTCGCGCAGCTGTTGCACGGCCTCGACAACGTGGCCCAGACCCGCGATGTTGCCCTCGGACAAGTGGCCACCGTGCGTATTGGTCGGGATCACCCCGTCAAGAGCCAGCTCACCGCTGCGGACTCGCGCCGCAGCCTGACCCGGCGGCACGAGGCCGAACTGCTCGATGTGCAGCAGGGCCATGCCCGTGAAGGGATCGTAGATCTCGGCAACGTCGATGTCCTGCGCCCGAATGCCAGCCTTTCGGTAAAGCGATTGCGCCAGCATTCCAGCATGCAGGTCCCAGTGGTTGGGGCCGGTCCGCGAACGCACCGGAGCACCAAGGGTACCCCCCTCTATTGCTCGGATCGTGACCAGCGACGACGGCAGCCGCCGCGCGTCCTCGGTCAACGAGACGACCACGGCCATCGCGCCGTCGTTCCATATGCTGCAGTCGAGCAGGCGAAACGGCTCAATGACCCACGGCGACTTCTGGTGGTCCTCAACCGTGATCGCGTCTGTCATCAGCGCCTTGCGGTTGAGCCTGGCGTTCGCCCGCTGCTGCACGGCCAACTCGGCGAAATCACGGTTTTGCAAGTCGTAGGCATGCATGTAAGCGCTGACGTGGGGACCATAAAGGGTCGCAGGATGCTGCGCTCCGAAAGGCTCGTTCCACTGCCGCTGCCCCGAATGCCACGTGTCCAGACCCGGCAGAAAGCCGGGCTCGGAGCGGGAATTCGCGGCCCGGTAAACCAGCACATGCCGGCACATGCCGGAATACACGGCCATTGCAGCCGCCGCGATGGCCGACGCCGCCCAGGCTCCGCCGCTGCTGTCACAGAATGACATGCGGCACGCGCCAAGCCCCAGGCTGTTGGCCAGCTCGGCAGGCGCCGGCGTATCACGCATGCCCCAGTAGTAGGTCACCAAGCCATCGATGTCGTCCGGCTCGAGCCCGGCATCCGCGATCGCGTGTAGCGCAGCCTCGGTGGCCAGCGAGAGCACACTGCGGCCACTCTTCTTGGAAATCGCGGTCCATCCGACGCCCGAGATCGCCGTACGATCCATCATCGCGTTATCCGCCATGAGCGCACTCCGTGGGCAAATCAGCTGGCAAGGTTCTTTTGCACCCAGTGCGGGAACCCGGCGATGACGTCGGCGGGAATCGGCACCCTGGCTGCAGCGCGCTCAGCCATGCGAGCCTTGACCCTCTGCGCGGATTCGTCGAGCCGAGCCAGCAGCGATGCGAGCTGGACACCGACGAGATGACCATCGCGCTTGACGATGCGGCCGCCAACAATCACCGTGTCGATGAGTCCGGCATGGGTCTGCAGGACGAGCTGCGCCACCGGATCGTTCACCGGTCGCACACCGATGTGATGGCCACCCACCACGATCAGATCGGCCTGCTTGCCCGGGGTCAGACTGCCAGTACGGTCGCCGAGACCGACTGCCTCGGCGCCGTTGATCGTGGCCCACTTCAGCGCATCCGCAGGATTGATGGTCATGCCGTAGACGTCACGGCCCTGGGCGAGCAGCGGCTCCGCGTCCGCCCATCGCACGAACCCCAGCGCCTGACGTGTCGGGGTCAGGATGTCGCCACCGTTGAGCGAAACAATATCGGCCCCGATGGTCGGCTTGAGGCCGTATCGGATCGCCTCGTTGATGGCTAACCGGCCCATGCCCATGTTGATCTCGCTCTCCGGCGTAGTCGAGAGCCAGGCTCCGGATTCCGCAACGAGCTTCCAGTCGGACGGCTGAAGCGCGGTCGCGTGCACCAGGATCACGCGCGAATCCAGCACGCCGGCCGCGGCGAGCTGTGGCACGCCCGATGGCAAGGCCTTGCTGGTGGCGATGTGCACGGTCGACACAGCGCCAAATTCATCGGCAAGGCGCTTCTGGGCAAGATTCACCGAAATCGGGGATAGCCCGATCTCAGACAGGGCGGCCGCCAAGGTCACCCGTCCGGACGAGGAGAACCGCTCCTTGGCAATCCGTGCAAAATCGGCCATGCGATCGTAGTCGGGCGGCGCGAAGATGTTGGACTGGCCGAGGCCGTAGGCATAGACGCCACGGATGCCAGACTCCACCAGCGCGTCCACGCCAGCATCGGCATGCTCGGGCGTGTTGGTGATGTGGGCGTAGTCCAGCAGGGTGGTCACGCCCGAGTCGAGCGCTTCGAGCGCACCTACCAGGGTTCCAAGCCGCGCATCCTCTGCCGTGTAGGAAGGGGTGGAATCGGCCCAGAAGCCGCTGATGTACTCCTGCAGCGAAATAGAGCCGCAGCAGCCACGAAGCTGAGTCTGCCAGGTATGGCGATGGGTGTCGACGGTACCCGGCGCGATGATCCCGCCTTCGGCGTGGATGACTTCTGCATCGCTCACGCCCAGATCACGCCCGACGGCGACGATCACATCGTCCTCGATCAAGACCTCACCATCTGGAATGACGCCGAGCTTGGGGTCGACCGTGACCACATGTCCGCCCCGGACCAGAATACGCCGCCTGTTCATGCATGACTCCTGTTGGTAATAACCGAACCCAATTCCATCGTCTGAAACATCATCTTTCTCCCGGTTTTTGAATGACCGCAATCCTTGTGTGAGCGCCCATTTTCCCGTCAGTCACCAAGAGACCCGAAGCAAGCCAGCGGCAGCTCCAGGCTCCCATGAGCATCAGGCGTCGATCGGCTCTCCGAACGACAGCGGGTATTCCTGCCGTACGTTCCATTCCTGCTCGGGCTCATAGCCATAGATCCAGCCCAGCCCAAGCGGGGTATCCCCCGCACGCTCACGCGCCCGGAACTGTTCCTGCCGCTTTTCCCAGTCGCCAGCGTGCACGAGCCGGCTGTTGATGAGGGATTGCCGCTGTACGGCATGCGCACGCGGAATACGCACGTTGCGGAATCCGGCCAGGGCCGCTTCGGGATCGCCGCGCCCGGCATCGAGCCAGCGCGACAGCACATAGGCGTCCTCGAATGCCTGCGCCGCGCCCTGCCCGGCATTTGGCAGCATCGGATGCGCGGCATCTCCGATCAACTGGATCCTGCCGCGGCCCCAGTTCTGCGAAGGCTGGCGCCCGAACAAGCCCCACTTCGAGCACTCGGTCACTTCGCCCAGCAAGCGGTTGAGATCGGCGGTCGGGCACGCGAAGCTGCTGCGCATCTCATCCGGATCGCCGGGCGTGGTCCAGCTCTCCGCCACCCACCCGTCCGCGTCGGCCTGCGTGGTGATATTGATGATCTTGCTGCCGCGCAGGTAATAGGTCATCAGGTGCATGCCCTTGCCGATCCAGCCATAGAAGCCGTGCGGGCCAAGGAACCCCTCGGGCAATCGGCTGCCATCGATCAGCGCGCGCCAGACCATCTGCCCCGTGAACTGTGCCTCGTCCTGGCCATACAGATACTCGCGCACCTGCGAGCGGATGCCGTCGGCACCAATCACCAGGTCGGCCGTGTGCGTACGGCCATTGGCAAACGCCAGCGTGATTCCGCCCGGCCCTTCCGAAAGGTCAACGAGCGAGTGCCCGAGGTGGATCCGGCCGGCATCGATGGCGCCAGACAGAACGCCGATCAGATCGGCCCGGTGGAAAGCGTAGTACGGTGCGCCATAACGCCCGACGGTGGTGCCAGGATCGGCGAACCGCGTCTCGGCCAGCGACTCACCGGAATACAGCGACCGCTGGATGTAGCCTGTCACCGGATTGCCCACTGACGCCAGTGACTCGCCCAGACCGATCGCCGACAAAGCCTTAACCGCCTGTGGACTGATGTTGATGCCCGCCCCGACCTCGCCCAGTTGCGGGGCGCGCTCGAAGACGTCAACCTCGAAGCCAACGCGAGACAAAGCGATGGCCGTGGCCAGCCCGCCAAGGCCGCCACCGACAACTGCGATGGAAGGAGTTTTCCCATTCATGACGTCTCACCTTTCTAATAGTTTTTTCAGGTCGCCTGGGCATGTGCGAAGCGCGCACACCTGGCAGAGAATCAACGCGCAGTCTGCGCCTGACGCTCCCGAATGATGTTGCGCAACGGCGCAAGACCGGTGATCTCGACGCGAACCTCGTCGCCATCGACAAGCCGCTCGCCACGGGTATGGCCAACACCTGCGGGCGTGCCGGTGGCGATCACGTCGCCGGGTTCCAGGGTGAAGTAACGGCTAGCGGCTGCAATGATCTCGGGAATACCTGTAATCAGACTGGCCGTGCTGCCATCCTGCTTGACCACGCCATTGACGAGGCATCGGATACGCAGATCGTTCGGATCGCCGACCTGCCAGGCGGGCTTGACCGCACCGAGCGGGGAAAATCCGTCCAAGCCCTTGCAGGCCGTCCAGTCGAACTGGAACGGCGGCGCGATGGCGACCTTGCGGCGCAGCAGCCCACGTGCGGTGATGTCGTTGAAGCAGGCATAGCCGGCCACATGGCCGAAGGCATCCTCGGGACGGATATCGCGCCCACCGCGCCCGATCACCACCGCCAATTCGGCCTCCCAGTCGACCGCGAAGGCGGGATCGGCGGGGATCGGCACGGTGTCGCCGTCGCCGACCAGAGCCGTGGTCGGTGGGACCAGGAAGAAGTATGGCTGCCATCCTTCGGGAATTTCGGTGACGCTCATCTCGGCAATATGGTCGCGATAGTTCGCGCCCACGCACAGTACCTTGCGCGGATGGCGGATGGATAGCAGTTCCTTACCCTCCAGAGGCTCCAGCGCATCCGGATCGATGTCACGCAGGATCGGCGCCAATGCATCCCAGTCGTTCAGCGCATGGAAAAGGCCTGGATAAGGCCGCAGCGCATCGGGGACCACGACGCGGCCGTCCGCACGACGGATCGCAGCTACCTCGGTCTCGCGTCCAGCCGATTCCAGGCGATAGGTGATAAGACTCCAGGAACTCATGTTGTTGCCCTTTCTCGATGTCATGTCGTTGGTCTGCCTGCGTCGTTTGCAGGCCGGTGCCTCGTCCGTTTGCACGGATTCCGCGCCTTATCGCTTAATGGGCCCGCCGGGAGGAATCGGTCCCCACAGGTTCATGGACACCGGATTGGCCTCCCACGTGGTCGGGCGCATCGGGAAATACTCGTGCCAGGGCCTCGGCTCGTAGTAGCCCTTGTCCTCGTCGAGCATGACATCGAGCTGGGTAAACAATTCGATATGGTTACCGTCGGGATCGTCGTGGTAAGCGAAGATGTTATGACCCACGGCGTGGCGACCAGGTCCCCAGTTCAAGCGAATCCCATGCTTGACGAGGTTGTCGATCATCCCCTGCAGATGCGTCAGATCTCTCGCCTCGTAGGCCATATGGTGTATGCCGGACATCGTGTCGCTCTGCATGAAGACGCCCGCATGGTGATCGGCGTTGCAGCGCATGAAGACGAAAAAGTTGCTGATCGAGTCAGACCAGCGGAAGCCAAGCGCACCCTCGTAGAAAGAACGCATTGCCGCAATCGACGGCGTGTAGGCGCCGACGTGTCCGAGCTTGCTTGGTCGATGGTCGAAGCTCAGACCGACGCCGCTTTGCTCCTGCTCCTGGTACAGGTGCAGTGCAGCCCCTGTCCCTGGCTCGGTCAGCACCAGCACATCGGGGGTGCCTGGACCGATGTCAGAACGACGCTCGGCCTTGAGACCAGCCGCCGCGAGGCGGCGTTGCGCGCTCGTCAGGTCCTCGTTGATCTCATAGCCAACGATGGAGCGCCCTCGGGACGCCTCAGCCTTGTTGATAACGATGCAGTGGTGGTCGCCCCCGGTAGTGAGAAACGCCTGCTGCTGCGACTCGTCGAGCGCGACGAACCCCAGCACCTTGGTGTAGTGTTCGGTGAGGCGGGCGACATCCGGCGTATCGAGAGAGACATACCCCAGTCGCGAGACATGCACCGGCGAATCGGCAGTCCTCGTGCTATCGGGCGTGGTGGAATCTGTCATGTTCTATTCCTCATGTTTACGCAGCAAGGGCGTAGGTATCGGCGATGTGGCAGACCGGGGGCATCGTTCGGCGACTGCCCGCAAGTCCACACGTCAGGCGCGCATCCCGGCAGGAACGCGCTTCAGATGGCTCCGGCTTTGCGCAGCTGGTCGAGCGTCTGCTCGTCGTAGCCAAGTACTTCCCGGTAAACCTCGTCGTTGAACTCGCCGACCGCCGATCCCGCATGGCGAATTTGCGAAGGTGTCCGGCTGAAACGGATCCAGGGCGCCAGCAGGGTGACGTCGCCGGCCTCGGCGTGCGGTACCGTCACGAACGCCTCGCGCGCCTTGATGTGGCGGTCCTCCAGGACTTCGCCGATCGAGTAGACCGGTCCAACCGGGATCTTCAATGGGGTTAGCAGATCGAACAGTTCCTTCGGCGTGAACTCCTTCAGCCACCCGGCCGCAGTCTGCTGAACGAGTTTGAGGTTCGTCCGGCGCGCCTCGACCGTTGCGAACCGCTCGTCCGCGAGCGCGTCGGCGTGTCCGAGCGCCGTCGCGAAGCCGGTGAACTGCTCTTGCGTCATGTCCGGCACGTGGAAAGCAACGTGGCCGTTCTTCGCCTCCATGTACGCGCCTGCCGGCCCTTGTCCCTCGAAATGCTCATGGAAGCCCTGCACCATAAAACCCATGAGCGCCTCCTGCATCGAGACCTCGACCTTCTGCCCCTCGCCCGTCATCGAGCGATGATAGAGCGCGCCGAGAATGCCAACAGCGAGCGAGACGCCAGCCGCTTCATCGCCGATGCCGAGCACCTGGGTACCGTGTGCACCCGAAAGCCCCCAAGAGGTGGCTGCCCAGCCCGACACGGCCATGGCAACGGTCGCGTACGAACGGAACGATGCGTACGGGCCGGTCTCGCCGTACCCCTTGGACGAGCCGTAGATGATCGAAGGATTGAGTTCCTTCAGCGCTTCATAGCCGAAGCCTAGCCGGTCCATGACGCCCGTCGAGAAATTCTCCACCACGACATCGGATTTCTTCACCAGTTCGGCAAAGACCTCACGACCTCGCTCGCTCTTCAGGTTCAGGGTGATCGTCTTCTTATTCGCATTGACGGCGAGGAACTCGTATCCGTCATGGTCTGCGTCGACCGGCATCCAGGCGTGACGAAAGCGATCGGGAGCTTCCTGCTGCTCGACCTTGATCACTTCGGCGCCCATGTGCGCCAGCAACATCGTCGCAAAAGGACCGTTCAAGACATGCGAAAGGTCGAGCACGCGAATTCCGCTCAGCGGCCCGGAATTTTTGGTTGCACTCATCAGATACCACTCCCTGGAATGAAAATGCCAGAATGAAGATGACAAAGCGAAGACAGGCAGCAGGCCGTTGCCCTCTGAAGGCCGGCTCGCGCCTGACCGGGCCATGTAGCCGACGGCGGTACGCGGCGAATTCCGCCGACGACCACCAGGGTCAAGGGCCAGCTCAAGCGTCGCCCCTTGGAGCCTGCACCTGCGCACCAGCCGCCTGGGCGGCGAACAGTGCTGCAGTTGATGCGGTGAGATTCACCGTCTTGAGCTCGTGGAAGGCATGCAGCCCTTCCAGCCCTAGCTCACGACCCACGCCCGATCCCTTGACGCCGCCAAAGGGAACCTGCACGTTGTGGGCAAACGCATTGATGCTGAACGTACCTGCGCGCACCGACCGCGCCACCCGCGCAGCGGTCTGCGGGTCCTCAGTGAAGACGCCGCCATGCAGGCCATACTCGGTGTCGTTGGCGATCGTCACCGCCTGGTCGAGCGTGTCATAGGGCAGCACTACGGCCACAGGTCCGAAGATCTCCTCGCGGCTCACGCGCATCGCATTGCTGGCATTGGAGAACACCGTCGGCTGGACGTAGAAGCCGGTGGCAAGGTTGGCGGGCACGCCACCACCGGTCGCCACGGTCGCGCCCTCTTGCCGGCCGGTCTCGATATAGCCTAAGACTCGGTCGCGCTGCGCCTTCGAAGCCAGCGGCCCCATGGTCGTGGTCGACTCGTGGGGATCGCCGACGACGAACGATTCGGCAGCGCCAACGACCACGTCCAACCATTGGGTATACTGGGAGGCCGGCACCAGGATGCGTGTGAATGCCGAACAGAGTTGGCCGGTATTGGAGAAGGTCCCCTCGACAATGCCGCGCAAGACCGTGTCGCGGTCGGCATCCGCGGCGATGATCGCGGCGGACTTTCCGCCAAGCTCGAGCTGCAGTCGGGCGAAGTTCGCGCCGGCCGTACGCGCGATCTCACGGCCAGCGGCCGTCGACCCGGTGAAGCTGACTTTGTCGATGCCGCGGTGGGCCACGAGTGCTCGGCCGGTCTCCCGGCCTCCCGTCACCAGGTTGAAGACCCCTGGCGGCAAGCCGGCCTCGCGGAACGCTTCCGCGACCAGGTAGATGTCCAGCGGTGTCTCCGGCGCCGGCTTGAACACCACAGTGCAGCCACTCACCAGCGCAGGCACGATTTTGGCGATGGCCATATTGAAGGGGCTGTTCCAAGGCGTGATCGCGGCGACCACGCCAACCGGCTCGCGCAGTACGGCAGCCGGACCCCAACGGGTCTCGCGGATGTCGCAGAGCGCGTCCTCTCGCGCCAATGCCAGGAAGTACCGCCCCACCCACAGGCCGGCGGGTGCCTTCTTCAACGAGATCGAAGCGGGCAGCCCCATCTGCGCCGTCACCAACTCGGCGATCTCGCCGAGCTTGGGCTCCAGCAGCGCGAGCGCACGCTCGATGAAGGCGGCGCGCTCGGCCGTTGGCAAAGTGGGCCATGGACCCTGATCGAAGGCACGCCGGGCCGCCGCCACTGCCGTGTCGATATCACTGGCGTCAGCATCTGGAACCTGGCCAATGGCGACTTCCGTCGCCGGCGACGTGACGACGATGCGCTCACGCGAATTCGCAGCGCGCCACCGGCCATCGATGAACAAGTCGTGCCGCACATTCATGTTGTGTCTCCTCTCATATGACGAAACGCCGGCAACGGTACCGAGCCCGGATGAGCAACGGGATTCATCCCTAGCCATGCCATTGCCAAAGCATAGCTAATGCAATGTTTCACTGTCAAGGAGGAATATTCAGAAAAAGACAAGTACCGCTGCACGAAGGCGCGAAATCCCCATAAAACCTTATAATCCCTCAATATTCGGGATGCGCATGAACTCATACCATTGGAGATCCTCCCAAGGGAAAGCCCTAACAACAATGCACTTGCTATGTTTTGCACACTTGTGCACGATAGATGGATAGGCTGCGTGCTCCGCTCATCCGCGGCGCTTGAGGGATCCCCGACACCGGCGGCAACCGGACGGCATCCTTCATGCACCGCATGACGTCGCACAACCTGCATCGACCTTCAACATCGACCTTCAACCCTGAGAGGATCGGCCATGAAAACCCCATTGCACTTCGGCTTCTTTAGCTCGTTCTCACAACCGGCGTGGCACGCGCCAGACGACCGACTCTTCGGCGATGACTGGCCGACCGGCGCGTACCACGCCTGGCTCGCGCAACGCGTCGAGGAGGCCACCTTCGACTTCCTGTTCTTCCTGGACACTTCGGCGGTCTCCCGCGTGCTGAACGACAACACCGACATTGACCTGCGCTACGCGCTCACGTCGCCGCACAACGATCCCGTCGCGCTGCTCAGCTATCTGGCCGCCAAGACCAAACGGCTGGGCCTGATCGCCACCGCCTCGACCACGCTGTACCCGCCGTTCCTGCTTGCGCGGCTCTACGCCACGATCGACAACCTGAGCCATGGCCGGGCCGGATGGAACATCGTCACCTCCAGCGAGAACGAATCTGCGCAGAACTATGGGATGGACGCACTGCCGCCTACGCAGCAGCGTTACGACATGGCCGACGAATTCGTCGAAGTTGTCAACAAACTATGGGATTCCTGGGAGCCCGACGCCATCGTCAAGGACATGGAGAACGGCTGCTATACCAACCCGGCGAAGGTCCACTCCATCGAACACGTCGGCCCGCACTTCAAAGTACGCGGACCACTGAACTCGTATCCCTCGCCGCAGCGGCGCCCGGTGTTTGCCCAGGCCGGAGGCTCGCCTCGCGGGCGCGAGTTCGCGGCCCAGCATGCCGAACTGATCATGTCGGTGACGATAGGCGGCGTCGAGGCGATGAAGGAGTTCAAGGAAGACATTCATGCCCGGATGAAGAAGCACGGGCGAGATCCGCGTGAAGCCCGCATCCTCTACGCACTGCATCCCTACATCACGGATGACAACGAGACCCTGCGCAAGTCGATCACCGATTCTCAACTCATCCCCGTGCTCGGCAAGCACAGCGCCCACTTGGGTGTGGACCTGCTCTCGTTCGACCTCAACAAGCCCTTCCCCTCTGACGTTGTCGCCAACGGCACGACGAGCATGCTGGAAATGCTCAAGGAGAAAGGTCGCAGAGGCATCACGTTGCGCGAGGCGATCATCGACTTCAACTGGGGGGACGACGAAATCGGCGCAGTCGGAACTGCACAGTCGGTGGCCCGCAACCTCGTCGAGGTAATGGAAGAAGTCGGCGGCGACGGTTACATCATCATGGCGACGCAGGACGCGAACCGCGCCTATCTCGACGGCATATTCGAAGGGCTCGTCCCGGAACTCAAACGCCTCGGCGCCATGCGGACCTCGTATACGGACGGCACCCTGCGCGACAACCTTTTCGCCTTCTAAACCCCTTTGCGCGCGCAGGCTAACTTCGTCTCGCGCACCTACGACTCAGGACGCTAACACCCATGACTATTGCACCTCCTTCCGACGTCACGGCTGACGTCGCCATCGTCGGTGGCGGCTTCGCCGGCCTCGCAGCCGCGCGTGACCTCACCCGTGCTGGCCTGAGAGTCAAGCTATTCGAAGGCCGCGACCGGCTGGGAGGCCGGACCTGGTATCGCGACAGCTCGCTCGGACGCCCGCTGGAGTTTGGCGGCGGCTTCGTCCACTGGACCCAGCCGCACGTGTGGGCGGACCTCGTCGCCTATGGCATGGAGCTCGAACCCGTCGATCCGGTCGACACCGTCTATTGGATCGGCGACAGCGGCGTGAAACAGACGCCTATCGACCAGTACAGAGCATTTGTCGGACAGGGCCAGGCGGCATTGGCTGCCGGTGCCCTGAAGGCTTTCCCTCAGCCGCATGAACCATTTCCGTTGACGCACGAGGCGATCAAGGCAGATCAGGTGTCCGTAGCCGATCGCATCGCCGAACTCGGCCTGCCGGAGGAGCTTGCGCAGATCCTGCGCGGCCACTGGACACTGTCCTTCAACGGATCGACAGCCGACGGTGCCTGGTCGCAGATTCTCCGCCATACCGCACTGGCCGGCGGCGTGTGGCAGATGCGCGCGGAATCTGCCTCGACCTATATCATTCGCGGTGGCACAACACAATTCGTCGATGCATTCGCTGCCGACACCGACGCCGAGATCCACCTGTCCACGACGGTACGAGCCATCCGCAGCACCGGCGAAGGCGCCTCGATCGAGACCGAGAACGGTGACACATTCCACGCACGCCATGTGATCGTGACCGTCCCGCTGAATGTGCTGGGTTCGATTGAGTTCGAACCCGCCCTGTCCGATGTGAAACAGGCCGCGGCGCAGCAGGGGCAAGTCTCGACGGGCTTCAAGGTATGGATGCGCGCGAAAGGCAAGGTGGACCGCTTCATCGCCTTTGCGCCGGACAGCTATCCGCTGACCATGATGGGCTACGAATATGAACTGGACGGCGATACCATCCTGCTCGGCTTCGGCCCGCGCACGAATGATCTCGACCTCACGGATGTACGTGCCGTGGAAGCGGCGGTACGGCAATGGCGACCGGACATTGAACTGGTCGGGGTTGACGCGCACGACTGGAGCGCCGACCCGCTCGCCGGCGAGACCTGGGCGATGCTACGCACCGGTCAGCTTTCCGGCCAGATCGAGGAACTCATCCGACCTGAAGGCCCGGTGCGCATTGCCGGCAGCGATTACGCGCTGGGCTGGAGCGGCCACATCGACGGCGCTATCGAGAGCGGGCGGCGCGCTGCCCGCGAGATCATTCGTGAACAGGGTCGTTGACGGCAGCCCGCGACTGCGCTGAATAGATGTTCGCGAGCCGATCGCTCAACATCGGCTCGACCGCAGAATATCGTCGTGGCCCCATCCCGGCAGCGCTCCGGTCAAACGCCGGGGGATCGAAAACGTTCACCGACTACACCCTCTAGGCCGAAAGGTGTTTGCTGATGGCGCCGACCTGCTCTTTGAAGAGCAGCGCCATCAGCAGTCGCTGTGCGCCACTCACCTGCCGTTCGGTCACCTCAGCATAGGAGGGACCGAAGATCACCCGCTGGTACATCAATCCGTCCCCGATCGCCAGCACCGCGTCGATCAACTCGTCATCCACGGACAACCCGGCCGCCTCGAGCGAAACCCGGACACGGTTGCGGTAGCTCGCCTGGTGCCGCTGCACGATTTCCAGCAACTCGGGGGTGTGACGCGCGAACACGTAGACCTCCGTCAGGAATGCCGGAATCTCGGGCCGCTCGTGCATCATCTGGATCATGTGGCCCAGCAGGTCGTCGCCCTGCCGCTTAGGCAGCGCCAGATACGACTTGGAAACATCCAGGCAGCTCTCCAGGGCAGCCTCCAACACGCCGATCAAATGCGGAAAATGATGGCGCAGGCTGCCCTGACTCACGCCCGCCTCCGCGGTCAGTGACCGGTACGTCAATCGCGGCATGCCTTCACGCGCAACCAGCTTGATCGCCGCGTTCACCAGTGCTTGTCGCCCCTCACCGTATGGCAAACGGCGAGAACCCATGTCATCGTCCACGTTCAGACTTCCATCGTTATGTACACCCAAATCCGACCTCTCAGTCCATGCGAGCGCAACGTGTCCGAACGTGGCGCGGAAGCTCCGACGGAGCCAGATCTCGAATCCGAAAAACCCGGGGAGCATAGCGCATCCGCCATGCTTCGCGTCGCAAAGAGCCGTTTCACGGAATGGCGGCCCTTGACAACATGGCACAGCACGATTTTCGTCGCGTAGTTGGCGGCTTGGTAGCAGATGCACTGGGGCGAAGCCCACGTGCCCGGCCATGATCGGCGCCCAGTGCCTCATCAGTTGCAGGCAACCAGCACGCCCCACAGTTCCAGGAGCACCAATACGGGTGCTTGGTGCACAAAATGACCTCCCAGCGCTGGCCGTAGATCTAGCCCCATGTCTGCGTCGGCGGGTTCCTCGAACAAGCCGCGCAGCAGTCATGCGGCGACGTTAACCTCAATCCAGCGCACCTGTCAATGGTTGGGCTGCCGGTGCACAGTTGCCGCCGCCAGACCAAGGCGCGTGGCAACTGCGCACCAGCATCCATTGCACCTTGACGCACAATCGCGCGGACACCCGGGCCGGGCCTCCGCGCGATCGTCGCGACAAACAGGTTCAACGTATTCAGCCTGCTGCCGCTGGCCTAGCCCATTGCGGACCTCACGATTGCGTTCGTGCGCGCCCCCGCGTGCCCAGCACTTCAATCACACTGATAACCAAAGCCGCGCTTGCAAGCAACGCGCAGAGCAGGACCGAACTTGTCCCCGTGCGGAGCATCGTCTCCGGCCCGAAGTCCTGCGGCCCGCCTGGCCCCGGCTGGGAGATCAGCAGGATCACGATCGCGGATCCGAGTGCCGCGCCGATGCGCTGTACGGTCACCAGCATGCCCACCGCGCTGCCGGCGTTGCGGCCCGCGACCGTCAAGAGCGTCGATGCCATGTTCAGACTGAAGAAGACACCGCTGCCGAAGCCGGCGACAGACAATGGCACGATGAGCACGGCCGGGCTGACATGGGGATCGGCCCGCAGGATGAGGTAGCTGACCAGGTAGCCGCCCGACAGCATCAAGAGCGATGCGGGGATGACCCAGCGCTTGAGCATGTTGGCCAATCGATCGCCGACCAGAGGCCCGATGGAGCTACCGAGCGAGAAAGGCAGAATCACCAGCGCCGCCGCAAGGGCACCCTCGCCTCGGCCGCTTTGCCATATGACCGCGAAGGCAATATAGATGGAGCCGGTGAAACTCGCGAACGTCAGAAATGCCGAAGCCAGGCCGAAGGAGAACGTCGTCTCCCTGAACAAGCTCAGTGGCAGCAGCGGGAACGCGTTGGCCTGCTCAAGGCGGCGCTCCCAGAGAATGAAGGCGATCAGCAGCAGCACGGCAGCGATCGCACTGATCGACGCCCACCAGGCCACTTGGCCGTTGCTGATTTGAATCAAGGGTACGAAGAACCCGACCACCGCCAGCGACATCAGGATGGACCCGAGCAAGTCGAAACGTCCCAGCCCTTCTGCCGCACTGCTCTTGCCAGGCAAGGTGGGAATACCCAGCAGGATGGCGAGAACACCCAGCGACAAGCCGTATGCCAAGGCCCAGCGCCAGCCATTCTCCATGCCGACCGTCTCGATGATCCAGCCACCGATGATGGGACCGAAAAGTGCAGCGAATGCCACGACGAAAGCGTAGAAGCCGAATGCCCGCGCGCGCTCGGCACCGTGGAACATCACCTGGATGAGTGCGGCAATCGACGGAATCATCAATCCACCGGCAACGCCGTGGAGCAGGCGGAACACTACCAGATGGCGTTCGTCCGAGGCCAGGGAGACGGCAATTCCGGTGAGCACGTAGAGCAAGGTGCCCAGGAGGAACACCCACTTGTGGCCGTAGCGGTCGCCCAGCCTGCCTCCTGGCACCAGGGAGAGCGCGTAGGCGAGCGCGTAGCCGGCGAGGACCCAGGACGACGCGGCCTCGGACAGACCGAGCCCTTTGCGGATCGACGGCAGCGCAATGTTGGCGCACGTGAGGTCGAAAAAGGACATGGCAAGCGTCAGGAAAAGGACCGCAAGCGCGACCCATCGAGCGGCGGATGATTGTCCGACCGCGGTATTGCCAAGAGTTGTACTGGACATGGGGGCACCCTAAGGAGGAGTTGCGAACCGTCTCTGGACTGGCCTCGCAACAAGGATTTACACGGGCATTTAGGGAAAAACGGCTAGAACGAATAGGTTACTGACGCGACGAAACGAGGTTTGTTTCTCCACCCGACATTCGGGCCACCCACAGTGGAGGCGCCGGTATACACCAGCCCCAATGTCATGTCATCCCGCCACTTGTAATCGACCCCGACCAAAAAATAGTATTTGTCCTTTAATCCCTGATCCTTTAGCCCGTCCGGCAAGAACAAGCGGCCGACCTCGCCCTTCAACACAACTCGCTCGGTCAGATTTTTCCATCCCTCCAGCGCCAAAGCCTGCCGGCCCCGGCCATCGGGGAGCCCGACGTAATATTTGCTGATGACTCCGGTCCATTTAATGGAGAAATTTTGAAGATAATATATCGCGTACAACGATGTGGTGTTTGCGTACGCCGCGCCCGGGTAGAAGTTATAGCCGACACTGATGTCGTAAACTCCGGGGCCGAGCTTTGAGCGATACCCGAGGTATGTCGTCGAATCTATCCGGTTGTTGTCCACCATCTTGATGGTAGAGGACCAATTCCCAAGGTAAATACCGTTGTCGAACCCGTAAAACAAACTTGCCTGCAGGGTCGGGAAAATCGCCTTGTCTTCATAGAAGTCCTGGTCCGCACCCGCCCATTTGTAATGGCTCAGGACGGCGATGCTGCCATGAAGGTCCCCTGCAATGGCCTGTCCGGCACTGCCTGCTGCGGCCGTCAGCACCGCCGCGGATAGCCAGCACGAACCTGGCCTTAGATACTTTTTTGCGGTCCTTTTAATACTGAAAACACTCCTCATATCAACCTCATCATCATGTGTGGAAGACAAAAGAACTCCCCGGCCATCGCTCGGATGGACTGCTCTGGGAGTAACCTGGTGGTGGTGTGGTAACGAATAAACGTCTTGTGACTGGTCTCTGGATAACTCGCGGGCCAAACCACAGCAAGAGGCCGTGTGGCCGGCATGCATTCGGCCTCGGGTTCTCCGCAGTTGCTGGTATCCGTGCGGGCTAGCAGCAGCTCAGGTGTTTAGCATGCGCGATGCCGCACCCGGTTTCCCTGACCATCGTACGGCCGGGTATGCGGGCATGGCGCTATCGAGCGCACGCTTAGAACACTTGTTTTTGCTTGCCTTACCGTTAGGCTCATGACGGAACTGGCTCTAACACGCCAGACGCCGGCCTCGCTCGAACGGGGACTCGTCCCCATCCATCCGTTGCGGCTCGGACTTCATGTGATTTACCGTAACACCCGATAAAGCCCGCCCCGTAGCCACCACCATGCATGAGTGATTCATATCTCCTCCTTGTATTATTTTTTTGATTCGCTGCCCTTATATAAGGGCAGCTGCATTACTGGCAATGCATGGCATCGCGTTCACAAAATCTACTGGAACCGGCAGAGCCCATCGCAATGCCAAGTCGTACCGGCCCATCGCCACCGGACAAGAGGTCTCAGGTTGCTACCTGCTTCAAGTAGGTATCCTTCACTAGGACTTTTCCGTCACGGAAGGTCCATAGATCACACCCGAGCGCATCGATGCCGGCCGCAGGCGACTGCACCCGCCACTCGGTCACAGCACGATCGCCGGACACGAACTCGGCAACAGAGGTCCAGCGCATGTCGGCCAGACTCTCGAATCGCTTGGCAAAGAATCCACGGATCGCATCGGCGCCCTCAATGACCTGGCCATTCCCATTCGCGCCAGATGCCGCCACCATGATCGCGTTCTCGGCAAAATGCTGCATCACGCCATCCAGGTCATGGCGATTGAAAGCCGATAGCAGGTCATTCAGCATGTCAGCGGTAAAGTCATTCACACTCATCACGCACCTCCCTCTCAAAAAAAAAACAGTCTAAGGTTGAGTCAACGTCGGTCCTTGCGGCGTACCGTTTGTCCCATCGCGCCTCACGACATCGATGACCGACACAGCGAACGATGCCAACGCGTGCGGCGCCGTTCATGCCGAATCGGGGTCGCGAAGGGTCATTTCGCTCATGCCGCGACCTCGCGTCGAGCCTCCGGTTCCGGTGACAATCCACGGAATCTCGAGCCATGAAAGATGAGCGGATCCACGCTCAGGATCAGCTCATAGTCGACAACTTCCAGGAGCACGATGACGTGGTCTCCTGCATCATGTTCGGCATAGGGAATGCAGTTGAGCCAGGCGCACGCCCCATGGATCCGGACGGCGGCATCCTCGACGTAGCTCCTGGTAACCCCGTTCCAGCGCGCCTGCCGATCCTTGGAGGCCAGTTGGCGGCATAGTCCCTCCTGTCCTTGCCCAAGAAGCGAGACACCGATACGTCGAGCCTTGCGCAGCGATGGCCACGTCGTGGAGGCACTCTGCACGGCTACGGAAACCAGCGGCGGATCAAGTGAGATCCCGGGCATGAACGAGGACGCGACCAGAACATGGTCGTCTCCTCCTACCTTCGCAGCGATCGCGGCGACGCCGGCGGGATAGTGGGCAAAGACGCGCTTCAACGCGCCTGGATCGATCTTCGAAACCATCTTTTGTCTCCTACTCATTCACTCTTTGAGTGCATCGTTTTGTTTTTCATGCAGTCTGCAATGCGAGAGCTGCGCAAGCCGGGAAGCGCATCGCGTTTCGGGCTTCCCGCTCTTGGCGGCCAGCCAACTCGCCGCGCCGCGGATGATGCGACTTGCCCGCCATTCGTCAGCGCACTTCGTCGCCATCGAGGAAGATGTCGGACCGGTACGTCTGCTTCAACGGCACGCCCGGAACCTTGGGAGCTGGCGCGCGGCCGATGATGGGTGTGGGCTCTTCGTACAACAGGCCCAGGGCCTGCAGCGTCGGGATATCGTGTACCGTGAACAGTCGCAGCGGCTCGCTGCCAGTGTTGACCACGCGATGCCAAGCGTAATTCGGAATGGCAAAGGTGTCGTGCCGGGCGATCTCTAGCGTCTCGTCGCCCACCTCGATCCGGCCCTGACCCGAGATGACCACACCGACACTGCTTGAGGTTCGGCGGTGCTTCGCGCCCTGGAATCCGGGCGCGAATTGCTGCACCCAGCAGTCCATCGTCGGGAACGTCGGGCCGCCGTTGACCGGGTTAGCGTAGCGCAGGGCCAAGCCGTCGTACTCGTTGCCGACGCGGCCATCCTTGGCATACTGGTCGAGGATCGGTTCGATGTCTTTCCATGCGTAGCGGATGGGCTGGCGCGCCTGGCGCGCCTGCTCGTCCACGGGACGCAGCAGAGTGGCCCGCAAGCCCTGCGACTCCGAGGCAGAGTCACGCTGCGCCTGGCTGGCGCCCCCATACGGCTCGAAGAACGCCTGGTTCAGGCCGAGCGTCAGGCCCAGGTCCAGCGCGTCCCACCAGATCACCTCGTCGTTGGTGGGATTGTGATGGTCATGCCAGGATCCGCGTGGGGTGAGTAGCAGGTCATAGGTGTCCATCGAGAGCGGCTCGCCGTCGACGACTGTGAATGCCTCGGGATTGCCCTCCAAGATGAAGCGCAGCGCATTCATCGTGTGCCGGTGCGACCAGCAGACTTCTTGTGCGCGCATAGCCTGGATGCCGGCAGCCAAGGTATGGGTCGAGCCGGGAGGCCCCTGCGTGATTCCCGGGTTGAGGAACACGATGCTGGTGCGACCGACGCCGCGCGGGCCGAGGATACGCGAAGCTTCCACCAGCCGCTCGCGCGTGAGCGACCAGGGCCACACGTAGCCAGTGCCCCGCGGCTGCGGCCCCCCGATGGCGTTTTCCAGCAGGGGTTCCATTGTCCACTGGCCGATGATGTGCTCGGCCTTGATCTTTGCGTCGTACTCCTTCAGATCGCGAGCTTCCGGAGCTTCACTGGAGGCGGATCTGTTTTCGTTGGCTGACATGTGCTCCTCCTGGGGTCGTGAACTGAGCTGAGGGACGTTTTCGAAAGGGGCGGCTTGCGCGATGGCGCGGGTGCCGATGCAGGACGCCCCGTTGCGCGAGCAGCCCTACTTCGAATCCGAAAACTCCCGTTGCAGCTCGGCCCATCGCTTGCCGGTCTCAATGCCGCCCGCGCGATAGTTATCGGGTACGAACATATATGGTGGGCGTACCGGCCCCGGATTGACCAGCCCCGCATGCTGGAAGCGCAGATGCCCAACTGCGATGCTGTAATCCATGAAACCTTCAAGGTCGCCGCCCGCGAACATCGGTCGCTCTGCCCAGCGCACACGGTCGCAGAGCCGGCTGGCCAGCGCCCAATCGCGTGCCAGGATAGCCTTCGACACGGCATTGAGTACCGCCGGCGCGCAGGCCGTCGCACCCGACCAGGCAGCCAGTGCCCGCTCCGGCATCTTCTCGGCCAGCGCCTGCCAGTCTCCGGGCAACGGCAGGATACGGATCTTGTCGCCAATGGCACGCATGTCGGCTTCCAGCGCAGGTCCGCCGGTATGCTTGGCCGCCACCACCTCAGGGATCTTGGCGAGTTCAGCGTAGGCTAGCGATGAAATCTTGCCCTTGAAGGCGACAGGATTGTCGTAGACGATCAGCGGCACGCCCGGCAGCGCCTCGGCCACGTCACGGTAGAAACGAACGATGCCCTGATCGTCCAAGGCCAGCCACATCGGACGCCCCACGAACAAGCCGTCGGCACCGCGCTCGACCAGCGCCCTGCCGCGGCGGATGGTGTCACGCGTGTTGAGCGTTGTGATACCGGCGAACACCGGGCGCCGTTTGGCTACCGTTTCGACAACACAGGACACGAGCTCGTTGAGCTCGGGCTCCGTCAGCGTCGCGCATTCGCCGAAGGTACCGGTCGTGGCAATCATCTCGATGCCCGAGTCCACGACCAGCCGGATCATCTTCTCTGTTTCGGCGAGGTTGACTGTCTGCGTCGAGCGCCAGTTCTCGGCGTCGGGCGTCGCGGGCGTGGGAACGATGCCCAACATGCCGCGAAAGTCGGCGTAGGTGATTTTCATGTGAAACTTCCTTGTTGGCTGTTATTGAATAGTTAGGGAGAGGCGGTGCAGCTCAGTAGAGCTTCACGTTGACATTCTTGTTCTGCGTGAACGCCATCAACTCGGACAGGCCTTCTTCACGGCCCAGTCCACTCTTCTTGTATCCACCAAAGTCGGCGCCGGGAAAATGCGCGCTGCCATGGTTGACCCAGACGTAGCCCGATTCGATGCGCGCGGCCAGACGATGAGCGCGTGCCAGGTCGCGTGTCCAGATCGATGCGGTCAGCCCGTATTCCAGGCCATTGACCTGCTCGAGCATGGCATCCTCGTCATCCCATGGGGTCACCGCTAGCACCGGCCCAAACACCTCCTCGCGGAACAGGCGCATCTGCGGCGTCACATCGGCGAACACCGTGGGCTCAACAAACCATCCCTTGGCCAGCGCCGGGTCCGGGCTGCGCCGCCCCCCCGTCACCAGAAGGGCACCTTCGGCCCGTGCCGACTCGATCAGATCCAGCACCTTCTCGTAGTGCTGTCGGGATACCAGACTGCCCATCGTCGTGTCGGGATCTGTGGGCAAGCCACAGCGATGGCGCTGAGGGATGCGCTTGGCAAGCTCTTCGATCACCCGCCCATAGACTGACCTATGCACGAAACAACGTGAGGTGGAGCCACAACTCTGGCCAGCCCAGGTCAGATTCATCCCATTGATAACGCCGTCGATCGCCTGGTCAAGGTCCGCGTCAGGGCAAATGACGAGTGGATTCTTGCCACCGAGTTCCAGCGACACTGGCATCACCTTGTCCGCCGCAGCCCGCAGGATCGACACGCCGGTGGAAGTGGAGCCGATGAGCGTAGCCTTCTTGACGAGCGGGTGGGCCACCAGCGCCTGCCCGCATTCGTGCCCGCCGGTCAGGATGTTGACGACACCCGGAGGAAAACACTCCCACGCGATGTCGGCCAGACGATAAGCGGACAAGGGCGCTTGATCCGGAGCCTTGAGCACCACGGCGTTGCCAGCGGCGACTGCGGGAGCCAGCTTGGTCACCAGGAACATCGCGGGATGGTTATAGGCAACGATGCGTGCCACCACGCCCAGCGGCTCGCGCACCGAGTAGTTGAGATGGGCATCGCCCATCGGCAGCGTCTGGCCCTTGGCTTCATGCGCCAGTCCGGCGAAATAGTCGACCACGCCGGCGGCCACCTGCGCGTCGTTGATCATTTCGCGCACTGGATTACCGCCATTGATGGCATCCAGCCAGCCCAGTTCGCTGGCCGCCTCGCGCACGCCTTGTGCAAAGGCACGTAGTGCCTTGGCTCTCTCGGCAGGCTTGGTACGCCGCCACTCGAGGAACCCCTGCTGCGCCGACTGCACCGCGGCGTCAACGTCATCGGCATTGGCATGCGCGGCAGGTCCGAGGTCGTCCTGCGTCGCCGGATTGAGCGTGCGCTGATAGCCACCGAGCGGCTCGTGGAAACGTCCGCCGTAGAACAGTTTGCGCGAGTCCGGCAACGCCGGAGGGATGGCAGCAATTTGCGTCATGTTTTCGACCTCGAGATACCTACCTTGATGAGCATGCGGCATGGGCGTCTGCCGCGAGCCTAGAGGGCACAACAGACCTCGACCATTGCCTGACGGGTTGAATTAAACGACTCAAATACTTAGGAGGCTATAGGTGTTTTCTCCTATGCATGAAGAGTTCACGCAGATTTCACGAGTGTATAGAATTGGTTCCTAACCTTATGAGCGTGCTGGCCACACGGAACTGCCAAGGACGCAGTGGCACGGACCACCCCCTTGGCGCAGCCGCCGATGCCGAACTGCGGTACGGCCCGGCGGCACCAGCCCTCGCTTCGGAATCCGCATGCAAACAGACTTGATGACCAGCCGCCCCAAGGACACCGACAAACGCTTGGAAGACGACGTCCCGACGCAGAGGCTCGATGAATCCATCGGCTTCCTTCTGAATGAGGCAGCCCGCCTCAGTCGGCGCCTGCTCTACGGCCGCCTGGCGGCCCGGGGCGTCCGCGGGGGTAGTTGGCACCTGTTGCGCGTGTTGTGGGACGGCGACGGCTTGACGCAGCGGGAGCTGGCTGAACGGCTGGCCATGACTCAGCCGTCAACCCTGGAGATGCTGCGCACCATGGAGCGTGATGACCTGATCCGCTTTGAGCGCGACACCGTAGACAAGCGAAAGACGCGCGTCTACCTCACGACCCAAGCATGGAACCTGAAGGCACCGCTGCTGCATCTGGCCGACGAGGCCACCCGGCTAATGGCGGGACGCCTATCCCCACCCGAGGAGGTGGCGCTCAGGATGCTTCTTCGCGGCATACGCGACACCGCATCGGCAGTCTTGGATAGCGAGCCGCAAGACGAAGCCGCTACAGCCCTCACACGTGGCCGACAACGGAGAGCCACGGCGACTACCAAAGTGGGTCCCCAGGCATCCGCAGTCAAGCCGACTGCCCGACCGTTAAAAGAGGACAGCGTGAATCCGGTGCACGACACCGCCGCCGAGTCCACGATTACTTCAATCGGTACCCGCACGAAATCATGAATGCAGCTCACGATCGCCCCGTTCTTCCCGCTCAAGTCGAAACATGCATCTCCTCTGTCGAGGAGATCGTTGCGGAAATTCGTCAAGGCCGCATGGTTATTCTGGTCGATGAAGAAGACCGCGAGAACGAAGGCGACCTCATCGTTGCCGCAGATCACATCACTCCTGAAGTGATTAACTTCATGGCGCGCTACGCGCGTGGCCTGATCTGCCTGACACTCCCGCGCGAGATGTGTGAGCAGCTTCGCCTGCCCCCCATGACTCAGCGCAACGGCGCCAAACATGGCACGGCATTTACCGTATCGATCGAAGCGGCAGAGGGCGTAACCACGGGGATTTCCGCGGCTGACCGTGCGAGAACCGTTCAGGCTGCGGTAGCCAGAGGCGCCCTGGCCGAGCACTTGGTCCAACCAGGTCATATCTTTCCTCTGCAGGCCGTCGATGGCGGCGTCCTTATTCGCGCGGGTCACACAGAAGCAGGTTGTGACCTGGCCCGCTTGGCTGGCTGCAGCCCGACCTCGGTGATTTGCGAGGTGATGAACGAAGATGGATCCATGGCGCGATTGCCCGATCTGCGACTATTCGCGGCGCAACATGGGTTGAAGATTGGCACGATTTCTGACCTCATTGAATATCGCAGCCGCAGTGAATCGATGATTGAGCACATAAGCACTCGCGCGCTGGAAACGCATTGGGGTCATTTTGTTGCGCATGTTTATCAAGACCGTCCCGGTCATCATTTGCATCTTGCACTTGTGCATGGACAATGGGCCGAAGACGATCTGGTACCGGTCCGCGTACACGAACCTCTGTCTGTACTTGATGTACTGGAAATTAATCGGAGCATACACTCGTGGAGTTTGGATTCGAGCTTGGCTCACATTGTTCAGGAGGGCCAAGGCGTTGCCATATTGCTCAATTGCGGAGAAAGCGCCGAACAACTGCTTGCCCAGGTCGCCAGGACATCACAGACCGCGCATGCCCCCATCCGGGGCGCCATGGATTTACGGACCTACGGCACGGGAGCACAGATCTTGCGCGAATGTGGAGTGCGTCGGATGAAGCTATTGGGAACGCCACGCCGCATGCCCAGCATGGCGGGTTACGGGCTTGAGGTCGCCAGCTACGTCGAGCCTCATACCAGCTGAAATGCATCACGATCAATACTATTTCCCATCGTGGATATCTCATGTCCCGAAATAAAAATCAATCGCCATCCACAGCATTTCTGACAAATAGCGACAGCCCTGAGGAAATCTTCTTCTCATTGCCATCCTCATTGTTGCGCGGGCGCGAAGCAGTATTGAGTCGCCTTCGCACCATCCTGCGCGAACACGACATCACGGAGCAACAATGGCGCATACTTCTAGCGCTCTCCTCATCCCATTCCTCGATCAGGCCTAGCGATCTTTCCCAGATAACTTTGTTAAGCACGTCGAACCTTTCGCGACGGCTAAAGACGCTGGAATCCCGGCTTTTAATAGATCGTGCAGCAGATGAAAAAGATCTCCGTGCAAAACAAATTCATATTACGCCTATGGGGCGAGCGCTAGTCGAAAAAATCACTCCGCTTTGGAAGGAAAACAATAGAAATATAGAGTCATCCCTCGGAAAGGAAGATGCTCATTCGCTTTATAACCTGCTTGAGGATCTCGCAAAGAAACTAGGCTCGTCGACTACTATTGAAGTCGAGTAGCTTATTTTTCTGGCTCCGCACGCCGCCCGGCCGGCAGGAGACGATGCGCCATCCCTGAGTGCCGGCCAGTGCGGTTATGAAGTGCACGGCCTCAGCTCTCCTGGACGAAGCCAGAGGTCTTAATGATTTCTCCCCAGCGCGCCGAGTCGGCCCGGGCAAGTTGATCTAGTTCCTGCGGCGTCGAAGCAACGGCCTCGAAACCCTGCTTCGCAATCGCCTCGGCGAAAGCAGGCGTCTTGACGGCGGCCTGAACCAGCGCAACCAGGCGCTCAAGCACCTTCGCTTCGGGCTTGCCCCCAATATAGATGCCATGCCATTCGCGCATCCCGAGCCCGCGCACACCTTGCTCCTCGAAGGTAGGCACGGACGGGAAGAAGCGGGAGCGCCCGACACCTGTACTGGCGAGGACGCGCAGCCTGCCATCGGCGGCTTGTGCCATCAGCGCGGGTAGCGAGCCGGCGCCCGCCGCAATTTGCCCCCCCAGAATGTCGACGATCATTGGGCCAGCGCCCCGGTAGGGGACATGCACCATGTTCAGGTTTCGGCTTTGGCTGTAGGCATGAGCCATGAAGTGCAAGCCCGAGCCGGTGGCTGGAGAGCCGTAGCCCACCGCCTGGCGCTGCTGACGGACCCAGGCTGTGAAATGGGAAAGGGTCTTCACTGACTCCGGCACTGCCGGCCCGACAGCGAAGCCGAGTTCGTAGCGGGCCACCAGGCTAACGGGCTGAAGGTCCTTGAAAGGCGAGAAGCCGAGCTTGCGGAAAGTGTGCGGATTCACGGTCAGGACGCCGCTTGGATTCGAGATCAGCGTCGTGCCGTCGGGTGCCGCGGCCAGCGCGGCGCTCACTGCGATGTTGCCGGAGGCTCCCGTGCGATTGTCGACGATGATAGCGGCAGCGAGCTTGCCGGTCAGTTCGTTAGCGAGACGCCGGGCCACGAGATCGATGCCCGACCCTGGCGAGAACCCAACAATGATGCGCGCATTCGCGGGGAGCGACTGGGCCGATGCGTGCTTCGTCAGCAAGCTGGCGATCGCGCCCAGCATCAGTTCGCGACGGGTGATATGCGCCATGTTGTGCTCCTATGTGACTGTTCTGTTGACGCAAGGCGTGGGATGGCGAGTTCAGATTTCGGCGGTAGCGCGCAGCTCCCGGACGATTCTTCCCCATCGCTGGGATTCCCGTTGAACCGGTTCGGGCGGTTGGCGCAGACTAATCCATCCCGTCTCCAACACGTTGTCCTTGGCCGCCCCGGCCAAGTTCCTCCGACCAGCTATCGAACCCTTGGATTGGAACTCAATTTTAATTTGGTTCCTATAAGTGTTTTCTCGAGGTATAAGACTGTTACTCTTGGACAGTCCTGTGGAATAAAATTGGTTCCTATTCGACAGCGCTTGCCCGCGAGCGTAGAGCTGGTATTTCTGGAAATTCACACTGCTGGAACGAGCCGATGACCCGCAACCCACGAACGCCTCCCATGCACGCGGAGGATGACGTCCCGAGCCAGAGTCTGGATGAGTCAATCGGATTCCTGTTGAACGAAACGTCCCGACTGAGCCGGCGATTGCTTTACGGCCGCCTGGCAAGCCGAGGCATCCGTGGCGGCAGCTGGTACGTGCTTCGTGTGCTGTGGGAAGGCGATGGCGTGACCCAGCGCGAACTGGCCGAACGTTTGGGCATGACCCAGCCGTCGACGCTGGAAATGCTACGGACCATGGAGCGCGATGATCTGATCAGGTTCGAGCGTGATACGCTCGACAAGCGAAAAACGCGCGTCTACCTGACCACTCGGGCATGGGACCTGAAAGTACCGCTCCTGCATCTGGCCGAAGAAGCCACCCAGGCCGTCGTGCAGGGGCTTTCCCAGCCCGAGCAAGTCGCCCTCAGAATACTGTTGCGAAACGTGCGCGACACCACTGCGCAAGCGCTTGCAAACGAGCCCCTGGATGGCAGTGGAGCCTCGGCACCTGCGCTCGATCTACGGCGCGAAACAGCGGCGGCGACAGGCACCCCTGCGAGGGCGCCCAGCCCAGGCAAGGGTAAGGGCCGCGGACGAACCGCCGCCTGACGCACGTAAATCCGCAGATAAGCACAACCATACCCAGAACTGGAAACCGAACGGTGCACGCGCGAGCGCTGCGCATGCACCTGCCCTTGGAGCGAAATCCCGTTCCCGGGGACCGCAACCACATCAGCAGGCTGGCGTACCTGCACCATATCCCACCCCACCCGGCCTACGCTGTCTGGAGTAGGCCACGAGTGCATTGCCCCTGCCACCCCTTGGCGGCGATACGGCCATCAAGCTCAATCCTGCTGCCAAGAACATGATAGTCAGCGATCGGATTCCCCAGGGCCGCGGCGAAGCGGCGCTCTGCTCTTCTCGTTGTTCAGTCGGACAAATTTCGAGAGGAGCGCAAGAAACGTGGCCTGCTCGTCTTTCGTCAGAGGCTCGAGCAGCCGGTGACGCAATTCGTGCACGGACGGCACAAGCTCTTCCAAAAGCTCGGCGCCAGCACGAGTGAGCCGCAGCAGGCGATAGCGCTTGTTTTCCGGCGGCACGAAGCGCTCGATCAGTCCTCGCTCTTCCAGGCGGACAGCAAGCGAGGCGGTCGTAGAGTTATCTAGCGCACACAGCTTCGCCAATGTCACCTGATCAATATCGGGATGATCCTGGAGGATACGCAAGGCACCATATTGAATCGCCGTGACCTCTTGCCCTATCACGGCATGGAACATCGAGACGGAGATCTGATGAGCACGACGAATCAGATGGCCTGGCTGGTCATAGAGATCTGTCGACAACTCCTCTTCGGGTCCGCTCGGTTTTGTGGTGCGACTGGATGATGCTGTCTGGCGGCTCATGTCCTTCCTTCGAAATTTGGGTACTAGGGATTAATCCCTAGTACCTGTGCAGCAAAAAGATCTTTCTTGCACGGGTGACGATGAGTATACTGAACGTCAGATTAAGTACACTGAACGTTGACTGAAGAGCGTCGCCTTTCGACAGGTAGAGGGGCGAGCCATAGGTGACGCACCCTCACAAGGAGACAGCATGTTTGCACTCAACCAGTGGTATGCCGGCGGTTTCTCATCAGAACTGACTGATAAGCCGCTTGCACGCACCCTGCTCAATCGGCACCTGGTGTTGTTTCGAGGCACTGACGGCGTCGCAGGCGCACTTGAAGATCGCTGCTGCCATCGGGCCCTGCCGCTGTCATGCGGCACTGTGGAAGAACGAGGTATCCGCTGTGGGTATCACGGCCTGCTGTTCTCGCCGCAAGGTAAATGCCTCGAAATTCCGGGGCAGGATCGCATTCCCGAGAAGGCTCGCGTTGCGAGCTTTCCCGTGGTGGAAAGGGATCAGATCTTGTGGATATGGTTCGGTGCCCATCCCGAGAGCGAACCCGACATCGAGCCCCCCGCCTATCGCTGGCATAACGACGAGCGCTACGAGTTCCGAGGCGGCGTGGTTCACTATGATGCGCCGTACCAACTCATCCACGACAACCTGCTGGATCTGAGCCATCTTGGCTACGTTCACCTGCGAACGATTGGTGGCAACCCCTCCGTGCATATGAATGCCGAGATGAAGGTTGAAAGCAAGGGAAACGCGGTACGGATCGTACGGCACATGATGAACTCTCAAGCGCCGAAGACCTATGTGGATGCCTGGGGCTTTCGCGATCGGATCGACCGATGGCAGGAGATTGAGTTCGACGTCAATCACATTCGAATCTGGACCGGGGCCGTTGATGCTGGCGCCGAGTCACTTGAAAACCAGGATCGTGGCGGCTTCCACATGCGTGGTCTTCATTGCATTACGCCAGAGACGGATAAGACAGCGCACTATTTCTGGACCATTGCAACCAACCGGCCGTCGTCCGGCAGCAGCAATCTGGATGTCGTCTATGAGCAGACAGCGTTGACCTTCGAGGAGGACAAGATCGTAATCGAAGCGCAACACCGGAACATGTGTCGCTTCGGACCCCAACCACAGGTCGACATTCACGTCGACACGGGAGCGAACCGTGCACGCCGCATTATCGCAGCGTTGACCGCAAAGCAGGCAAGCTAGTCCGACCTCACGGACACCGTACAAGTTCGATACGAAGGGACAGCGCGAAGCGCCCGCTCGTCCAGCGATGACGTAAATCACCAAAGGAGGTCGTATCGACGCCAGCAAGTCGAGGCTTCCACACGTCCGCGGCGAAATATCTGCGGCCCGCAGGATCCGTGCTTGCGCGCATTGTCCTCACTCATATAGCGGAGATAGAGATGTCAGGTAACCGAGGTGTTGTGTATATCGCCCCAGGCAAGGTCGAGGTCCAGTCGATTGCCTTTCCAGAATTGACCGAACCGAGCGGCCGTAAGGCAAACCACGGGGTAGTGCTCCGTGTGGTGTCGACCAATATTTGCGGATCGGACCAGCATATGGTGCGTGGCCGCACGACGGCTCCTGCTGGCCTGGTGCTAGGCCACGAAATCACCGGGGAAGTGGTCGAGGTAGGCTCAGATGTCACGACGCTGCAGAAAGGAGACATCGTATCCGTACCATTCAATGTCGCATGTGGACGCTGTCCGATGTGCAAGGAGATGAACACCGGCGTTTGCCTGAGCGTTAACCTTGCACGGCCAGGTGGTGCATATGGGTATGTCGACATGGGGGGCTGGATCGGCGGACAGGCCGAGTATGTGATGGTGCCCTATGCGGACTTCAATTTGCTCAAGTTCCCCGACCGCGAGCAGGCCATGGGGAAGATTCGTGACCTGACGTGCCTGTCGGACATCCTGCCAACCGGCTACCACGGTGCTGTGACCGCAGGCGTGCGTCCCGGCTCGACGGTTTACGTCGCCGGCGCCGGTCCGGTTGGTTTGGCGGCGGCTGCGTCGGCTCGCCTTCTCGGCGCGGCTGTCACGATCGTCGGCGACGTCAACAAGATCCGGCTGGCACACGCACGCAACGTCGGCTTTCACACGGTCGACCTTTCCGAAGACGCGTCACTCGCCGACCAAATTGCGGCCATCCTGGGTGAGCCGCAGGTAGATTGTGCGATCGACTGTGTCGGCTTCGAAGCGCGCGGCCACGGACATAGCGGTTCGCATCAAGAAGCTCCCGCAACTGTCCTCAACTCACTAATGGAAGTTACGCGGGCAGCCGGCAAGATCGGTATTCCTGGCTTGTATGTGACGGAGGATCCCGGTGCAGCCGATGCCGCGGCGCAGCGCGGAAGCCTGTCTGTCCGATTTGGCCTCGGTTGGGCAAAGTCGCACAGCTTCTTCACAGGGCAAACGCCGGTCATGAAATACAACCGAAACCTGATGCAGGCCATTCTCTGGGACCGGATCAAGATCGCGGACATCGTCAACGTGCAGGTAATCACGCTTGACGAAGCGCCTCAAGGCTATCTGGAGTTTGATTCCGGCGTGCCGAAGAAGTTTGTCATCGACCCGCATGGACTGCTCGCTAGCTAACAAAAACCCAAGGTGCCACGCGCCTAGGCGCGTGGCGCGGAGAACCCTTGATCGCGTGATCGAAGCAGAACGTGTCACGAAAATTGGCAGCCAATCATGAAAGTGAAGATATTGAAGAAGGTCGAAACGGCTACGGATATTTTCTCCTTCGAGCTCGTGGACCCCACCGGAAAACCCTTACCCGGATTCTCCGCGGGATCGCATATCGACGTCCACGTCGGCAATGGGTTGGTACGGCAGTACTCCCTGAGTAACGATCCGAACGATACGCATCGCTACGTCCTTGGCGTGCTGCGCGACCCAAATTCCCGCGGGGGGTCAATCGCCATGCATGCCCAGGACGAAGGGGCGGAAATTGAAATTAGCCACCCCAGAAATCACTTTCCGCTCGCCAATGAAGCCAAGCACTCGATTCTGCTCGCCGGCGGGATTGGCGTGACGCCGATACTCTGCATGGCCGAGCGATTGGCGCATCTCGATGCATCGTTCGAATTTCACTATTGCACACGCGCACCGGAAAGAACTGCCTTCCGCGAACAATTGAGCCGGCCTGGGATGAAGGAGCACGTGCGAATCTACTTCGATACGGCGCCCCCCGAAGAGCGTCTCGATCTGCAAGTGATTCTCGCGGGCCCCGATGTGGACAAACATGTCTATGTCTGCGGCCCCTCAGGCTTTGTTGATGCAGTGCTGTCGCGTGCGCGAAGCGCGGGCTGGGCAGAATCCAACCTCCATCGCGAGTACTTCAGCGCTCAGCAAGCGTCCGTCGCAGGAAATAGCGCGTTTCAGGTGAGGCTGGCTAGCTCCGGAAGAGTCATAGATGTTAGGGCTGAGCAAACCGTGGTGGAGGCGCTCAGTACGTTCGGTATCGAGATCGAGACCTCGTGCGAGCAAGGCATATGCGGCACGTGCCTAACTCGCGTACTGGAAGGCGATCCCGATCACCGCGACGCTTACCTGACCGATGAGGAGCGCGCCGCAAAGGACCAGTTCCTGCCATGCTGCTCACGCTCTAGAACCCCGATCCTGACGCTAGATCTTTAGGGATAGGGCCCTGGCGGAGATAGCGGAATTGATTCCGAAGCACTTCGTAGTCGTGACGTGCAGTAACAATACGATTTTTGCGTAGTGGATGCCTTGACGAGGCTTGCGGCTTTTCTGGTCGACGCGCCCTACTTTTTCCGCCAGCGTTGTGATGATGTTGCGTGGATGGCCTTTCTGTTCGACAACGCCGAAGCCGCTAAGCCAGCACTGCTGTCGGTGAATGCAGCGGCTTGCACCAAAGGGCGTCGGGACGGCGGCAGCCGCATCAATGCATCGCCGCAAGCAGCCGGGCAGCCGCGTGGGCCTGCGTTGGCGGTACCTCGAGGATTGGCATACCTGGATCGAAGGCCCGGGTAGGGCCGCGGAGCCTGCATCATTCGCGCCGCCAACGGAGCTGTAGCCGAGTCAAGCGCTCTCACGAAGCAGATCGCACGACTCGGCTTTTGTCATCGCGCCAGACGTCGTGTCGCGCAGGACCACCGCCCTGCCCTTTCACTGCCCCGGCAGCCTAGCACTCCGCGCGAATGGCGTGTGAGCGCGTCGCGGTCATTCACTGCTACCTGTTCTGGCTCAGGACCGATCTCCGGCTCCGGCATTGGCTCGGGCACACGAGTCTCGGCAGAACCATCGCTACAGCTACAGTCACAGCTGCAGTCGCGTCGTCCGCCGTGAAGGAGAGCGTGCAAGAATTGGGGAGGCCGATTTCGTTAGGCGCGCTGGCTTGCGGCGAGGATGTCACGCTTAATTCTGTTCGTTGGCCGATGCGGGTCTGGCGATGTATGTCGACGCATTGACTGTGACGGGAGGCGGCGACCTCGAGTGCGGAGATGCAGTCGGATGAGAGTTCCCCGTTCAAAACCGCGACCCTCACCCGCACCATGCAGTGCCTTGATCCGGTCCACCGCCTTGCTGCCCTTGCCATGCCAGACCGACCACCTGGCGTAGGTGATTTCGGTCTCCACCGGCGCCCGTTCCAGCGAGGCGATCCTCTTGCTGCGAACACAGAACGCTGCGCCGCCTTGAACTTAATCGCGATGTGGAATCAATCGAGGACCCGGCCACGGGCCAGCTGACTGCCTTGGGCGGTCTTCCCAAATTCGCCAGCGTCGTCGCTGATGACGGTCACGCGTTCATCGGTCGCCACACCGTTTCGACTGAGGAACTGATCGAGTCGCGCTGCAGCCGAGGGGATTTCCCGGTGCACATAGGCATACAACCTTGGGGGACTGTTGTTGAATGTCGCTCGCCCGGCGACAATGTTGACGTGGCGGCCAAGGCCTCTCACGGAGTCGCAATGGCACAGCCACGACGTGGCTGGATTCGCGAACCTGGACTTCTGCAACGGCTTGGGGCAGCTTCGCGATGTCACGCTCAATGTCAGCGTCGAGTCGATTTCCAAGAGCGCGAATCCGACCTTGGGTGCCGCTGAGCGAAATGCCCTTGTCCAGCGGCAGCACTTCCTTGAGCATGACCGTGGCCTGGCGGTACGGCAGATGGGCCTGGAGGTATTGCAGCTCCGGCGTGGCGCGGTTAGTCAGAGCTTTGGCCAAGGGGTGCACCACACGCCGCGGCATCCGCGCAGTCCGCTAGCAGGCATACGACCACAGCCGCGGACCGTTCACCTTCACCGTACAAGAGGCGCAGCTCCGTGGAGCGACGGTCCTTGTGGCTCAAGGCCACGCCCCAGCGCCGACAATGGGTCTGGCCCGAGAGCCACCACTCCACCTGTTTCGAAACCAGCTCGGCCTGTACCTTGGCCAGCAGCGACCGCCCCTCCGCGAGGGTCAGGCCCAGTTGCGCAAGACTACAGTCACGGCTCGCAACCACGGCCAGAACTCCGTCAGCGTCATGGACCGTGTCGCTGCGCTCGTCGGCCTACCTGGCCTCGATGATCAACCGCATGGTTTGCTCCCACGTGGCGAACGCACGCTTGCCCTGCTCAAGGGTCAGTTTCTGTCGCGCCATGCTGTTGAACAGATTGACCGTGAAGGCGACAAATTCGTCGCCAAGCAGGGGAAACGGTTCGAGGGGTGCCCAATTGAAGAATGGCTCTGATACCCGGGCAAACATCCCGCGCAATGTCGTTTCCGAGCTGCCCGCGAAGATGACCTTGATACGGTCCTTGCGAATATCGAGCGCCGCGCGCAGTGCATGGGCAAAATCACTGTGGTCCGCACCCGCCGGGACCTGAGCTTCGTCGATGACCAGCAGAAGCGGCTTCTTTTTGCGGTCGAGCTGCTTGAGTACATCGTGCAGGGCCGCGGTTCTATCCATTCCCGCCTTACCCAGCTCAGCCTCCAATGAGCCCTCTACGCCGCCTGGAATCTTCGCGGTGGCTTTCACCTTCTTGAGCGGTGCGCGAAGCTTTAACAGTACTGCCGCGGCCCCTTTGGGCTCAAGGGCTTCGGTGAGCGCTGCGACGAGCGCGGCCTCCTGCGAATTACGGTTGTCCCAGAGGTTCGTGTACGCCGTCAGATAGCCGCGCTCCACGGCCGCAGGCATCAGGTCTCGACGTCTTGCCCATCCGCCGGCGCGCGAACAGCCCGCGGGCTGCAGAGAGCTTCAAATCGAACGCATGCAGATACGCGCTGGCCAGCTCCGGCCGCGCAAAGTGCCAAGGGTCCACCACAGTTGCATCATCTATTCTCATGGATTGTGAGAATTCTCAAAAATTGTGAGAAGCCTTGATACAAGTCGTCCCGCCTCTCGTAAAGGGAGCTATCAGGTACAAAGTTGACCTCTTCCAGCAATGCTGGAGGGGAGGCTTAGGCCATCTTGAGGTAGCGCATCGCCGCGAGTAGCCACGCAGCAGCGTTGGCCTGCGCTGGCGTGCATCGCTGCAAGCAGCTAGGCAGCATTTGCCTGCGCTCGTGCCACCTTGACGATCGGCAGGTCTGGTTCAAAAACCCGAGTAGTGCTGTGGATCCACCGCCGTTGGCGACGTGGAAGGCTCGCCGACAATCGGCGCAGCAGTAGCCGAGTCAGCCGCTCGCAGTTGCGAAGCAGATCATACGATTCAGCTTCTGTCACCGCGCTAGACGTCGTGCCGTGCCGGACTACCGCCCTGCCCGGCCCTGACCGCAGCCAATGGGTTGCGCCGGCAGCCACTGCAATCGTCGCCTAAAGCATATGAGCGCGTCGCGGTCAATTACCGCCACCTGCTCGGACGCAGGGGCTACTTCCTGTGCCGGAAGGCGCGGCACTCTGAGTATTGGCAGTACCGTCGCTACACCCGCAACCGCACTGTCTGCTGCGCCGCCACATAGCCGGACTTCCGGACGGCTCGCTCGCAGTGCGCTGGCTCGAGCACCAACCCGGTTGAGTCCCACCGCGGTCCGTTCAGCAACGTCCACTCCACAGCGCGGGTAAAGTAGTCCATTGGGATCTCCACTGGCCCTGCCAGTCGCGCGGCGCATGCGCGCTCACGAACCCGTTCCATAGCGCCGCCGATGATTGCTCGATCCGTAGTCCGGCAGCGCACGGGTCGGATAGAGGAATGCTGTGAAGCTGTCGCCCGTGTCCTCCGGATAGCGGCTCAGGTCATAGCTGGCCAGGCACTTCTCCCTACGCCTCCGTATCCAGTGCGACTCCGTTATCACAATGGAAACCCCGGGCAAGACGTACAGTTATCGGCATAGCATTTCGCTCGTCATTTCTGAACGGATGATTGGCGCACTAGATAGTAAATATTGAAAATCAAAGACTTACACTCGTGGGACAGTGCCAGCGGACTTGCGTCGATCGCCCCCTCGCGCTGCGGGGTGTACCTCCTGATGCCGGCTCCGCGGGACTTCTGGTTGCGTGTTGATCTGCCACTCCCCTTGCTTGATTCGGCTACGTTGGGGAGACCTCTGTCTTCTTCAGACTGTCGCCAGACATCGAACCGCCAGAAGGGGGACGCGGCAAGGCTTCTTCGCCAGCGATCTCGAATGGCGATCTGTCTGCTGGGATTGCTTCGCCGCAGGCGATACATGGTGCTTCCGAGTGGATTGGACTGGACAGCCAAACACAGCAGCATTTGCAGCGACCCGTTATGTGGATCTCCGGGAGGGTGATAGTCTATAGCTATAGATCGGAGTCCCCCCATTTTAAGTTGCACCGAAATACAACTTTCCAAATGGTTGCTGCTGATTGTGAGTCTCCCAACGCACTCAGTCCACGGCTACGTGCCGGGGCTCTGTCTAAAGGACAGCCCTCCCCGGCGTCCATATTTGACAAGCTAAGACCACGATCGCAGTCCCGCGAGGCCAATTTCCATACCGCCCCGAAGGGTGCGCTTATGAGGTGCATATTGTCCCGCACGGAGGTCGCGCTAGGTCTACTCATCTGATTCCGGCGCGAAGCTATCTAGTAGCTATCTAGTACTTCGATTGCGCATTTTCCCGCTGTAGCGCTCCATTTCGCTAGGGAACAAATGCCCCTGCCAACTAGCGAGAAGGACGCGAGCTACTCTTCTCACCCACAAGGATAGCTATCTGGTAGCCATCTACGGCGGACGCTCCCAGGATCCGAGATCAACTGGTGGCTACTACCGACGGATAGATAAGTAACTAGTCCTATTACCTGTCTCTCAAACACCCACGTACTTCCCGCTGGACCGCGTTGGAGTATCAACTGGCAATGCATATTCGCGGATACCTGGTAGCTATCCAGTAACATCCCTCCCTGCAACGCGAACGCGCTCCAATACGCTTAGCTGATAGCTATCTGATATCCGTCCGAGATGTACTTCGGCCGCCCTCTCATTAAGGCAAGTGTTCGAATGCAGAAACTAGGAAGTCTACGATCCCACGCCATAGCGCGTCGGACTTATTGATAGCTACCAGGTAACACTGTGGTACCCACTAGCTATCATATCAACGGGCCGATGCCCCGCTTTAGCATTGGCAATCTCCAGAGTAGCTCGCCGGGGAGCCCATTCAAAGATACCTATCAGGTATCTTTGAGGTACCTCCAGACCTGTCGACCGTTCGGTAATGCGTTGGATGATGCAGCTAGCTACCAGCTACCTATATAGATATTCCAACCTGCTGCTACGGGAAGGATTTGGAGTCTCTACACGCCCGCGCCGAAGCGAGTTGGATATATTAGTAGCTACTAAGTAGCAGCGTTGGTTTTCGCCGTGGTAGCTACCAGCTATCCATCGACGGTCGGTGCGTCGTTTCGGCGCCGGGCAGATCCTGCTGTGCTCGTCATTTTGCCTTTCCAAAGATATCTCTTCGGTATCTATCAGGTATCTTTATCCCAGTTGCCCTGGTGGTCTATGTCGACCATTTCGTTGCGCTAGTAGCTACCTAATCGCTACCTAATAGCTCTTGCCGCCAAGCGGCGATCGAACATCGCTGCATCTCGCGCCAGAAGCTATCGGTTAGCTACCAGCTAGCTTAAATCGATGTTCTACTCTAATGCTGCAGAGATTTGGAAGTCTTCGACCCCGCGGCATAGCGAGTCGGATTTACTGGTAGCTACCAAGTAGCTGCACGGGCGGTTGCGGCACCGAATGAATCCTGCTGTGCTCGTCGTTGTACCCACTAAACAATAGCTTGTAGGTATCTATCAGGTATCTTGATCCCAGTTGCCATGTCGGTACCATGTCAAACATTTCGTTGCGCTAGTAGCTACCTAGTAGCTATTGTCGCCAGGTGGCAATCGAACGTCGCTGCATCTCGCACCAGAAACTATTGGTTGGCTACCAGCTGGCTTGAATCGGTGTCCCACTCTGTCGCTGCAGAGATTGGGAAGTCTACGACCCCGCGGCATGGCGAGTCGGATTTATTGGTAGCTACCAAGTAGCTGCACGGACGGTTTCGGCACGGAGTGAATCCTGCTGTGCTCGTCGTTGCGCTCACTCAAAGATATCTCACAGGTATCTATCAGGTATCTTGATCCCAGTTGCCCTGGTGGTCTATGTCGACCGTTTCGTTGCGCTAGTAGCTATTGCTGCCAGGTGGCGATCAAGCATCGCTGCATCTCGCATCGGAAGCTATTGGTTAGCTACCAGCTAGCTTGAATCGGTGTTCCACTCTGTCGCTGCAGAGATTGGGAAGTCTACGACGCCGCGGCATGGCAAGTCGGATTTATAGGTAGCTACCAAGTAGCTGCACCGACTGCTTCGGCACTGGAGGAATCCTGCTGTGCTCGTCGTTGCGCTCACTAAAAGATATCTCACAGGTATCTATTAGGTATCTATCAGGTATCTTGATCCCAGTTGCCCTGTCGGTACTATGTCGACCATTTCGTGGCGCTTGTAGCTATTTCAAGCATCGCTGCATCTCGCATCGGAAGCTATTGGTTAGCTACCAGCTAGCTTGAATCGGTGTTCCGCTCTGTCGCTGCAGAGATTTGGAAGTCTACGACCCCGCGGCATAGCGAGTCGGATTTACTGGTAGCTACCGAGTAGCTGCGCCGGCTGATTCGTGTCGGAGTGATCCCGCTGTACTCGTCGTTGTGCCCATTCAAGACTAGCTTTTGGATATCTATCGGGTATCTAGATATCAGTTAGCTATCCGGTACTGTCTCGGCTATTGCATTACGCTAGTAGCTACTGCTATCCGGTACTTATCGGACATCGTTACATCTCTATCCGATAGCTACCAGATACCTTATGCAGCCGACTACTGTGTCCGGGTGCCGGTACTGGGCGAATCGGGGAAAGCAACATCGTCTTGGTCCGCAGGCAAATCCCGGAATGTACTGCAGGAGCAACGTCGCCAGTACTGCCAGGCCCAACGTCCTCTGAAGCGTCTACCGGCGGAAGTGCCTGCTCGAGGCGGCTTAGTCTGGCACTCGATATCTACTCGCTATCGAGTGCCATCGCCACCGGAAAGCCGGAGCTATTGTTCTAGCGAGTTAGCTGGTAGCGAGCTGACAGGTCGCCTAGATGCACTTCGACGATTGGTAGCCAGATAGATACCAATGTGGTAGCTATCTGGCTACATTCATCTCAGGGGTACTCTTGTATTCCCAAGGGGTCCTGCTTATTTGGCCGCTATCCGTTAGGTACTTTTAAGATATCTATAAGCTAGCTGGTAGATACCTAACATCCGAGTGGTCTAGTCAGCCAAGGATACCAATCGGGTATCACAGTAGCTACCTAGTAGCCATTGATATCTAGTAGCTATCCGCTATACTCCTGTAACTAGTTAGCCACGCCACCGGTTAGCAACCAGATAGCTACTTGCAAAAGGAAACTCGATGCCGACAATCGTGTTCGTAAGCCCGAAGGGCGGAGCAGGGAAAACGACATCATCCCTAGTCTTAGCCACCCAAATCGCAGAGCGCGGCAAGAGCGTCACCGTCATTGACGCCGACCCGAATCACCCCGTGAAGACCTGGGCTGCTGAGGGTGCGGCTCCAAAGTCTATGGCGGTGATCTCGGATGTCACTGAGGAGGACATTGCCGACAGGATTGATGCGGCAGCGAAGGAGTCCGCATTCGTGATCGTCGACTTGGAGGGAACGGCTGCGACAATCGTCGCGCACGCAATCAGCGAAGCAGACTTTGTCGTAGTGCCCACTCAAGGGTCGCAACTCGACGCGGAGCAGGCTGGCAGAGCGTTCCGCCTCATCCGTGCACACGAGAGAGGTATCCAAAAACACAAGCCTGACTACAAGCTTCCCTATGCTGTCCTGTTCACTAGAACATCCGTAGCAATCCAGAGCCGAGAAACAACACACATCCGGCGCTCCTTTGCTAATGCAGGTATTCCCGTGTTCAAGACAGAGCTGAATGAACGTGCAGCTTTCAAGGCAATGTTCGCCTACCGACAGTCGCTCTCGGGGCTTAGCCGCTCCGAGGTGTCAAATGTCGACAAGGCAATTGAGAACGCGGAGTTGTTCGCAGGTGAGGTCCTTCAGTTCCTGCGCAAGGGCCACATGGAAGAGAAGAAGGAGACCGCATAATGAGCAGAGCGAATCCACTTGACGCCGCGCTTGATGATTTCGAGCCGCGGCCGCGAGAAGACAAGCCACGGCCCGATCGGCAGGCCATTGAGCAAGTCGCAAAGGAGAACGGCTTCGTGAGTCGCGATGCCCGCAAACTGGAGACGGCGGCGACCGCCGCACCTCCACGACGCCAGCGTCGATTCACAACTGGTCGTAATCAGCAGATCAATATCAAGGCAACCCCCGATACGATTGCGCGCTTCAATGCTCTGGCCGAAGCATTGAATATCCCGTCCGGTGCGTTGCTCGAGCGCGCCGTGGAAGCGATGGAAGACAAATATAAGCGCTGATCGCTATCTGGTAGCTATCAGCTAATCCGCGCCATTAGAATAAGGGGGCTAGCCCCCTTATTCTGTGAGAGTGCCGCAATCACTGCGGCACTACAGGTTGTCCTCGCGTTCTGCTCATGAAGAGGCCCAATTCCGTCTTCAGGGCCTTCCGCCCAAGGATGGCTGCCTCATCTGGCTCAGACTTAATCTTTGCGCGCCGTGTGGCCATCTTGAAGGTAGTCTCGCGATATAGCGAGGCAAGTACATCGTCTCGTGCCGCCTTGTCCAACGCCTGAAATGCCGCCAGGCCTGCATCAACGTCCCGCTCAAGTGAACTGGCGAACTCGAGTTCGGCAGGGGCGATCTGGATCGGCTGACCGGGTTCGACCTTTTTACCAGCAGCAATCTCTCGTTCGATTTCGCTAAGCTCCCAGCCTTCCTTGATCGCTCGCATTAGGTAAGCGCCGGGAGACTTCACTCCGCCGACGCGCACACGATGCTTCACCAACTCGATAGCCTTACGAATGCGTTCGTCCGTATTCACTTCGCGGTTGCCAATGATTTCGTTGAGTTGCCGCTTGCTAAGGCCGAAACCCTTAACCAGGGTCTCATAGAGATCCTTCAGTTCGTGAGGATGAGCGAAGTCCAGGACCAACTTGCCCTTTGCGTTATCGCGCAGCTTGAAGCGCAGAGCCGCTACGCGACGCGATCCAGGCGTGGTCTTCGTCTCGAATTCAACATACAGGTCGGTCAATTCGTTGATCTGTTCCGTGCTTTTATCAAGCACGAGACGCTTGAACTGCTTGTACTCGGTCAGCGACTTAACCGAGTCAGCATTGACCCATTTTCGGACCACATCAAGCGGAATCCATTCAGTCGTCCCCATGAAGCGGAGCGAGCTCAACCTCTCGTACAGAATGTAGGCATAGTTGCTCAATGCAGCCGACATGCGCAACGATAGATAGGTGTACCGCTGTGGATCCTTGAGTTGCCGCCTGATCATCTCGTCGACCTTGAACACCACGCGGCCGCCGGAGATACCAACAGATCCGAGCAGTGGCACGGAGGCCCACTGCGGATCACCATCGGTATCGTCGACAGATACCTGCACCGACGCACTTTGGCATTCGCGCAATGCCTTCTTTAGGTGGGCTAGATTGTTAGATGTCTCGAACTTGGCAAGCCATTTGAAATAGCCCAGTTCAATATCGTAGTGTGATAGGTCGGGATTCTCGGAGACGGTCAACCAGAGAGCATTGATAGCACGGCGGGCGAGGAGCGTCAGCGGGGAAACATCGATCAATACGTTCGTTTTCCGATAGCCTATCTCGCGGCTCGACTCAGTGATCGGCGTTGCCGCACCCATTTCCCCACGCACTGCGTTGAAAATGTCGAAGCCCAGTTGTTCCTGGAGATTACGTGGGACGTCAGCCATAGGGGAGGGGGTGCACTAGCGGTAGTGCCGGTAATATCTATCTAAAGGTGCAACGAGTCAAGTATACGATTGCACCTTGATGCGGAGGCGACGTCCACGCCGCACCAAAAATCTACACCTCCGCACCAAAGCTTTATACCTTTGAAATGAACCGTGGCTTGCGAAGCCTTACCTGCCAAGCGATCCACGGTCTTCGAAGGGTCGCAAACCAATGGTTAACACCATAGGCCAATGAATTGCACTTTGAGACCAATGAATAACACCTTGAGGTACCAATAGTTAACACTTTTGCGGCCCAAAAAATGACACCTCCGAACCAATGAATCGCACCTTGTTACCAAAAAAGTACACTTTGCTTGCCATAACCTTTTGATTTACAACAAGAAAAACGCCCTCGTATACGTTAGCTGGTTTACAAACAAAGAAGCTGCTGGCTCTCCACAAAAAAGTGCGGAAAGTCAAAACCGGCCAGGTTATCCACAGCGGCTGCAGTTGAACCGCAGAGCATCCGTATGTATAGGTGTCATGTATTGGTCCGCAATCGGAGCGCTCCTGATAAAGTGCAATCGATTGGTCCGCAAGACTGCCGAACTACTGACGGTGTAGTCCATTGGTCCGCAAATCAACCCACGGAGCCAAGGTGTAATCGATTGGTCCGCGTCCTGGCGATTCATCCAAAGGTGCACTCTGTTGGTCCGCAGAATCGTTCACCCGCCAAGGTGCTATCTATTGGTGCGCAATACTCTGAGTTCAAAGAAGGTGCAGTCCATTGGTCCGCAGCACTACCCAGCCCATAAGGTGTAATTGATTGGTGCGCAGTCTGGTAGCCGATGCGCAATGGTGTCGTTTGTTGGTCCGCAGTGCCAGCGCCACGCTCAAGGTGCAATCGATTGGTCCGCTCGAGTACCCTCATACTCGCCAGCGGCGGCACGTGCCTCCGTTTTGCCGCAAAGAAGGTGTTATTCCTTGGTCCGCAATTCCCATCGAACGCGTACGGCACCTGTCCGTAACACGGTACATTGCCAATCGGACAGCACCTCGCTCCGTGGCCTGCTGCCGGGCTCTCCCGCGTATGCGGCACTTATTGTTCAACGGTGTAGCGAATTGGCCCGCAAAAAATGCCGCATCATCACCACTTCCGCGAAAGCGCAATCTATTGGTCCGCAAGGAATCGACGCGGAGAACGGCTGAGCCCACCGAAGCTTCTTTCCGGCATCCAGGATCGAAAGGTGTATCCCCTTGGTCCGCAAAGCTATCCGAATTTCCAAAACACAATGGATATGTCGATAGGAAGCGCTCACTTTTTTGAGTTGCGGGTCAAAAGCGGCCCAAAACGATGCACCTTTCTCCGGCCAACTTTAATTTGCGGCCCAATCCGTTGCACCAAGCAAGCGCAATACAAAACTGCGGCCCAACTCGTTACACCACCGGGTTGTGCAGGTGCCCTTGAGCCTAACTGCGAGCTAAGGGTATTGACGGTCACTTAGGACACTGCAGAATCAATCTCGCCGGCATGTCTGGCTGGGTGTAGCTTGAGGCCCGCCCTAAGACGTCAGGAAGCGAATGGGAGGTGCTGTACAGCTCTTCCACTTTGACCTGGCCTAGGCAACCCTGCATCGTCTTCGACGGTCAGAGATCATAGAAAGGACAATCGGACTCTGTCCGGGAGCCTTAACTTGGCACTGGAGTTGCATCCGGCGCTCGCGGCGCGGTGCCACTTACCCCTGGCCGGGTGCCATGCCTGCCCCGGCGTACCAAGTCCAGGAGGGCAACGTCTGGGCATGAGCGCGCGGTGCCTCGCTCCGCTTCCTGGCGTGATCTACGACTTCTGTCCAAATCGCGCGCCGCAAGAGCCGATTGCCTTCATGGGAATAGGCAGCGAATACGGCGACGTGAGACACCGGAAGGACGCTGTGCGGCGGAGTGCATACGCCACCAATCACAGTGTGCTGCATGCCACCAGAGCCCGTGGTCGCGGGATACTTGCTCATGACGGACACAAGTTCGACGAATCGTCACGGAATCTGCCGCGTCGTGTTGCGCAGATCACTCGCCTGGAACGAGCGTTGGTCGGGAGACCCAGGGACGCGTAACCACTGTACAGACGGCCTGCATGGCCGAGACAGGAGCGCTCGCTCGTCTCCACGGGACGTGTCACGGCCAAGGGCACTAACCGCCACCCAATGCGCAGGCGGCCCCATCCAAATCGGCCCGTCGCGTAACGACATATAGACAGACGGCGCCGTCCGATATGATTTGGTTGGAGGCGATAGCGACCGGCTCGCTGAGCCAGTTGGTCATTTGGGCGAGCTTGCTGCTGGATGTTTGCTTAATGACGTCCAGTGGCGCACCGCCGCAACTCAGGGTGGAGTGGCTTTGGCTCCGGGCCACTGGCTGTCGTGGCGTGCCAAGTGTTCCTTAGACTGGTTTCTCAGCCGGCGGCTAGTGCCTGTCCTTAGGGCATTCACGAAGTCAGCCATCCCGACGGTACGCGGTTGCTCTACTAGGAGCTGTCAGACAACTAGGTTTGGAGCAACCCAGCTTCAAAGACGAAGCGTGAGGTGGGGTTCTTCTTTGCCGTGCTGATGAAGAGCGAGTCGCGTGCCCTTGTCATACCAACATAAAAGAGCCTTCTCTCTTCAGCTTCGGAAGTCCCTTTCTCGTCAGGTAGCACGGTCTCCTCAACCCGAATTAGAACCACTGCGTCCCATTCCAAGCCCTTCGCAGAGTGAAGGGTGGTAAGGACAATGGCATCGTTACAAGGCTCATTGTTCTTCCGCCGTAGGAACTCTAGTCGGTCCGAGAATGGACCGTTCAACCTAGAAAGTACGTCGTACGTTGTTCGGATAGCGCGTTTTGCCGCGTCGGCCTTCGCGTGGCGCAACATCCAATCGCTGACGCCCTCGAGGACCAGCGAGAAAAACTGCCGCTCGCACAAGGCTCGCCACTCGGAGAGCCGCTTCGAGAAATCTCTAAACGTATCGACCGAGCTATCGCTGAGGGCAAGTCCAGCGAGCTCTTTTACCTGGCGGAACTGTAGGCCCGGACCGATCTTCTCGTGGAGAGAACGAAGCTCGTGCACGCTGAGGCCGGCGAAGCCCAAGAGCGTGTCCATGCCACCGGATCGAACCCGCTGCACAAGTTCCAAAAGGCTTCCCATTAGGGCCGCCTCCGGACGATTGAGAATCGAGGTTCCGGATGCGCGGTAGTACTTGAGTCCGTGGGATCTGCATACTGCTTCGACCGGGTCCAGAATCCGGTTGGTTCGAGCCAGAATCGCCCCACTCCTACCGTCGCTGAGAAAGGGCGACAGCGCTTCTACAGCTGCTACCGCCTCGTCATATTCATCGCCGAACCGGCTAAACCCGATAGTCCCTCCCGGTCCCCGTTCTGCCGCAAGCGTCTTGGGAATCCGATCGCGATTGTTGACGATCACTCGATCCGCAGCGGCTAGGATCTCCGCGCGACACCGATAATTGCTTCCGAGTATTACCGGTTGAGCGTCGAATTGTCTGATGAAGGACTCCATGCCGCGGAAGCCGAGCGCCGAGCGAAAGCCATAGATACTCTGGTCATCGTCCCCGACAAGCGTGATCGTGGCACCGTGTAGGGCATGCTCGCACACCCATTGATACTGAAGTGGGTCAGTATCCTGAAACTCGTCCACGAGAAGATGATGAAAAGGATAGGGCTTGAGTGACCCGGATTGCATCCCACTTACGCTATGACGCAGCATGTCATGGAAGTCGAGCGCCCCATTTCGTTCAAGGGAGTCTTGATAGGCAGCCAGAAGCCGTCCTTCAGGGGTTTCTGTCGGCACGATGGCTAGGGCAGTCTTGAGGTTCACAATGACTCTTATGGCATCGTCAAGCTTCCAATCGAGCTCCGCCGCTTGCAAGGCCTGATCGACTAATGCGAGACGCTCGCCATCCATCAGGATCGTTTGGCCCTTCGATCCTTTCACGCGGATTTGCTTATAGGCCAAGGAGTGGAACGTCCCCGCAATGAGCCGCCTCTTAGCAGTTTCCCCTGCAAGCGCGAGAATGCGCTCGCGCAGTTCCACCGCCGCATCCTTGCTGAAGGTGACGGCCCCCACAACGACCTCAGGATCCGACAGCAAGTGCGCTGCCTTCGTGGCCATAGTGGAGGTCTTACCCGCACCAGGGCATGCGACCGCAACGCAGTGGCTACGCAGCAGCACGACCTCCCGTTGGGCGGCGTTGAGTTTATCGAGAGACGGGGCGGGCATCGACGAGCTCTAGATCCCGCGGATCGTCGTCATCAACTTCAAGTGCGTAGTGTAGCTACGCAACGCCAGCGGCTGGAACTTGCGCAGGAAGCTGTTCACCTGGTCATTGACGTCGGACTGATCACGGATGCCGTTCCACACCATAAAATCAAACTCGTCCATCGTCTTGTCGAAATTGACCAGAACCTGCAGCCCGCGCAGCGAGAAGCGTGAGTACGCTTGGATCTCCATCTCCAGCGATGGCCGGGTAACCGTGGGCCTGAAGATGATGTCGTTCTTTGCCTTCATTTCCGCCTCCCGCATCTCGCAGTAGGCCTTCGCCACGCGCAACTGCTCGTCGACGTAGTCCTCAAGTTTGGCCAGCTCACGTTCGAGGAAGTCGTTGACGGTAGCCAGCTCGCTTCGGCTGAACGTCTCGGCACCGAAGCGCTGCAGGTTCAGGCTCATCCGGTTCAGGTAGGGCCACGACTGGAGGAACAGCGGGCGGAGCCGCGTGTGGTTCAGCTTCAGGCCGACTGCCACCACCGCGGCACCGGCTAGCTCGCGGTTCAGGATCTGCAGACCCAGGTCGCGGCGACGCTTGACGATGGCCGCGCGTTGCTCGGGCGGCAGCTCGCGGAACAGCTTGCGAGTCTTCTCCACTTCGGCCTTCTTCTTCTCGGCGTCAGCGGCGGTGATCACACCGTCCTTGCGTAGGGAGTCCGCCGCATCGACCATCTCTTGAAGCTCATGCTCGACCGAACCCGGCTCAAGCGGGCCCGCATCAGTAAACCCCGAAGTTCCGGCTGTGGAGGGATGGTCGCCGGAGAGGGCGACCTCGGCCGGTAGGGTCATTGCATCGTCGATCATGTCGATATGTTCTGCGGTGCTCATGTAGGTTCTCCGTTGGTGCGGTATAGGGTCCGCGAATTGAATGCAAAAAATGCGAAGCAAGCTAGCGATTGACGTGGAATGAGGCTGCAAGACGCCAGCCAAGCACCCCGACCAGAAGTGCCGCAGCCGACCAGCAGTAAGCAAGCAGCGGCACGGGAACCAGAAGCGCCGACGCCCCGATGCCGAACGTAACCAGCAAGCCGTGCGCGGCGAGGTGAAAGGAGAGTGGACTCGCAAATCCGGCGGCAGAAGCTTTGATGCGCCTGGCAACGGCGCCATCGTTGAGCATCGCGATCAGAAAGACGATGGCGCCGAATGCCCAGGTGTGTGCGACGGCTGCCCGATACAGCGCGCGATAGATGGTCATCCAGAAATTGCGCACCCACCGTCTCCCGAGGTCTGACGCCCCAGCGTCCGAGAGGGCGGAGCTGGATGCTGAACCGGATAGCGAGGAGCGCAACAGCCCAGAGTCAACGAACCACGCACGAAACCGCTCATTCGCGGCACCTGTGGCGCCAGAGGCGCGCATTTCGCCCAGGACTGCCTCGACAGAGGTTTGCTCGTCGGCGCCAATCTCGAAGCGCTCGCTCTCCGGCAGCATGGGTGCGAGCACGCAGAGCATCAGCGGTGCGGCGAGCAACCAGACGCGGATATGCCCGGCAAATCGGCTTCCTGCCATCACAGCACCCACTGACGAAGAAGGAGAATGGGCAGAACGGCCAACGAACCAACGGCACCCCAAAAATGCCTGGGCTTCACGAGCGAAAGGCGTATGAGCGAAAAGCAGAATGCTGCGCGGCCGTAGCGGAACTCTTCCGGAATGGCGCCACGCTTCTCGGCCGCCATGTCCTGACGAATCCACGCTTGCATGCCTGCAGCGTCGTCCCACGCCACGCCGGACAAGCGGCCTGCGAGCTTGACCGGGAACATCCGGACGCTCTCCACGGCGTAGCGGATGGACACACCCATCTCACTGAGCATAGAACTTTGCGACATCGTATTCCTCGAAGTAGCGGCGGAAGGTGTGACCAGTCAGCACGCGGGCGGCGAGCTGAAAGGCAGCGCTGCGCTGCGTCACGACGCCCGGGCAGGGTTCGTCGACAACGCGGCATACATAGCCTGGTTCCTGCCTTGCCTCGAACACAGGGATCGGTTCGTTGTACGGATACCAGACGTTGTACTTCTCACCTTTGAAGGCGGCGTATCGCTTCTCGTAGAGCTCGTGCGAGCGCGAAAACAGTCCTTGCATGAAGGCGATGTTCGCGTCGCCGGCCTTACGCGCGGCCCGGTACGACTGGATGGCATCGACCAGCATTTCCTTGACCAACGGCTCTTCCCGGATGCAGAAGTTGAGGCCGATGTAGTCGACAACACGGCTGCACGCGTCGATCAGTTCGGGGGACACCGTGAACGCCGGCGAGAGCTTCGGCGACAGCTTGTATTGCTTGACCACTGCGCGGAACAGACTTGATTGCATGTCGGCGTACTATCCTTCGATGATGGGAATCCGGCCTTGGTAGACGGATCCACCAGAGATGCGCAGAAAATATTGCAGGTTGGGCAGCATAGTGATCAGCTGAGTCGGGATAAGCGGCGCCTTTTCCAGTTGCGTCGACCGCGAAACCGACCCGTTGAACTCGCCGATATGTGCCTCGGATCCAGTGCTCGTGCTGCTGGTGGTGGTGATGTTCTGAATCGCCGTTTCCCCAACTTTGTCCGAGAACCACTGGGCCGTGTCCGTGTCTTCCAATCGTAAGATGATCTGGTTGTTGAGATTCCCCAAAACCTGCATCATTTTTGCTGCGTCTCCCAGTTTCGCCTCCAAATCGGAGCGGCTTTGGAAGGCGACCAGGGCATTGAAGCCCGCGCCGCGGCCCTTGTTGAGGATCTGGATCACCTGCTCATTGATCGCTTCTGCCACCTCATCGATGACCAGCACAACCTTAGGCGGCTTCGCGTAGAAGTTGTAGATGGCCCCAGCCACCGACGCGACGTCGGACAGGATCATCGAGGCGATGGCCTTCGCGACGATGCTGCTGGAGAGGGAGTCCAGGCCGACGAACAGCACGGCCTTTTGCTTGATCACCTTGTCGATGTCCCAAATCTCGCGGTCATCGGTGAAATCGTCCGCCTTGGGGGCGAGCATGAGCCCCGTCTCCCCAGTGGCAAGCATCTGCAAGAGCGGAAGGACTGAGGCGATGATCCGCATGTAATGGTCGCGGTCATGGACAAAGGTGCCGACCAGGCCGTCGATGGATTCGTGGCCGCGGCCGACGTTGAAGTACCGCTCGGTGTACAAACGAACCATGGCCTCGATCAGCGTCCCGCCAGGCCGCTGCCCGACCTGCTGCATGTACGATCCCGCCTCGTCCTCCCAGGCGGTGAAGCCCATTTCCGCGAAGAAGCGCCGCAGAGCGCGGTCCAGCAGGTTGTTGATGCCGCTCTGCGCGTAATTCAGGATGGAACGCAGGTTCGGCTTGTCACCGACGTAAAGCTCGCCCTTGACGGCACGGTCAATGAAGAGGAATGCGAAGTCCCGGAACGGACCCTCTTCTAGCAGTTGCGCAATTCGGCTGGCGATTTCCGACGGCTGCGACCAGTTTTCTAGCGGGTTGAGGCGGATCGACTCGGATGGCGCCGCCTGCTTCCAATACAGGAACTTTCGGCCGGCGCGGGCGCATTCGCGTTCGACGCGCTCCTTCCATTCGCGCGGAGCAGAAGGAATAGTCCGCCCGAACGAAGTCCCGCACGAACGTGGTGGAGAACGACAACTGCATGGTTGTCTGGGTCTCCGGCACAATGCGGGACAGGCGATCCTCGCTGATCAATCGCTTGATCGGCTTCAACCCAGAATCGGGTTGCTGGCCTGCGGCCTGCGTTATTCTGATGGTGGCATCGGTGGCGATGTCTTCCGGTTCGGCTTCCATATTCATGTCTCGGCGTATCTCTCTCGCCTGCCATTGTCGGGCCGCGGGATTCGCAGTGTTCGGAGAAAGCGATGTGATATTCGCGAGCTTTCCACTTTTCGCATTTGCGATAGTTGTGACAGAATTCAATTACACCTCGCGTCACCGACGCATCGACCTCCGACTCCCTAGCGAGTCCATCTCTTCGTACCAAGTCGTGCCTTGCGCATGCTCCGACCAGTTGGCTACTGGTGTGGAATCTCTTTCTGAATCGTGTTTTCGCCGAGCACTTCCCATGTCAGCTTGTAAAACGCGCCTCGCAGCGTGCCACTTCAGTGTGCACAGCGGGCACCGTTCGAGCCTGGGACCATGTGGCGTCTCTCTCCAGGCCCCTCCTAGGCAGAACGGCCGTCGTAGGCTGATCCGTGAACCTGCGGTGGACTATGTCCGAAATGGGTATTTGTGCAGCGTGACCCTGCTGCACGAGGACGGCTTCACGTCCTCGCATCGAGCTGCGCGCATCCGCGCGTCTGCTCCCTGTAAGCCACGCTCCCGGAAGGGGCGTGGCTGCAGGTTTCTCGCAAGCAAGCTCGCTTCCGCATGTCGGAGCGAGCTTTTTTTGTTTGTGAGACACCTTCGAACGGGAGCCCATGATGACGATCAATTCCGAAGTTGATTTCAAGATTCCTGCCGCAATCGCGGCAACGCTGGCTCGCCGGCGGTCCCAGTACACGGACTAGCCGCAAGCATGGCGCACCCTTTGTGAGGCGGCATTTGTCGCCGGACTTCCCGAACCCGCTCGCGCGGCGTTCCTTTCCAACGTAACGACCCAGCGCGGGGCCGACATAGCCCTGCGCCTTCGGGAGCATGCTGCGTCGATCCGCGCCGCCGTCGTTCAGCACCTTGAGCGAAGGAGTACCAATCCATGCATGCACCCATCACCTACAGCGAGTTCGGGGCAGTCCGAAGCCTGATCGAGGAGCGGCCCGCGCGGCCGCCCATCATCGGCAAGATTCGCCCAGGCATCAAAGTCCTGACGAAGAAGGCCCGCGAGAGTGAACGCGCGGTCAAGCTCCACGATTCGCTGCTCGCCCAGGGCAAATCCTTCGAGACGATCGAGAAAGAAATAGAGCGCGCGACGGGCATCCGGAATTCAATGGCCCCCAAGAATGTCGGCTGGTTCACGTGCCGGCGTTCCGACTTCACCAATCCGGCCATTGCCGACGAGATCCTGGCGCGGCACGGCGAGGATCGCGGGGATGGCCTGAAACTCTGGCGCTTCCCTGTGCTATTCGCCTTCGACGACTGGCTGAGCAATATGCCCAACCAGCTCGCCGCGTGGGGAGCCAGCGGTCGCCAGTTCTTCTCCGAATACGGACCTGACGGACGGCGCTACTGCAAGACCTATGCGCCACCGGAGAAAGACCCCCGCGCCAGCCGCGTCAAGCGCAATTTTGGTGGCAGGACGATCATCCTGCGTCAGGACGACGATATCCCGGATGGCATCTGCGACCCCGCGCAATGCCCGCAGTACCAGGCTCGGACATGCAACATGTCCGCATCGCTGTTCTTCAGCATCGTCGGTATCAAAGGGCTTGGTTTGATTGAGCTGCCGACCAACTCCATTTATGTTCTCCAGAAGGCCTATGCTGCCATGCAGACCGTCTCGCTCGCGCGAGGTGGGCGGCTGGTGGGTGTGCACTTCTGGCTGAGCAAGCTGGAGGCCGAGATCAGTCGTATCGATGAGAACGGCCGCCCTGTTCGACAAAACCAGATGCTCACCATGCTAGATGCCGAAATCGACCTCGGTGCCCTGCTGGACGGCGGAGATCAGGTGCCCCACGCCATTGAGACGGCTAGGCAGGTTGTCGGTGCATTGGAGGCGTCGCCCGCGGCGGCTTCAGAGGCTGTCGATACTGCAGGTGATTCCAACTCGCCGCAAGCACCTTCTTCCGGCCCTGGCCCTGTCGAAGGGGATCCCGAAGACAAGGCGCATCAGTTGGAGGATTTGATTGCGCGCTTGGGTCTTGCGAGTGGTGAGGATCGGCAAGACCTCAGGGTCTACGCGCACATTCACTATGGCAAGGGTTGGTTCAAGCGTGCCAACGATCTGAGCAGCTTGATCGAAGTGATGCGGGCTTCTCTGGCCGATCCGGCATCGTTCCGGGCACGTGTGCATGCCGCAGCCAGTGAGGCGCGTGCCGCCGCCTGATTGATGTTGCTGCCCTTTCATGGTCACCCCGTTGGGGTGGCCATTTTCTATTTGGTGCCCGCGCGGCGCCACTTCCCATTCCTGGAGGTCTCTCATGCAACACGAAGGCGCGCGCCTGCGCATGGCGCATTTCTCTGATCTGCACTACTCGCCCGGGCACTTAGCCGAGGCGGAACGTTGTTTTGGCTTTGCCGTGGAGGACGCCATCGCAGCGGAGTGTGGCGTGGGGGTGGTGTCGGGAGATTCGACCGACCACCGCCTGGACGCGCACACGCCCGCACTGGGTGCGTTAGCCCGCCGCATTCACCAACTCTCGGCGAACATGCCACTCCTGATGTTGCAGGGCACGTTCAGCCATGAGCCAGCCGGTACACTAGACCTGTTTCGCCTAATCGGGGCGCGGTATCCGGTCTACGTCGCGGATCGCATCCACCAGGTCGCGCTGCGAGCGGGCGTCTTCATTCCGTCCGAGGGGCCACTGTTCACCCGGCCCGAACTGGACCGGCTGGTGGCCGGCGGACTGCCGGATGTGGTCTTTACCTGCGTGCCGACGGTCAACAAAGCCGTGCTGGCGTCAGTGGCCGGTGTGGCCGCGGCCGCTACGGCGCTTGGGGACCACCTGTCTACGTTCCTGGTCGCCGCCGGCGCCGTAAATCAACAGCTGCGGGGCTTCAGCGTCCGGACTGTCGGTGTTTCCCATGGCACGGTGAATGGCTGTCTCACTGAGCACGGCGTGCCAATGGCGGGCTTCGATCACGAGTTCACGATCGGGGCGCTGTTCGCTGCGCAGTGCGATGCCTTCATGCTTGGCCACATCCACCGCTGCCAGCAATGGGAGCGGGACGGGCGAGTCGTCGCGTATCCGGGATCGATCGGACGCTTTCACTACGGAGAGGAAGGCGAGAAGTCCTACCTCCAATGGTCGGTGGCACCAGGCAACGCGGTGGCCACGCCGGTCGTGACGCCAGCTCGGGAAACCGTCTGCATCGACTTCAACGGTCCCCCCGATATGGATCAGCTTGCCTTGGCGGCTGCAACTGCCAACGACAAGTTCTTCCGCATCCGATGGACGATCGATGAAGAGCACCGCCAACTGGTGGATCGTGACGCAATCTGCGCGCTGTTTGGTGCAGCCGCCGAGCTGAAGCTGGAAGGCCGGGTCTTGCCGGCGGTGCGAAGCCGTGCCGAGGGCATCAGCCGGGCCGCGACGCTGGCCGAGAAGGTGGAACGCTGGGGCGAGCTCGCCGCGGTCGATACCTTCCGTCTGGTGGAGTATCTGCCTGTGCTGGAGAGCCTGGACGCACAGGCCATTGTCGATCTCGAGCTTGCCGAACTGGTTGACGCTGTTGTGCCTGTGGTGAGCGCATTGCCTCCTCCCGCCGCGCTAGCGCCAGCACCTACGCCTGCTACCGCGCCAGCGCTGGATTGGCTAACCGATGATCTGTTTGCTGGCGAGACGGCCTAACTCTTGAGCATGCGAGCCATGTTCCGATAGCCCCATGGGGGTTATCGAAACCAGGTTTTCCCCGCGTCTTTGACGCATCGACCCGCTGTATCCATCTTCTTCCCTTGACCCTGACGGGTGCTTCCCGTCCGGGGCGCACTCCGTCCCATTTGGAGTGCATCATGATTCTCTATCCTGCCGGCCCGGAATGGACCCATACGTTTGACGCAGCCATGGCCGCGTCGGAAATGGCCGCGCGTGTCACAAACGGCCACGGCTTCACACGCAGCACGCTGTTCCAGCCTTTCGGCGCGGGACGGGGTGCCGTGATTGCGCAGCGGGACCACATCCTGCTCATGGCATTGCATACTGAGGGTGGCCACGGCTGGTTCTCTGTGGCACCGTCACTGGCGCTGCAGCAGCTGCTCTGGTCCCTGTCCAACGGGCTGACAAGCCAGTGGAGCGAGCGCGAGCTGAAGATCCTGACCGGCTGCCGCACGTGGCCGGAAGTAGCCAACCTGGCCGGCAAGCAGTACGCCGCTGCGGTACGTTCGGTTGAGCGTGCATTGCAGGGGCTGCCGGAAGCGGAAACGCCCCCGCTGTCCGTTCTGTTTCCGGAAATGCCCGTGGATGAGTCCGGGTTGCTGGAATTGCCTGGCAACTACATGTCCTACATGCAGACCGATGAGGAGCTGTCATGCGCCCGCTGAAGTTGACCCTCTCGGGATTCCATGGGGTGCGTGACGGCATGCGCCGCGAAAGCGTTACCCTGGACCTCAGTGACTTGCCAACCGGCTTGATCGCGTTGGTGGGCCCGAACGGGGCCGGCAAGACGACGCTGATGGACAACCTCCATCCGTACCCGATCATGCCTAGCCATGCCGCCAAGATGTCTGCGGATGCGTTTTCCTACTGGGACCATCTCTGCGCCCCGCGCGCTGAGAAGGAACTGGTCTGGGAACACGGAGGCAAGACTTACCGGTCTGCATTCTCTTTCCGCAATTCCGGCAAGACGCGCAAGGCTGAGTACTACCTGTTCGAGCGCGACGCTGCAGGCAACGATGTGCCGCTCCGCTTGCCGGACGGGACTGTCTCCGATGGGAAGGCCGATACCTACAACCGTTGTCTGGAAGGGGTCATGGGTTCGCCCGAAGCGTTCTTCACGAGCGTGTTTTCTGCGCAGAACCGGCGTCCGCTGGCCAGCTACCAGACTGGCGAGATCAAGAAGCTGCTGGCCGAGTTGCTGGGCATCGAGCACCTTCGGGAGCTGTCGGCGAAAGCCGGCGAGGTGGCCAAGCTGCTCGGCCGCAATCTCGATGCGCTGCATGGCGATGTGGTTGCCCTCATGGGCAAGCGCGATCGCGGTTCCGTGCTGGCCGGCGAGATTCGGCAGATCAGCGAACGGCTGGGTGCTGAGCGGGAAGCGCGGGAGAGCGAGACTGCCAACGGCGCCAAGTTGCTGCAGGAGCGGGCCACGCTGGCGGCCAAGCAGTCCGCCGGCGCCGCTGTGGAAGCCCGCCTGCGGGAGTTGACTCAGCGCCAAAGCGAACTGACGTCGCGTAGCCGCCAGCTGGTGGCCGATGACAAGGCTGCCGGCAGTCGCGCAGCCCTGCGCCGGCGCGAGCTGGAGAGCCAACTCGGCGCCCGCAAGGCGACGCTTGCCGATGGCGATGCGATCACTGCGGCGGTAGCGCAGCGCGATGCCGTGCAGATGGAGATCGGCCGCAGTCAGGCCGAACTCGCGAAACTGCACAAGTCGGTCACGGAGCTGGAAGCCGTGCGACTGGCGCATGCATCCCTTACCACTGAGTTGGCTGGCCTGGAAGCCCGCGGCGCCACCGAGGCGCAGCTGGCGAAGGGCCTCAAGGGGCAAGCTGATGTCATTGAGACCGTACCGTGTGCGGACCATCCCATGCATGCAGCTTGCCCATTGCTGGGCCAGGCCCGCGACGCGAAAGCGAAGCTGGACCGTCAGGTGGTGCTGGTCACTGACCTTCGGGGCAGCTACCGCACCAAGCTGGAGGTTAAGAAGCCAATGGATCTTGCGTTGGCCACCCTGGCTAGCGCCCGTGCTGCCCACACCACGCTGCAGGCCGGCCTGGTGCAACAGGAGCGAGAGCTGCAGCGCCTGACGGCGCTGGCCGCCAAACTGCCATTGCTGGAGGCCGCCCGGGAGGGCTCGGCCCAGGCCACACGTGAGTCTGCGACGCTGGCTGAAGAGGAAGCGGCGCGCCAGACCCGGCATGCCCGGGATCTGGCCGACGCGGAATCGCAGTCCACTGCCGTGCAGCGGGAGTTGGCGACGCTGGCCACGGAAGACGTGACCGGCAAGATGGCCCAGTTGGATCGCCAGGTGACTGCCAGCCGGGAGACTGTTGCGGCCCTGGACGCCCGTATCGAGGCGCTCATCCGCCAGCAAAGTACGCTGGCGGCGGAAGTGGAGCGGCTTGAGGCGGAGTTGGCAGGTCTGCCGGCGGCGCAGGGCAGGGCGCAAGCGCTGTCCGATCGCATTTCCGTATGGAAGCTGTTGGCGAAAGCCCTCGGCAATGATGGCGTCATCGCGCTATCCATCGATGACGCGGGTCCCGAGCTGACACGGACCGTGAATGACCTGTTGCTGGCTTGTTACGGACCGCGATTCACCATCGCGATCCAGACACAGACAGCGCTAGCCAATGGCGAGAAGCGCGAGGGGTTCGAGATCGCTGTGCAGGATGGCGATAGCGGCGAATCGAAGAGCTTCACGGTCATGTCTGGCGGTCAAAAGATCTGGATCAACGAGTGCCTGACCCGCGGCATCGCGCTCTACCGAGCGCGAGACACGGGGCAGGCCTTCCAGACCCTTTTTACCGACGAGGCAGACGGGCCGTTGGACCCGGATCGTAAGCGCGCCTTTATGCAGATGAAGCGCGAAGTGCTTCGCCAGGGTGGGTATGAGCGTGAGTTCTTTATCTCGCACACCCCCAACTCGGTCGACGAGGCCGATGCAGTCATCGACGTGGCGGCCCTTGCGGCCTAAGCGATTGTTTAACCCGATGGGGCATGCCCCATCGGGGCTGCGCTGTCCTCTCCTTCTTCTCATGAAATTCCCGATCCTTCTTCTTGTGTTTTTCATTGCCCTGCGAGCGGCTGCAGCAGTGTTTCCGCCGATGCACGCGAGACCGGCCAAGTCACTCAAGTCCTCGTCCGCGCGTCTGGTTGTTGAGTGCCACACGAAACAGCCGACAGCACCCAGCCTGCTTTAGGCTCGATCCCGTTCAACCGCATGGCGCTCTTTCGGGGGCGCCTTTTTTTTGCCCAATTTCCATATGAATCGCGACCTTTCTCCTACCTTTCAGGACCCTCAGCCACGCTCTCGCCCGATGTGCGCAGCGGTGCCACTTGCCATGCTGAACGCCGCGGCACTGGTGGCTGATCTAGACGCCGCCTTGCGGCCGCTGATGGCTGCGGCCGGCGTCACCGATGGCGCCTTCGGCCCGGATGCCTGATCCAGGCTTGCGCTTCGCTTGCGTGGGCCCTGCGCCAACTGCGGCCGGGGTTGGCTGTCCAGCCGTTTTCTTTCGCTCATCACCTCGTCCGCGACTGTTGCCCGCAGCCGTGCGCCGTCAACGCGTGCCGGGCCGTGTCCTCGGCTGCGCCTGCGGGACGCACCAACCCGGCGCTAGTTTCCTTGACGGCGCACGCCCGCAGGCTCCTGTCCGAGCCGACATGGGGCGACTTGTGGCCCTCACACAAGACGCGGATCGACCGTCTTCCGCTGGCGATCGGGTGATGCGCGTGTCCAGTGGGGACGCCATGCGCGTAACTTGGTAGTCGTCCACCGGACTCCAACTGCAGTCAGCCGCCCCTTATGGGGGCGGCATTGTTCATCGCCGAATTGCGGGACGGGAGAGCCGAGGCGGGGTGGGTACAGTTCATGAATCGGCCCGACGGCTGAGTTCGGCTGTGGAATCAACCGTTCGATGCAACATACTAGGAGCTGCGCGAGCAGTGAAAAGTGTTGCATGGACCGGTTGATTCGCACTCCAGCCTCTGCACGATTAGCGCATAGCGGTGCCGGTACCTGGTCTTGTTCCTTCCGGGGAAACGCGCATCAACTACGCCAGCTCTTTCCCTAAGGCTGCAATCACCTGCTCATTCTCAGAGGATGAGCCGACTGAGATGCGAAGCCATTCAGTCAAGCCATAGGACTTCAGGGGGCGTACGATGACACCGCGGCGATTGAGACGCTGGCTCATCTTGACTCCATCCCCCACCTTCACGAGTACGAAGTTCGCGTGAGACCGGATGTACTCGAGGCCCAGCTTGTCCAACGATTCATACAGGTACGTGAGCCCTGTGGCGTTGCATCCGGCCGTCTTGCCAAGGAACTCGGTGTCGTTGAGCGCTGCCACCGCAGCAATCTGAGCCATGCAGGTCACAGAAAACGGCGCTCGTACCCGCCTGAGCATGTCCGCCACCTTCGGTTGTGCGATGCCGTAGCCAACGCGAAGACCTGCCAGCCCATAGGCTTTGGAGAACGTGCGGGTGAGAAGGAGATTGGGATAGTCTCGCACCCACTCCACTGAACGCGAGCGCTCGTGTTCAGGCAGGTATTCGTAGTAAGCCTCATCAAGCAGGACCACTACGTTCTTCGGAACGTGCTTCAGAAAGCCTTCAATTTTCTCGTTTTCGATATACGTGCCCGTGGGATTCCCAGGGTTGGCGATATAGACGAGGGCAGTATGTTCATTAATCTTGCCTAGCAGACCGTCCAGGTCGACGCGGAAGTCTGGCGACGGCACGACAACGGCAGTCGCACCGACACGCTGTGCCGCGCTTGCGAATGCCTGAAAGGAGTACTGCGAGTACACGGTCTGGCGGCCGTGCGTGAGAAGCGACACCGCGGCCATGCTCAGCACTGCTTCAGAACCGCTGCCTACTACAATCCACTCAGGTGGCACGTTGTGGAAAGTTGCAATCGCGGCAGTGAGTTCCACAGAGTCGTTGTCCGGGTAGAGCGCGATTTCCGGTGGCGTCTCAGCGAGAGCCATCTTGGCCAGCACGCTAGGACCCAGTGGGTTCTCATTGGAAGCGACCTTGACAATATCGTCAGGACTGATGCCCAATTCACTCGCTAGCGCGTTGATGGCGAGTCCTGGTACATATGGTTGCAGTTTTTGAATGTGTTCCGGGAAATCAGGCATATGGTAAAGGATGGCGTCGAGTTTGTCGGTGGCACGTCTGCAACCTGTTGTTGCACGCAATGGCGGTGTCCATGGACGCATCCATGGAGGTCGGTGCCAGTTGCAACAATGTTGGTGCCAATGCCGCATATCTGCCATCGTTTGAGGTACATCGCGATTCCGGATTGGAATCACAAGGAGACAACCCCCCTTGTTGCAACAACGGGGGTGCACAAGAAGCGAGCCATATCTCGAGCACGAACCTTGCTAGGAGATAGGTCGTCGCATAGGGTCCTAAAGTCATGACAATTCAACAGCTCCGAGCACTGGTCGCAGTAGTAGCTCACGGCGGATTTCGTGCTGCTGCACGGGCACTCAATGTTTCTCAAGGGGGACTGACCAAGAACATCTCGGCACTTGAGGAAGAATACGGAATCACATTCATTGACCGGAGTGCCAAGGGAGTGCTTCTCAGCCCCCAAGGGGAAGCGTTCCTGCACTTTGCAAAGTCCATCTTGGAGGAAGCGGACCGGGCGGAAGACTGGCTGAAGAAGGTTTCCGAGAACGCCTCGACCAGCGTATCCCTCGGCGTTTCGGTGGAACCGTCGATACGGCTGGTGCCGGCGGTGCTCCAAGATTTCAGGCGGACTCTGCCGAACGTCATGATTCGCCTAACGCAAAGCGTCTCCCTTGAATTGCTGAGAGCCTTACGAGAGAACCGGATTGAACTGGCAGTGATGCGGCTGCCACGAAATTTCGATGCAAGCGACCTGAGAGTGGAGCGCCTGTATCAGTCGGAGCCAGTGATTGTCGGGAGGGCAGGTCACCCGTGTGCAAGCGGCGCGACGATTCGTGACCTTGTTAAGTACGATTGGGTGGTCATTGGGGACACCTCGCAATCTGGTGCCGAAGCCGATGACAGTACTTGGGAGCTTTTTGACCAAAGCGGCGAGAGCAGACCTCGTTTCGCCGCCGTGTGCAATTCCGTTTTCAGTCTTCTATCGATGCTGTTGGAATCGGACGCACTAGCGCGTGTACCACGCTCGGTTCTTGAACACCCACTGGTGAGCCGCCGCGTGGTCGCGATTCCGACAACTCTGCCCAAGCATCCATATTGGGTTGCAGTGGTGTCGAAATCATCCCGGCGGCTCTCACCCGAGGCGCAGACGCTGAGCGCGATGCTCACTTCTTATGCGCGCATCACTACCGCAATGGGCAGAGAGTAGTGCTCAGCAGGCGGTCGCGAACGTCAGGCTTGGCGGTGGCTCGAAGTGCTGCCAAGGAGCGCCGATAGACTTGCGGTGTGCTCTCGGAGCGTTGCGGCGAGTTCCTTGATGCGGTCGTTGTCGAGGCGGACGCTCGGCCCAAAAATGGCAACTGACCCTGCCAAGCTTTCCTTCTGGTCAAAGAACGGAGCAGCGATTGCGACTGCTCCAGCGATAAGCTCATCATGACTCTCCGCGTAGCCATCCTTGCGTACAGCATCGAGTTGACTGCGGAGCTCTGAAAGGTCGAGCTTCATCCCATCACTGTATTTGCGCAGTTGCTCGGCAGACGGGTCCATCCAGGCAAGCAAAGCGCGTCCGCTCGCGCCGCGGAAAATCTTCTCGCTGTAGCCAACACCCCGCTTGAAACTAAGCGGTTGTGGACTGGGAATCTCAGCGATGCAGAGTCGAGTCGCGCCATGTGGCACAAAGAGTGCCACCGTTTCCCCAGTCTCTTCCCACAATTTGCGCATGACTGGTTGAGCGATTTCCGCCAAGTCGAAGCTAGAGGTCCATGCCCAGGCCAAGCGGCCGACGGATGGGCCAAGACGAAAGCGCTGAGGGTCTCCGCTAGCCGTCAAAAAACCATTCTGCTCGAGCGTGTAGAGCAGCCGGTAAAGCGTCGGACGGCTTAAGTCGACACGTTTGAGCAGTTCAGCAACTGTGAGTTCACGGTCGCCGGCACCAAAGGCGAGCAGGATGTCTAGTGCACGGTCTACTGCGCGAACACCTTCGCCGCCCTTCTCTTTCTCAACCTCTGCCATTGCTCTCTCGTAAGCCTTCATGTTTGCGACCCGCGCGCCCTCGTCACTACCGGAACGTGGGGCTCTCGGGAGCTGGTTGTTGGGAATTCTACATGGAGTTTGCACCCTGACCTCGCCCCGCACGGACGCGGACCGGTGCCCACAAGTTGCGTTTACTTCTAGCATCCATGCCACTTGTCGATACCCCGGCGGCTACATGGACTGGGTCCGGTCGCCGTTCGAGTCACCCCAAAAAGGCGTCGTCGTGAGTGGCCGGTCATCGCCCACACACTGATCTCCCCGCCTTGACAATCTCTCGCTAGTTCGTACAATGGACTCAAATATCACTAGACGGACAGAATAACTCAACCCGCAACACGGAGACAAATAAGTATGTTCCCCCGCATATTGGCCAATTGGTCCATGTCCACTCGTCTTTGGGGCGCTGCATTAGGCGCATTTCTCTGCGCTGCGACTGTCCCGAGCTATGCCCAGAGCACAGAGCGGTATCCAGAGCGACCGGTCAAAATCGTGGTCGGATTTGCTCCTGGTGGCACCAATGACATCCTTGCGCGAGTGTTGTCCCAGAAGCTTCAGCAGCGCCTGAAGCAGGCATTCGTGGTGGAAAACAAGCCGGGTGCGAACTCCGCGATTGGCACCGATTTCGTGGCAAAGGCGCCGGCTGACGGTTACACGCTTCTCGTTTCGTCTAGCGGCGGCTTGACGACCAATCCCGTCACGATGGCGAATCTGGCCTACGACCCGGTCAAGGACTTCGAGCCCGTTGCGTTGCTCGGCTCATACCCTCTTGTCGTTGCGGTGAACGCTGCGCTGCCGGTCAAGACCTTCCCAGAACTAGTCTCCTTCGCGAAAACACGCCCAGACGACACTCTGAATCACGGCGCAATCTCTTCATCGTTCCAACTGGCGTCTGAGCTTCTCGCAAGCAAGTCCGGATTCAAGTTCAACCAGGTCAACTACCGCGGGTCGGGCCCAGCACTGGTTGCATTGATGGCGGGCGAGGTGGATGTCGAGTGTGTGGATAGCGCCGCCATCCTGCCGCAAATTAAGTCCGGAAGAATCCGTGCTCTCGCCGTCACAACCGCCAAGCGGTCGGCGGCATGGCCGGGCGTACCCACCGTCGCGGAATCGGGCGTACCAGGGTTCGATGTCCCCATTTGGACCGCCCTGATGGCACCGAAAGGAACCCCGAAGCCCATTCTCGAAAAACTGCGCATCAGTCTGAAAGAAATCCTGGCTGAGAAGGATACGGTCGACCGGTTCGTCGCGCTCGGTATGGAGCCCGGAAATACCGATGTGCAGTCCCTGACCGAACGCATCAGCACAGATATCAAGCGTTGGGCCGCTGTCGCCAAGGCGGCCAACATCAAGCCCCAGTAACTGAATCACTTGCAGGACCACAAGCATGGAAACGATTCCGGTAACTCTTCTGTTCGCTGATGGCGTTACACACCATCTCCAAGCGAAGAAGGGCGAAAAACTTCTCGATGTTGCAGCAGGCGCCGGATTGACGCTCCTCACCGACTGTTCGAATGGGCAGTGCGGTACATGCGCGGCGAACTGCGTGTCCGGTTCCCTCGAACTGGACGACTACGACCCGAGCGTCTTGCCTGACGACGAGCGGGAAGACGGTGCAGTGCTGTGCTGTGTGTCCCGCGTGCTGGAACCAGCGGTGATTGAGTTGCCCTACGACTCCAGTGAAGCGAGTGCAGAAGAAGCACCGACCCAGCGCGGCCGTGTGAACGCAATCGAACGCATTGCTGAAGAGACCGTTCGACTCGAGGTCGATGTGGCCGAGCCGGTGCACTTCTTGCCAGGTCAGTACGTGCGCATGCTTCTTCCGGGGCAGACGCAATGGCGCTCGTACTCGATGGCCAATGAGTCGGGACAAACGCGGCTGGTGTTCTACGTGCGCATTGTGCCGGGCGGCATGTTCTCGAACTGGCTCACAAGTGAAGCCGCTCCTGGGGCAGAGATTGAGGTAAGCGCTCCGCGTGGAAGTTTCTTTCTTCGCAATGACGACCGCCCACGACTGTTTGTCGCCGGCGGTACTGGGCTTGCACCCTTTCTCGCGATGCTTCGCGCTGTCGGTAACGGCTCCTACTCGACCACGCCGATACGACTTCTTGTTGGTGTTCGAACGGGCCAACACCTGTTTGCTACCGAAGAAATCGAAGCCATTAAGCGTGAGAACCCACAGCTCCAGGTGCAGTACGCTGCCGAGAGCGCCGTAGTTCAGGGATGTCACGAAGGCTACGCGACTGACCTGATAGCCCAAATTGAAGTCGACCCGCGGACCCAGGTCTATCTGTGCGGCCCGCCTCCGATGGTGGAGGCAGGACGTGATGCAGCAGCCAAAGCAGGTCTTCGCCGTGGCGACGTGCTTTGCGAGCGATTTGCCTGACTTGCAGGCGTAACCACCATTCGTACTTAGAGCGAGGACACATGAAATACAACGCAATGATTGACACCGACCACGGCATGATTAGCCGTGAAATCTTCTCGGAAAAAGCGGTGTTCGACGACGAACTCGAGAAGGTCTTTACGCGCGCATGGCTGTTTGTTGGTCACGAAAGCCAGATTCCCAATCCGGGAGACTATTTCACTTCGCGGATGGGAGCAGAGTCCGTCATCCTGGCCCGCGACAAGAAGAACCAGATTCACGTCTTCTTGAACTCATGCCGTCACCGCGGCATGAAGGTCTGCCAGTATGACCATGGAAACACCCAGCTCTTCACGTGTCCCTATCACAGCTGGAGCTACACGACCGAAGGCAAGCTGTTCGGCGTGCCGCAGTTCAAGAATCTGTATGAAGGTTGCCTGCAGAAGGAAGACTGGTCGCTGATTGAAGTGGCCAAGCTCTACAACTACAAGGGCACCATCTGGGCAACTTGGGACAAGGACGCTCCGGACTTCCTGACATACCTCGGTGATGCGCGCACGCACCTCGACCTGGCGCTCGATGGCCGTGATGGCAGCGAAGGCGGTTCGGAAGTGCTGATGGGTGTCCACAAGTGGATTATTCCCTGCAACTGGAAGTTCGCTGCGGAGAACTTCCTGGGCGATACGTACCACAACGTCAGCCACCGCTCGGTGGACCTCATCGGTATCGGCCCGAGCGCGGAGGCTGGTGTGAAGGGTCGTCGCGACAATGAGCTGGAACACGCCAAGCACGTGTGGGTGAACTTCCCGTCGGGTCACGGTGTGCATAGCGCAATCATGCCGGAGAACACCCCGTTCGTGAACACGTTCCAGAACGACCCGATTGTGGCTGAGTACTTCCGCCACTGCCACGAGGAGCGCCAACGCCGCTTGGGCAACCAAGCTCGATTGGTTCCTTTCGTCGGCACGATTTTCCCGAACGCGTCGTTTCATGGCAAGCAGCCTCGCTCGATTTGCGTCTGGCATCCGCACGGGCCGGAGGCCACCGAGGCGTGGCGCTTCTTCCTGGTCGACAAGAGCGCGCCGCAAGAGGTGAAGGATTTCCTGCGCAAGTACTACATGCGCTATTCGGGCCCTGCCGGCATGACCGAGCAGGATGACATGGAGAACTGGAACTACGCCACCGCCGGCAGCCGCGGCGTGATTGCGAAGCGTTACCCGTACAACTACCAGCAATCCCTGGGCGCAGTGCAGTCAAACGACCCGGTTAAAGGCAACGTAAGCCTGCAGGTGAGCGAAGAGAATCCGCGTCAGTTCTACCGCCGTTGGCGCGATTACATGAACGGCGCCGATTGGGAAACCCTGCTCGGCAAGAACGATGCACCGCGCGCCGCTGCAGCCTGAACAGGTGAATGAAATGCCAGTAACTATCGTAACAGGCGGAACCTTCGGCTTGGGCAAGGCAATCACGCTGCTACTCGCGCAACGAGGCCACAGCGTGGTGGCTTTCGGCTTGCGCAAAGCGCAGGTTTCGAGCACGGCGCAGGGCTTCGAAGAGCTGGAGGCAGAAATCGCACATCTCGGTCTGTCCGACCGAGTTCTTCTTCGCGAAGCCGATGTCTCAAATCCCGAGGACGTGGCCCGTGTGACGGAGGAAACTCTGAGGCGCTTTGGACGTATCGATGGGCTTGTCAACAACGCCGCCATCGGTCCACTGGGAACGGTACTCGACACTGACCCTATGCTGTTCGACAGCATCTTCGCAGTGAACGTCCGCGGAACCTACCTGACCAGCCGTGCGGTGATACCGCAGATGGCGAGCCAGGGAGGCGGTTCGATTGTGAACATTGGTTCTGGGGCTGGATACGGCAAGCCGAACATGGCCGCATACGCTTCCAGCAAGGGTGCCATTGTCGCGCTGACGATGGCCATGGCGTATGACCACTTTCACGACCATATCCGTGTGAATGTCGCAATTCCCGGTGGCGGCGGAATCGTCTCAGGGATGAGTGTTGGCCGTGTCGGCGGCGACGTTGACGTGTTCAAGAGCAGGAAGGTGGCGGGCACAGTCGCGGGGCGCACCGCCACGGGCGAAGACCTGGCGCGCGCAGTGGCTTTCCTCTTGTCCGACGACGCCACCACTATCTCAGGCACCGTGGTTGACGTTGGATGCTTCGCGCATCAAGGCGGCCCTGTCCCGTCGAAACAATAGAAATCTGGAAGGACAAATCATGAGTGAGATTGCCGAAGTTCAGGCAGAAGCGGCACCTGCAGCAGTGCCCGCCATCGTCCGCGACGCGAAGTACTACGACCTGAAGCGCGAGATGGAAGAGTTCCTCTACGACGAGGCGGAGTTGCTTGATGAGCGTCGCTTCAAGGAATGGCTGGAGACGCTCGCGGAAGACCTCGTGTACTTCATGCCGATGACCTACAACGTCAAGTTCGGCGAGCACGAGAAACGTGAAAAGACCCGCTACGAAAAAGACATGAGCTGGTTCAACGAGGGGAAATGGACTCTCACCAAACGGGCTGAGCAGATTCTGACCGGCGTGCACTGGGCAGAGGAACCTCTTTCCCGTCTTTGCCGCCTCGTAACCAATGTCCAGGTTACGGATGTGCGTCGCAATGCGGCTGGTGAGGACGAAGTCTCGGTTCGCAGCCGGTTCGTGATGTACCAGAACCGCTGCGAATACGAAGAGTACTACTTCGTCGGCAAGCGTAACGACGTTGTGCGTCGCGTGAATGGCCAGTGGAAGCTCGCGCGGCGCGAAATCAGTCTCGGTCAGACCGTGCTGCTGGCCAAGAACCTGACGATGTTCTTCTGAGGAGTGCAACCATGATTAATTTTATGGAACTGAAGGCTGGCCAACAGTTGGTCCTGAAGAACAATGCCGTGGCCGAGGTCATCGACAACATTGGCGATGGAATCTGGGTGCAGGTCCGGTATATCGACTCTCCGCAAGACCCGTCAATGGTCGGGGCCGAAGAGCTGTGCCATTGCGAGGAAGCCGTACGCATCGTCGAATAAGTCGATGCGCCTGGTAGCGGCCGCCCCTTGGCGAGCAATCGCTATCAGCGGCCCCTTCCGGGCTTGGGTGTGCGCGCCCAAGCCAATCAGATACCGAGGCAAAGCACTAGTTGATGGAGCGAAATAGTGACACTGTCCAACCTCACAGTTGGCGTACCGCCATACAGGCTCACCGGTACGGTCTACGGCACGCTGGCGAATGACCGTGCCTTGCTTGAAAAGCTTGGTGACAGCATTGAGAAACCGCCGTACAAGGCCGCGCCCAAGGCGCCTGTCCTGTACGTAAAACCGCGCAATACGCTCTCCACCACGGGGGCGTCGATGGCGATGCCTGCTGACGTGAACGAAATGGACATTGGAGCGACTATCGGCCTGGTTATTGGGCGAGTCGCCTCACGTCTGAAGGAAGAAGATGCCCTTGACTACGTCAGTGGCGTGACGCTGGTTGCGGATTTGCGCGTCCCGCACGATAGCTTTTATCGCCCTTCCGTTCGGTTCAACGCCCGCGACGGCTCGTGCTTCATCGGACCAGAAGTAGTCGGACTGACGGATTTGCCGAAACCTGACGAGATTGCTCTGACGGTCTTCGTTGATGGGCAGGAACAACCTTCGGTGCGCCCGCAGCGGATTCGCTCCGCAGCGAAGCTGCTGGCCGACGTCACGGATTTCATGACGCTGGTGCCAGGCGATGTCCTGTTGCTCGGGATTCCTGTATCCATGCCGCGCGTACGTGCGGGGCAAAATTTCGCCATTGCTGCGACAGGCATTGGACGTCTCGAAGGAGTGGTCGTATGAAGACTGCGCGTGTGGCCTACGGCGGCGCGATTCATGTGGGGACGGAACATCCCGACGGCGTACGCCTAGCGGATGGCCGCGTGGTGGCCGAGGAAGACGTCGTGTGGCTGCCTCCGTTCGAGGTGGGTACCATCATCGCCCTGGGCCTGAACTATGCGGACCACGTCAAAGAGCTGGCAAAGGAGCTGACAGTTACCACAAAGGACGAGCCCTTGGTGTTCTTAAAGGGGCCGGGAGCTCTCGTTGGGCACCGTGCGCAGAGTCGCCGTCCCAAGGACGCCACCTTCATGCACTACGAGTGCGAGCTTGCCGTCGTGATTGGCAAGCCAGCGAAGGATGTGAAGACTGCCGATGCGATGGACCACGTCGCCGGCTACACGGTCTGCAACGACTATGCTATCCGCGACTACCTAGAGAACTGGTATCGCCCCAACCTGCGGGTGAAGAACAGGGATACCTGCACGGTACTCGGGCCATGGTTCGTCGACGCTGCGGACATCCCAAATCCGCACGCACTGGGACTTCGCACCCTCGTCAATGGAGTGGTGACTCAGCAGGGTTCGACGGCGGACATGATTAATGAAATTCCCGCGCTGATTGAGTATCTGAGCAGCTTCATGACACTCATGCCAGGCGACGTCATCCTGACCGGCACGCCGGATGGGGTGGTCAATGTCAATGATGGGGATGAGGTGGTGTGCGAAATCGAAGGGATTGGTTCCCTCCAGAACACCATCGTAGGCGATGCGGTATTTGGGCGATAAGGATTCATTGTGCGTATTCATCATCTGATTGACGGCAAGGCCGTCGAAAGCAAAGACTACTTCGAAACGGTCAATCCGGCCACGCAAGAAGTTCTGGCCGAGGTGGCTTCGGGCGGCGAAGCGGAAGTCAATGCGGCAGTCGCAGCAGCCAAGGCGGCATTCCCGAAGTGGGCAGGAATGGCTGCGGCTGACCGGGCACGTCGCGTTCGCAAGCTCGGTGACCTGATTGCACAGCACGTACCTGAGCTGTCGCAGACCGAGACCAACGACTGCGGTCAAACCATTTCGCAGACTGGCAAGCAGTTGGTACCGCGGGCTGCCGATAACTTCTACTACTTCGCAGAGATGTGCACTCGTGTCGACGGTCACACCTACCCGACGCCGACGCATCTGAACTACACCCTGTTCCACCCGGTGGGCGTGTGCGCCCTGATTAGCCCCTGGAACGTGCCTTTCATGACGGCAACCTGGAAGGTGGCTCCGTGCCTCGCGTTCGGCAATACCGCAGTGCTCAAGATGAGCGAGCTGTCGCCGATGAGCGCGGCGCGCCTGGGTGAATTGGCGCTGGAGGCGGGCATTCCAGCTGGCGTCCTGAATTTGGTGCACGGTTACGGCAAGGACGCGGGGGAGCCGCTGGTCGCTCATCCGGATGTGCGTGCTATCTCCTTCACCGGTTCGACAGTGACGGGGAACCGCATTGTAAAGTCAGCCGGCCTCAAGAAGTTCAGCATGGAACTAGGCGGAAAAAGCCCGTTCGTCCTCTTCGAGGATGCGGACCTCGAACGCGCACTGGACGCAGCCGTGTTCATGATTTTCTCGAACAATGGTGAGCGCTGCACCGCCGGCAGCCGAATTCTGGTTCAGCAAAGCATCTACAAGGACTTCGCAGAGAAGTTTGCCGAGCGTGCGCGACGCATCGTGGTTGGCGACCCCCTCGACGAAAGGACAATCGTCGGTCCGATGATTAGCCAAGCCCACCTTGCCAAGGTACGCAGCTACATCGAGCTTGGCCCGAAGGAGGGCGCGACGATGCTGTGTGGTGGCCTGGACCGCCCGTCGTACGCTCCGGAGCTGGGTGACCGCGTGAAAGGCGGCAACTTCGTGTGGCCGACGGTGTTCGCAGACGTCGACAACCGCATGCGCATCGCCCAGGAAGAAATCTTCGGCCCGGTGGCGTGCCTGATTCCGTTCCGCGACGAAGCGCACGCTATCGAGCTCGCCAACGATATCGAGTACGGGCTGTCGAGCTACGTTTGGACCGAAAACATCGGTAAGGCTCACCGTGTCGCTGCGGCAGTTGAGGCCGGGATGTGCTTCGTCAACAGCCAGAACGTACGTGACCTGCGCCAGCCGTTCGGCGGCACCAAGGCTTCAGGCACCGGCCGCGAGGGTGGCACTTGGAGCTACGAAGTGTTCTGTGAACCCAAGAACGTCGCGGTGTCGATGGGCGACCATCACATTCCGCACTGGGGAGTATAAGCATGGGCAAGCTGGCACTGGCGGCCAAAATCACGCATGTACCGTCGATGTACCTGAGTGAGCTGGATGGGCCGAACAAGGGCTGCCGCCAGGCGGCCATCGACGGGCACGTAGAGATTGGCCGACGGTGCCGCGAACTCGGCGTGGACACAATCGTTGTATTTGACGTCCATTGGTTGGTGAACAGCGAGTATCACATCAACTGTGGGCCGGAGTTCTCAGGTGTCTACACCAGCAACGAGTTGCCCCACTTTATCAAGAACATGCCCTATGCATACCCCGGCAATCCGGAGCTGGGGCATCTGATTGCTGATGTCGCCAACGAGATGGGCGTGGCCAGCCGCGCTCACAGCGACACAACACTGGAACTGGAGTACGGCACCCTCGTGCCAATGCGCTACATGAACGCTGACCAGCATTTCAAGGTGGTCAGCGTGTCGGGCTGGTGCGTCTGGCATGACCTGGCCACGAGTGCCAAGTTCGGCCTTGCGGTACGCCAAGCCATCGAGGAGCGTTACGACGGTACGGTGGCTATTCTGGCCAGCGGCTCTATGAGCCATCACTTCGCCGAGAACGGCACGGCCCCTGAGTTCATGCACAAGGTCTGGGACCCGTTCCTCGAGCAAGTGGACCGACGCGTGGTGGAGCTATGGGAAAAGGGTGACTTCAAAACCTTCTGCCCGATGTTGCCTCTGTACAACGAAAAGTGCTGGGGTGAGGGCGGTATGCATGACACGGCGATGCTGCTCGGTGCGCTGGGCTGGACCGACTACGACCAGCCTGTGGAGGTCGTCACGCCGTACTTCGGCAGCTCGGGTACCGGGCAGATTAACGCCGTGTTTCCGGTGACAGCGCTAAAGGTGTGACATGCCTCATCTCGTTATTCTGTACTCCAGGAATCTGGAACAAGACGTCGACATGACCGCTGTGTGCGATGGTTTGGCCGAAGCCATGCTGACGGTGAAAGACGACGACGGAAAGGCTGTGTTCCCTACGGGCGGCGTAAGAGTGCTGGCATTCCCGGCGCCGCATTTTGCGGTGGCCGATGGCGGCACCGCCGGCCGCCTGGCCGGCGAGTCCGGTGAATATGGCTTCGTCTACCTCAACCTACGAATGGGGCGCGGGCGCAGTGAAGCCATCCAGCAGCGGGCCGGCGAAACGATTGCCCTCGTGGCAAAGACACTATTCAGCCCGTTGCTCGAGAAGCGCCGCGTTGGTCTGACGTTCCAAATCGATGTCGGTCCGGAGGTCTTCGATGCCAAGTTCGGCAATCTCCATCCTCTATTCCAAAAGGTCATGTGATGTTTAATGAATCGCTCATTCAACAGCTTGCTGCCGAACTCCACGAGTCCGAGAAAACCGGGGTGCAAGTGGAGCACTTTTCGAAGCGGTACCAGGGAATTACGCTGGAAGACGGCTACCGGATTAGTCGCGCCTGGGTCGCGTTGCAGCTCGAGCAAGGCCGTAAGGTCATCGGTCACAAAATCGGGCTGACTTCCCGCGCGATGCAGCAAGCGAGCCAGATTACGGAGCCGGACTACGGAACACTGCTGGATAGCATGCTGTTCACCTGCCGGGGCGGCGAGACGCTGGAGATTCCTGCCTCACGCTTCATCGCACCGCGTGTGGAGGTGGAACTTGCCTTCATCTTGAAGGCCCCCCTGAAGGGGCCCTACGTGACAATGGCCGATGTACTGGAGGCGACCGAGTACGTGACGCCTGCCATCGAAATCATTGACTCTCGCATTGAGCAGTTCGACAGGAATACCAAGGCCATGCGCAAGGTCTTCGATACGATTAGTGACAACGCGGCGAATGCCGGCATTGTGATTGGCGGCAAGAAAGTTGCGCCGGATGAGTTGGACTTGCCCTGGTGCGGCGCGATTTTGCGCCAGAACAGCGTCGTCGAGGAAACGGGTCTTGCGGCCGGCGTCCAGGGTCATCCGGCCGTCGGCGTGGCTTGGCTAGCTAACAAACTCGCACCGTGGGGTGAGCGGCTCGAAGTCGGTCAAATTGTGCTGGCCGGTTCGTTCACTCGCCCGGTCGCAGCCAAGGCTGGCGACACCTTTGAGGCCGACTATGGACAACTGGGTGTGCTGAACTTCCGGTTCGTTTGAGGAGCCATTGCCATGGAGATTCCGCGCAATGCGTTCAAAGCTGCTCTCAAGGAAGGGCGCGTTCAGATTGGTCTCTGGGTTGGCTTGGCTGACCCGTACGCCGCGGAGGCGCTGGCCGGGACGGGTTACGACTGGCTTCTGATAGACGGTGAGCACGCGCCGAACGACGTTCGGCAAATACTCGCCCAACTGCAGGCAGTGGCAGCTTACCCGGTGCATCCGGTTGTTCGACCGGTCATCGGGGATGTACCGCTGATTAAGCAGATTCTTGATGTCGGAGCACAGACACTCCTCGTGCCGGTAGTGGAAACCGCTGACCAGGCAGCCGAGATGGTAGCGGCCACACGATATCCGCCGCGAGGTATCCGCGGCGTGGGCAGTGCGCTGGCTAGGTCGTCGCGGTGGAACCAGGTCGACAGCTACCTTCACAAGGCCGATGAAGAGATGTGTGTGCTGGTGCAAGTCGAAACCACGAAGGGCTTGTTGAATCTCGAGGCTATCGCCGCCACAAAAGGCGTGGACGGTGTGTTCTTCGGGCCCGCCGACCTCTCCGCGTCGATGGGACACCTTGGCAACCCAGGACACCCTGACGTTCAGTGCGCCATCCTCGACGGTATTGAGGCGGTGCGACGTTCCGGAAAGGCGCCGGGCATTCTGACTGCGGATACAGCGTTGGCGCAACGTTACATCGAGGCCGGCGCATTGTTCGTCGCAGTCGGCGTTGACACCACCCTATTGGTAAGGACCGCCAAAGACCTCGCCGCGAAGTTCAAGGGAGGCACCAACGCGGGCGCCTCTTCGAACGGCGCCGTGTATTGACGTTCAATCTGGAAGCAAATAATGATGGTACTGAACGACCCCAATCTGCTCAAATCCGCATGTCTGCTCGACGGCGTCTGGCTCCAGGCCGACGACGAGAGTTGTGTCGACGTTCTTGACCCTGCCACCGAGGTGCGGATTGGGGCGGTTCCAATGATGGGTGGCTCAGAAGCTGACAGAGCCATTCAGTCGGCATCTGCCGCCTTCATCGCGTGGCGTGCACAAACGGCAGAACACCGTGCCAGTGTTTTGCGTGCATGGTTTGACCTCCTGATTCAGCATCAGGAGGACCTGGCAGTCATCATGTCCAGCGAGCAAGGTAAGCCACTGGCGGAAGCCCGCGGGGAGATTACCTACGCAGCCTCGTATGTCCAGTGGTTCGCAGAAGAGGCGCGCCGCATTTACGGCACAACGATTCCTTCGCCCTGGCAAGACAAGAGAATTGTCGTAACCAAAGAGCCGGTTGGCGTTTGCGCTGCAATCACCCCGTGGAACTTCCCGGCGGCCATGATTACGCGAAAAGTTGCACCGGCCCTTGCTGCGGGCTGTACGATTATCGTCAAGCCAGCTCTCGAGACGCCACTCACAGCACTTGCCATGGCAGAGCTCGCCACTCGGGCAGGCGTTCCTCGCGGAGTACTCAACGTGATAACTGGTGACGCGCGTGCAATTGGCGGCGTGCTGACCTCCAGTGCAGAAGTGAGGAAGCTGACGTTCACGGGCTCGACTGAGGTCGGCCGGATACTTGCCGCCCAGTGTGCTCCGACGCTTAAAAAGATGTCACTGGAGCTCGGTGGAAATGCCCCGTTCTTGGTCTTTGAGGATGCAGACCTCGACGCGGCAGTCGAAGGCGCCATGGTCTCGAAGTACCGCAATAGCGGTCAAACGTGTGTCTGCACGAATCGCCTGCTAGTTCATGACGCGGTGTACGACGCCTTCGTTGCGAAGCTTATTGTTGCCGTTAGCAAGTTGCGTGTGGGGCGCGGGTTGGAGCCCCACGTGCAGCAGGGACCGCTGATTGACAAGGCCGCGCTACAGAAGGTCCAGGAGCTAGTCGCCGATGCGCTCGAGAACGGGGCGAACGTTGCCGTGGGCGGAAATGTTCACAAGCTCGGTGGGACATTCTTCGAGCCAACCGTTCTGGTCAACGTCTCGTCTGATATGCGAGTGGCCAAGGAAGAAGTCTTCGGCCCGGTAGCACCTGTAATCCGCTTTCACACGGAAGAAGAAGCTATCCAGATGGCGAACGACACTGAGTTTGGACTTGCCGCTTACTTCTACACAGAGAGCGCCAGCCGGGTGTGGCGCGTCTCGTCGGCGCTGGAATATGGCATGGTTGGCATCAACAGCGGGCTCATTAGCACCGCCGTAGCCCCATTTGGCGGTGTCAAGCAATCGGGAATGGGCCGAGAAGGGTCCTACTTAGGAATCGAGGAGTACGTCGATACCAAGTACCTATGTATGGGCGGCTAGGAACACGAAGGAGCAATCCTTCTCGACTTCCGCAATGGCCGTCGCGCAACGGTATGCAACGGTCATAGAAAAGTAGTAGGAATAAAAAAGGTTGACGCACGCCCGCCAGAGGCGCGCGAGCGAAGGCGGGTGACAAGGAGACAAGTTGTGATGAAAATAGCCGTATTTCAATCGGCGCGCCCCATACCTGAGGCGGAGAATCCCTTACGCCGGTATCGCTGGCTGGTTCTCTTCGTGGTTTGGGGTGCCTTCCTAATGAGCTACGTAGACCGAGTGGCATGGAGTTCGGTCGCAGCGCCGGTGGGACATTCCCTTGGCATCTCCGTTGCTCTTCTGGGCGCCTTCGTCACGGCCTTCTACGTTGGGTATGTCATCGCCAACGTGGTCGGCGGCATCCTTACCGATACCTTTGGCGGTCGAGTAACTCTGACCTTCGCACTTATTCCGCTCGGCCTTGCAACCTTCTGTTTTAGCTATACCAGTTCGTTGTCGATGGGAATCGGCATCCAGCTTGCAATGGGCCTCTTCGCCGGGGCGGACTACTCAGCTGGCGTGAAACTCATTAGCGCTTGGTTCGGGAAGGAGAAAGGAAAGGCGATGGGGCTCTACACGACGGCGACTTCGCTTGCTGTGGTTATCGCAAACGCGGCGGTACCCCGCGCGTCCCAGGCCTTTGGCTGGGGAAACGCATTTCGGATTCTCGGCATCATCACCTGTGCGTGGGCCGTTCTAGCGTTCTTGCTGATTCGCAATGCTCCGATTGGGCGCGCGCAGACAAGAGCCTCCGGGCGCGACTTTCTGAGACTTCTTCGTAATCGAGACCTGATTCTTCTCGCGATAGTGGGCTGCTGTGCACTGTGGGGAACCGTCGGTTTTGGTGCATGGGGTAACGCGCTTATGACGCGTGAATATGGCATCTCTCCTGTCACGGCCGGCGCAATTGCAGCATGGTTTGGGCTTGGCGCTGTTATTGCCAAGCCCATCCTCGGCTGGTTGTCGGACGTTCGGAAAGGTGCTCGCCGCTGGCTTTCCATCGCATGCCTCGCTGGATTTGGCGGAATGCTGATGCTCTTTGGGCAAGCATCAACTGTTGCTGAGTTCTATCTCATCGCTCCCGTTCTCGGGGCCACCGCTTTCGGCTACACGCCCCTTCTTGTTGCCCAAGTGACCGAAGTTTCTGGTGAGCAGCTTGCCGGGGCAGCAGCGGGTATGACCAATGCAGTTTGGCAGCTTGGCAGCGCGCTGTCTCCGCTCCTCGTCGGCCAAATCTATGGCGGCTTTCACTCCTTCAGTCTTGCACTAGCAGCACTGGCCGCAGGCCCTTTTATCGGGGCAGCGGTAATGATGCTGACGCCACGTACTGCAAGAACCTAGTTCTCTCCTCGCGCTCACCTAAGCCATAGGTGAGCCTTTTTTTGAGTTCAAGCGACACACGAGCGAGGGCGCGCCGCTCGTGCGACGCCGCGCGCCCTCGTCACGGGAGCGGCGGCGCGTCCACTTTAATGCTGGTGATTCGAATCAGCAGATGCGGTCTCACCATCGGCATTGACGCCGCTGCGTGGTACCCAACAAAAGGAGACTACAAGTGAAGAATCGGCGTATTGCTTTTTGTCTTTTGGGTGCTCTTGCCCTGGTACCGTGGTCAGCTTCCGCGCAGAGCGATTGGTCCCCATCCAAGCCCGTGCGAATGGTCGTTCCGGTTGCGGGCACGACAAATGATGTAATTGCCCGTGAAGTTGCTTCGAAACTCGGGCCGGCGCTTGGGCAACCCGTGGTAGTGGAGAATCGCCCTGGTGCGGGTGGGAATATTGGTGCGGACCTGGTAGCAAAGTCTCCAGCCGACGGCCAAACAATCCTTGTCGGATACAACGGGCCGATAGCCATAAACCGCTCGCTGTTCGACAAAATGCCTTTCGATTCACTGAAGGACTTCGCGCCAATCTCTCTGGCCGTTACAGCGCCTCAATATCTTGTCGTCAGTCCTACGTTGCGCGTCAACTCGGTTCGTGAGCTGGTTGACTACGCCAACAGACATCCTGGCCAGTTGTCCTATGGCTCTATTGGGCCGGGGAGCGCCTCTCATCTCACCATGGAGATGTTCAAGGCTGCAGCGCACGTCGACATGGTGCACGTACCGTACAAAGGGTCCGGCGCAGTTATTACGGACCTTGTCGCTGGGCACATCAAAATTGCATTCCTTGTTCCTGGCAATGTGCAGCAGTTTGTCAAGGATGGTCGCCTGAAAGTGGTTGCGACAAGTGGCTCTCGGCGGTTCCGTAGCGCACCTGAAGTACCGACACTGCAAGAATCGGGTTTCCCGGGCTTTATCGCCACATCTTGGGTTGGCTTCCTTGCGCCAGCAAAAACGCCGAAGGCTGTCATCAGTCGCTATCACGCCGAAATCTCGCGGATTCTCAATACCCCCGAAGTGAAGCAAAAGCTGCAAGAAATGGAGTTCGAAGTCGTTGCGAGCACTCCGGAGCAATTTCGGGAGTGGATTCGAGCGGATGCCGCACGATGGGAAAAGGTCGTACGAGACGCCAAAGTGAAGGTGGAATAGCACTCTTTGTGCAGCGCCGGCTGCGGTGATTGCCTCCGGCGCTCACGATTACGGAATCGCAGCTGACAGGAACGTGCAAGGACAAATAGAGTGAGCTATGACCGATGACATTGACGAAAAATACCTGCACGACTGGTCTGGCACCCGCTACGGGGTACCAGCGGGCTTGGAGCGCCCACGGTCGACCCATGAGCTCGCATCGCTATTGCGCGATGCAAATCAAGCACGAACCCCTTGCGCAATACAGGGGGGAAGGACCGGCGTCTCCGGTGGGGCTTCGCCCTCGAACGGAGAATTGATTCTATCGCTCGAGCGCTTGAACCAGATTGAAGAAATCGATATTGGTTCTGGCATTGCTGTGGTTGGTGCCGGCGTTGTTCTCGAAACGCTTCAGTCGGAGACCGAGAAGCTCGGTTGGACATTTCCGATTGACCTTGCTTCGAGGGGCTCATGTCAGCTGGGAGGAAATGCATCGACGAATGCTGGCGGCTGTCGTGTCATCAAGTACGGGACAACACGGCAATCGGTTCTGGGTCTCGAAGTTGTGCTGGCGAATGGCACAGTACTCAGTCCACCTAACCGTCTGCTGAAGAACAACGCCGGCTATTCCCTGTCTTCGCTCTTCATCGGTAGTGAAGGAACGCTTGGGGTCATCTCTCGGCTTGCGCTGCGTCTTACGCCGGTGCCGCCAGTGCGTCGGACGCTCCTCGTGGCGTTGAGCGAGAACACTGGTGTCAATGAAGTCCTGCGAACAGCAAAGATTGCCCTGCGCGACGCGTTGTCCGCCTTCGAAGTTATGTGGGAAGACTTCATGGAGAGCGCACTGGCAATACGAGCTCGGGGGAGGGAGCTGCCCGCCTCATTCAAGGGCCGACGCGCGGCGCTAGTCGAAGTGGAGGGCACTGACGAGCAATCCGTAGAGGCGATGCTGGAGCGGTTCGTCACGGAGCTGATGGAGTGCGGGTCGGTGGTCGACGCGGTGCTATCGATGTCTGCTCAGGATGCGCACGACCTCTGGGCCATCCGGGATTCTGTGGCGGAGATACAGGCAGGAATGCGTCCCTATGTTGGCTTCGACCTAGGTGTCTCGCCTTCGAAGCACGACGCGGTTGTTAGGACCACGAAGATGGCACTCACCCGCGCACTTCCTCACTGCAGGAGCGTCTTCTTCGGGCACGTTGGTGACGGCAACCTGCACGCCGTCGTTGGACCGTGCGCCAATGCGGACGAGCGCGGCGAAGTCGACCGAATTGTGTATGGCCATTTGCCCGCGCTTGATAGCTCCATCACCGCAGAACACGGCGTAGGTAGAAAGCGTAAGGGCTACCTCTTGCAGTCTCGTATCCAGGAGGACATACGGACGATGAAAGTGCTCAAGACCGCCATGGACCCAAACAACATTCTCAATCCGGGACGCATTTTTGATATGCCGTGACGGGATATACAACTACACATAGGAGACAACCCAATGATTCGCCTCATCAGCCGAGCCGGCCTTGCCGTCCTCTGTTTTACCTTTTGCAAGGTCGTAAGTGCTCAGAGCTATCCAAACAAGCCAATCACGTTGATTGTCCCGTTCCCTCCGGGGGCGTCCGCAGATGGCGTGGCGCGAATTCTTTCCAGGAAGCTATCGGCGTCGTTGGGTAAGCCCGTTGTCGTCGACAACCGTCCGGGTGCAGGCGGCACGGCAGGATTGATGACTTTGGCCCACGCGCCGGCTGATGGGTACACGTTTGGCGTCGGCGCGACAGGTGCTATCGCCGTCAACCATCATCTCCCCGATGCCGCCCCGCTAAATCCGGACAAGCAGTTGCAGCCAGTGGCGAAGATTGCTGACATCCCGTTGGTCTTTGTCGCCAGCCAGAACTCCGGAATCCACACGATTCAGGAACTCGGCAAGGTTGCGCGCGATGGTAGCGGCCTGAGCTATGGGACTGCGGGACAGTTTACTTCCCAGCATCTGGCTGGAGAGTTGTTTTCCTCCACGGCGAACCTGCGCATGACCGCCGTGCCATACCGCGGCAGCACTCCTGCATTGACTGATGTCATTGCAGGACAGATTCCCTTGGGCGTTGTCGACCTCACATCTGCGTATCCGCATATCAAGAGCGGCCGCGTTATTGCCTTGGCCGTAACCGGCGCTACGCGAGCGAAAGCGGCACCTGACATCCCGACCGTGGCTGAGCGTGGATATGAGGGTTACGTAGCGAGCGCCTGGCTGGGGATATTTGCGCCGGTGGGTACCTCGGCAGAGATTGTGCAGAAGGTGTCTGGCGAAGTCAGAACTGCGCTTGCTGACCCGGCGGTTGTCAAGGAAATGGCGTTGCTCGCCGCCGAGCCGGCTTACCAGGATTCTGCAGATTTCAAGCGTTATGTGAACGCGGAATCGAAGAAATGGGCTGGCGTCGTGGCTGGTATCGGCAAGGGAAAAACAAAGTAGTTTGCAGTGAACCCATTTCAGTGGAGAAAATCGACATGCAACAAGTAAGCACCGGTGGTGAGCTTCTCGCCGAAGGCCTAATCAGGAACGAGGTCAAAGACCTCTTCTTCATTCCTGGCATCCAGCTCGACTGGGCGGTAGAAGCGCTGCGCAAGCGCAAGAACGAGATGAACCTCTTCATACCGCGTCATGAGCAAACCACGACCTATATGGCGGACGGTTACTACCGTGCCACGGGCAAGGTAGGTACCGCGATGGTCGTCCCCGGCCCCGGTGCGCTGAATGCGGGTGCAGGCCTGGCAACAGCCTATGCCTCCAATTCCAAAGTCGTCTTCATTACGCCGCAAATTCACTCGAGTGGCGTCGGCAAGGGTTACGGCCTTCTGCACGAAATCAAAGACCAGACAGGGTTCGTCAAGGGGCTGACGAAGTGGCACACGTTTGTGGATTCCCCGGAATCCATTAGCGGAGCACTGGATGCAGCTTATCAACAGGTGAACTCGGGACGACCGCGGCCTGTGGGTATCGAGGTTCCGCATAACTATCTGCAGGCGAAGGTTGAGTGTGCCGGCGAAGTCTCGCTGCGGGCTGTGCCCGAGCGTGCGCCGTTGCCGCAAGAGGAATTGGTCGACCTGGCTGCGGAAATGATTAACAATGCGCGACTGCCCGTCCTCTACGTTGGTGGTGGAATCTTTACTTCCAACGCCACGGAAAAGCTGAAGGAAGTGGCAGAAAAGATTGGGGCCCCCGTCGTAATGAGCGACAACGGCCGCGGGGCACTGTCGGACCATCATACGCTGGCGATGAACTCCCTTGCTGGCCGCGCTGTTTTCCAGCATGCCGACGTGGTCGTTGTCATCGGCAGCCGCTTTGCCGACGTGCTGGTGCCGGCCGCCTCTTGGCCAAAAGGCGCGACGAAGTTCATCCACATCAATATTGACGCGGCGGACATGACGCCGCCTCGCACTCCAGATGTGGCCATCGTCGCAGATGCTGCCGAGACACTCCAGCACCTGAAGGACCGGCTGGCGAAGCGTTCGGCTCTGTCGGAGGCCCAGTGTCTCGCCGTCAAAGAATGGGCCCAGAGCCAAATCGACAAGATTCAACCTCAGGCTGCGTACGTCAAGGCAATGCGCGATGCATTGCCTGAGGACGGAATCTTCGTGAACGAGCTGACTCAAGTCGGCTATCTTTCCCGAATCGCGTTTCCGGTCTACAGTCCGCGAACTTATATCGGACCCGGCTATCAGGGGACGTTGGGCTACGGCTTCCCCGTTGGTCTCGGTGCGGCGGTCGGCGGCCAAGGCAAGCGTGTGCTTTCTATCACCGGCGACGGCGGCTTCGGCTGGAACATGCAGGAGCTTGCTACAGCTCGCCGCTATAACCTCCCGATTACGCTGGTCATCTTCAACGATGGCCACTACGGCAACGTGCGTGCCATCCAGAAGCGCGAATTCGGTGCGGAGGTTGCCGTGGATTTGTGCAACCCTGATTTCCAGCTTCTCGCGAAGGCATTTGGCATTCCATCCGTCCAAGTCGATTCTCCTGAGGGGCTCGGCGCCGCCATCAAAGAATCGGCGCAAGGTAGCGGTCCTGTCGTCGTTGAAGTGAAGATTGGTGAAGTACCGAGCCCTTGGCACCTGTTGCGCCTGCAGCCGATGGCCGGAATGGCGGGCCAGGCGGCGCCGGCGAACCCGCTTGATGGGGCCTTCTGATGCTGTACGACAGGTTCTATTCGCGAGGAGAATTCCAGTATTGCACCGGGCCAACGCAATTCCCTGTCTATAACCCCACTACCGAGACGCAGGAGTCCGTTGTCAAGACGTGCTCCGACGAGGATTTGGAAGCGGCAATTGCGAGTGCGATGGCCGGTTTCGGAGCGTGGAGTTGCTCCTCGATTGAAGAGCGGCACCGCGTCTTGGTGAACCTCGAAGAGGGGCTAGCACAGCGAGCGACTAGGATTGCTGACAGTCTCGCTAGGGAAATCGGTTGCCCGGTCTGGCTGGGCGCGTTGATGCAAGTACCAATGGCGCTCAAGGGGATTCAATTTGCCAGGGAGGGCCTCTTCGAGCTGAAGTGGACGGAGAAAATTGGTAATGGCTTGGTCGAGAGGGTCCCTGTAGGTGTCATCGCTGCAATTACACCTTGGAATTTCCCTCTCCACCAAATCGTTGCCAAAGTGGTGCCGGCAATCGCGGCCGGCTGTTCCGTTGTGCTCAAGCCCAGCGAACTAGCCCCAGGCGCCGCGCAACTGTTCATGGAAGCAGTACACGAATCGGGGCTCCCCTCGGGTGTTGTCAACATGGTGTGGGGCGGTCCAGAGCTTGGAGAACAACTTGTTTCCCACCCCGCCATCCAACAGGTTAGCTTCACGGGAAGTACCGCGGTCGGCAAGAAAATCATGACGGCCGCTGCTAAGCAACTCAAGCGCACCACGCTAGAACTTGGCGGCAAGTCCGCCGCCGTCGTCCTGCCTGATGCGGATTTGGACACGGCGCTCCCCGTTGTATTGCGCATGAGTTCCGTCAATTCCGGTCAGGCATGCGTGAGCCAATCGCGCCTGTTGGTGCCGGAATCGCTGCTTTCCGAAGTGGAGGCCAAATTGACAAGCCTGGTTGCCACGTGGCCATTGGGAGACCCACTCGACCCTGCAACACGCCTTGGACCAGTTGCAAATGCTCGCCAACACGAACGCGTGACCACAATGGTTGAGGCTGCGTTGTCGCAAGGGGCGCGCTTGTTGACAGGTGGGCCAGGACGGCCGGAGGGGAAGGAGAGAGGCTGGTTTTGCCCCATCACGATTCTGTCGGATGTTCAGCCTGATATGGAAATCGCTCAGGAAGAGGTCTTCGGTCCAGTGCTGGTGATTCTCCGGTACAAGTCTGAGGCAGAGGCAATCGCGCTGGCCAATGGCACGAAGTACGGCTTGTCTGGCGCAGTCTGGGCGGGTAGCCCAGAGACAGCGACTTCCTTTGCGCGGAACTTGAAGACTGGTCAGGTAATCATCAATGGGGCCGCCCAGAATCTGGCGACCCCCTTCGGCGGTTGGGGTGAATCTGGTGCGGGGCGCGAGAATGGCCGTTTCGGCATAGAGGAGTGCCTGTCATACCGTTCTTTACACGGCGCACACTAGGTTTCAGGACGGCACCGGTAGCTACCTTGGCCCCGCGCGTTAGCATGTGTGGGGCCGTTTTGTTATGCAGTGACACTCAGCGACGTATAACGCTTCATCTTGCTGCCCTCGCCAGAGGCCACAAAGAGGGTCGCCGAAAACTGTTGCCGCCAAGTCTAGGACCATCTGGTAGTCAGGGAGCCGCTGATGCTTCGCAGATGAAAAGAGACCGCGTCTCCGTGTATGAGGTACGCGGTCTCAAGGGCAGCACCATTCGAGCCGAAACCCGTAAGTCTAACTAAGCGCCTACGTCCAGCGCAGTGTCGGCGAGGCCTGTGGCGGGCATTTAGAAGATATGACGCACGCCCCCAGCGATGCCGAGCTGATTGCTTTTTCCGGGAAGTTCGGTCGTAGCGCCACCAGATACCTTGTTGAAGTCAACGGTCCCATAAATCTGGGTTCGCTTCGACAGAGAGTACTCCAACAGTGCGACAGCCGTATAGCGCTTACCGCTGTTGTCGGCGATACCGTTCTTGTTCCCAATGCTATCGAAGTAGAACGCCCCTGTTAGCGCCAACGCTGGGGTGGCCCTGTAAGTAACACCAGCGTACCCAATGCGGTCTTCTCGCGGGTTGGCGACAGCGGCACTCGTTGACACAACGATATTGCGTGAGGATGCGTTCATGTAGTTGTTGTCAATCGCTCCTGTGCGGTCCTTTCCTCCGATGTACCCCAGGAAGAGCTTCGCACTGCCGACGGAGTACTTGGTGCCGAGGCTCCACATCTGCTGACGATTGCCGCTGGAATCCCGGAATTCCTGGTAGAGAGCGCCAACGCCGACCGAGCCAAAGTCATAGGTGGTACGACCGCCCCAATATTGATTGGAAGTCAGGCTCCCGGGCGTCTCGCCAAAGCCGTAGCTCGCGCCCACCCCTAGCGCGCCAAACTTCGCGTCATAACTGGCAACGTTGTTGCTACGGATACGGGTGAGGAAAAACGGCCAGGAATTCAGGTTGTAGTTGCCGATGGTCAGTGGGTCATACTCAACGAAGAAGTTGAACCCTTCGGTATTCTGCCGACCCAGCTTAAGCGTTCCAACGGAACTTGAAAGGCCGACAAAAGCCTTGCGTCCAAACAGACTGCCGTTTTGGTTTGCCGTGCCTGTGTCAGGGTCGAAGCCGTTTTCGAGCTGAAACAGGGCCTTCAGGCCGCCCCCTAGGTCTTCAGTTCCGCGAAGACCCCAGCGGCTGTTCGTGATTGCACCGTTGGTCAGCTCCAGTTTGCCGTTGTTAGCTGCATTGGCGTTCGTCGTGTACCTGACGCTCTGGTCCACGATGCCATAGAGCGTGACGTTCGACTGAGCGAAGGCGGCAGCAGGAATCAAGGCGAGTTGGGACGCAAGAATGAGGGCAGCATTACATATATTTCGCTTCATGGCTCGTGTCTATTGATGTCTTTGTAGTAGGAGGTGTTGAGGTAGTGAGGTCAGCTCATTCCGGCTTGAAGCCGGAGGCCCTCAGCACGGGAGCCCATTGCGCGAGGTCGTCGGCTTGGGTCTTGCGGAACGCCGAACTGGACTGGTACGCGGCCTGAATCATCTGGGAGTTAAGTTTCTCGACAAGTGCAGGGTCAGCCATCACCTTGCCCGCGGCACGGTCGATTTGGTCGACAATGCTCGACGGCACTTTTGAGGAGACATACAGTCCGGTCCAGCCTTCGAGATTGACGCCCTTAACGCCTTGTTCGCCAAGCGACGGAATATCGGAGGCCAGCCCATATCGGGTGCTTGTCAGCGTCGCCAGAATGCGAATCTTTCCACCCCGATGATGAGGAATCTGGTCGACGATGGTGTCGATGCCTGCGGCAACGTGTCCGCCAGCAAGGTCATTGACTAGCGGCGCCCCTCCTTTGTATGCGACATGGACCCACGCTATGCCCATCGCCTTGCCGAGTACAAGGCCAGAGAAGTGACCGAAGCCGCCAGCACCGGAGCTGCCATAGGTCGCCTCGTTCGGATGGTCCTTCATCCAAGTCCTGAGGTCTGCCAAGCTCTTGACTGCCGAGCTCCCCGGGACGGCGATGGTGAACGGGTAGGAAATAAGCCGGGAGACGGGTGTGAAATCCTCGCTCACCCTGTAGGTCAGGGAGTCAGCGTAAATGAGCGATTGCAGTGTCGTCAACGCGTTGGGCGCGACAAGAATTACGCTTCCGTCGTTTGGCGCTGCCTTGAGGTACGCGGCTCCAATTCGGCCGCCCGCGCCAGGTCTGTTCTCGACTATCACTGTTGTCTTGAGCAGCTTCTGCAGAGGCTCTGCGATAGAGCGTGCAACGTAGTCAACGCTTCCACCTGGAGGATATCCAACGACGAGGCGAACGACTGGGGGAAGCTTTTCTTCGGCTGCGACCGAGAAGCTCAGCAGACAAAGGGCTGCCACCGCTGAGATACTTGAAATGCGCTTTATAGCCATAATCACCGTTACTCCGTAGTCAATAGAGGATTCAGACTGCGGCGTTAGTGTGTGTTGGGCTAGAAGGCATCACCATGCGTCGATGGTAATCGCGATTGCAATCCTCAATCAAATCGATCTGTCGTTGCAGCGACGGTAAGCCGCGCCACTCAAAAAATGCACCCGGCTCGTGCATGGCGCTCGCAAAGCATGCTGCTTGGCATTAATTTAGTGCGCATATAGATTAGACCGTAGTCACGATGTTATAAGCAATCTATACGTGAAAAATAATTATAGTAAGAAGTAATCTGCGTCGGTAGCGGAATTCTATGAAATCTTTGACACGAGAGAAGCGCGCGGTTCGTGCTGCGCTACATGATGAGGCGCCGAAAGCGGGTCGGTGAATCGCGCCTGGAGGGAGCTGAGCGCCACGGGTGCCACGTGTCTCAAGATAGGAATTCGCATTCGAATTGCGTGTGGCAACACACCAACACTAGGGGATACTTCCAATTTCCAACCGACGGGACACGAACATGGCGGTTAGCAATTCGACAACGTCGTTGTCAAGCCGGGGGCAGAGGTGACGGCGTACACACCGGTCCGCGAAGCATCCACCTGGTTAAGTTTCCATGCAAAGTGAGGGGTCGGCCAGCCGTCGCTCGAGCACGATTGCCTAAGGTAATCGCGATTTCTTTCATGCGGTATGAATATGAGGACCGGCGTAACAAACTTGTGTGGCGCCACAACGCAATTTCGGTGCCCCGGAAGGGAAGCCACGCGATGGTCAATATCATCGACGTATTCCAATTCACAGCGTGCTGGAAACGCGCGCGCGGGGCAGCTGGTCCCTAACGAAACATTCATGAGCTGAAGAAATGAGAAGTATGGAAGGTAGAGCAAAGGTGGAGGTCAAGCCATGGAAGCTCATTCTGGCGGCGACTATTGGTAATGCCCTTGAGTGGTACGACTTTATCGTTTACGGATTTCTCGCGGCCACGCTGAGTCGCCTATTCTTCCCGGAGAGTGAACCAAAGGCGGCGCTTCTTCTGGGTACCCTGAGCATTGGCATCGGCTTCATTGCGCGGCCCCTGGGGGCCGTCGTATTAGGCGTCTATGCCGACAAGGTGGGTCGCAAGCCCGCGATGACGCTGGTTATCCTGCTGATGTTCATTTCGACGGCGATGATTGCCTTTGCGCCAACGTATCCCCAGGTTGGAATCTGGGCCACGGTACTTATCGCCTGTGCCAGGTTGTTGCAAGGCTTTTCGGCAGGCGGTGAGTTCGGGAGCGCCACGTCTTACCTTATCGAGTTCGCCCCAGCTAACCGGAAAGGCTTCTATGGAAGCTGGCAAATGTTCGCGCAAGCATCCGGCGCGCTGCTCTCCACGCTCGTTGGCGCGCTGCTGTTTGAGGTCTATACCCAGACGGAGATTGACAACTGGGCGTGGCGACTTCCGTTCCTGCTTGGGTTGCTCATAGGGCCTGTGGGACTCTACATTCGCCGCCATCTGGACGAGCCAACTGAATTCTCCGCCGCAAAGCGTGAGTCGGTGGGATTCAGCGTGTTGTGGCGTTCGTACTCCCCGCAGCTGATTGCCGGCACCGCTGTAAGTGCTGCCATCAATGTGATGTCCTACGTGATCGTGACATACCTTCCTCTCTATGCTAAGCAGTCGCTTGGAATGAAGGAAGGCGATGCATTCGTAGTGCTTCTCGTGGCTGTCGCACTCCGGATGGCGTTGATTCCGGTGTTTGGCATCATGTCCGACAGGGTAGGGCGTAGGGCGGTTCTCATCACTTCGCTGTTGGCGTTCTCGGCCACTATCTATCCAGCCTACAGTTATGTCATTGCACATCCAAGCGTTACGGCATTGCTGTTTGTCGAATGCTGGTTTGCTGTGTTGATTGCGGCAGCGTACGCGCCGTGTCCGACGTACTTGTCGGAGCTTTTTCCGGTCAAGGTCCGGGCAACGGGCCTATCGATCGCCTATAATATCGCCGCGACGGTGTTTGGAGGTTTTTCAATTTTCGTCGTTATGTACATTCATCAACAGACCGGCAGCCAACTGGCGCCCGCGCACTATGCCGTTGCGTTCTTTGTTCTGGCGCTTGTTGCTGTGTTATTTGTCGGTGCCACAGAGGCAGAGAGTGAGATAGCGGGGGCGAGCGGCCAAACATCATAGCGGCCACTTGTGGCGTCGGGTCTCAATCTCTGAGCATCGAAGCATTGCGCAGGCGAAGTGCAATTGGCTTCCGTGAGCTCCACGCCGCTGCTTCCTGTCGGCCCGACCGCGAAGTGCTCGTAACTCAGATGTGATGCGTAGAAGGGAGTGCTTTGAAGTGTGTACTGGGCTAGGTCTTTCCGGAGTCAACCTGCGCTTGCCCCCGTGAAACGAATCCCTTGCTGAGTGTGTAAACTCGAACAAGGGGAGAAGCGATGACGGTTAAAAAATCGGGCGCAGTACACGCTCGAATTCAAACTGGAAGCGGTGCGATTGGTGAAGAGGGGTCAAAGCCAAGCGACGGTGTCGGCGACGCTGTGTGGTACAGCGGACCCTTCACAACTGGGTCAAAGCGGACCGGGAAGGCAAACTGGTCGGGGCTGGGTCGAAGCCGGTCTGTCCAGAACAGATGGAACTGGCGAGGTTGAGTGTGGAGGTGGCTCGCTTGAAGATGGAGCGCGATATTTTAAAAAAGCGACTTGGCGAAGGAGTCGATTTGAAGTGCGCGGTCATTGACCGGAACCGACACCACTGGCCAGTCGCAGTCCTGTGTGAAGCGCTGGAAATCAGCCCGAGTGGATATCGGCAGTGCAGCGGCGGCGACAAGGCGCCCAGAGCTTGTATTAGCAACGATGCTCTGTTTGCACACATCAAGGCGATTTACGCGCAGGTCAACGGCGAATACGGCTGGCCGCGCGTGTGGATGGAACTCGCCGCCGTGTGCGCGTAGGCACGGAGCGTGTTCGCAAGCTGATGGCGCAGCATAGCATCCGTGCGAAGCACAAGCGCAAGTACATCGCGACGACGAACTCGAATCACAATCTGCCGGTAGCGCCGAACCTGCCGGAGCGCAACTTCGCGGCAACGGCACCGAACCAAGTCTGGACGAGCGACATTATCGAACGAGACCAGGCGCATTGCCGTGGCGGTGACGATCCACAGCATGTCGGTGGCATTCTGCCAATAGTCCAGATAGGCTCGATCGGAAGATCCGCTGATGGGAAACGGCACTCGTTACGCAGTTCGTGCATGTTTGCTTCCTGCCGCTACTGCGACGCTCCAATGATGGCGGCTTCCGCGGCGATACGGCAGTCGGAGTTGCGGGAAAGCGGCTCGCGGCGATGGGTCGGCGTGGATTCGTTCAGCGCCGCCGAGGGACCATGCCAAGGCATCCGGCGGCGCTACGTGTAGCTTAAAGCGCGGCGTCCTTGAGCTTCTTCAGCGGGCGAACCTTTACCTTGACGGTTGCCGGCTTGGCTGCGAACCACTGATCTTCGCCGGTGAACGGGTTCTTGCCGAAGCGCTTTTTAGTCGCCGGGACCTGGGTGGCCACGACCTTGAGCAGGCCGGGGAGGGTGAACTCGCCCGCGCCCTTCTTGTGCACGGCGCTCAGGACCGTGTTCTCCAGATGAGTCAATACGGTCTTCACGGTCTTGGCATCCAGCTCGGTCTTTGCGACCAGGTGGGCAAGCAGGCTGGATTTGTTGAATTTCTCCGCCAGTGGCTTGGCGACTGGCGCGGCGGCCGCTGCGGCGGCGGTTTTCTTGGCCGGTGCTACCTTCTTGGCCACAGGCGTGGCGCTCTTCGCGACAGGTTTTGCTTTGGTTGCCATATGGATGGGTGCTCGTTGTCTGTTAAGTGAGGCGCCAGCATGCCGACGGCATTGGCGCAGCGTGAAGGATAGCAAAGTCCTTGCAAGCTGTGACCCACTGTCGCATTTCCAACACTTCTGCAGGTTCGATCACGCGCTGGCGGCTATTCGATCATGGCAGCGATTCGGTCGCAGGTCCTTAAACTCACCAAGCCCAGCGGTTTGCTGACATCCTTGCTCGAGCGTCCCGCATGCAGCCGGCTACCGGCTGAATGGACTACGCAGGATCCGCGAGGCATGTAGGCCGCTTCGGACTCATTAGCCTTAAGCGCTGCGCACACGATTCTGCCGAGGCTGGCCTCCGTGATCGGCGTGCCACTGGTCAGCGAGAACACCAGATTCACGGAGAAGGGCGGGAGACACGGCATTCGAGCCATGCCGAAAGGATGGGCACGTCGAACGAGTCCAGATGCGTATGCGGGTGACACGCGTGCCATGCGCAGGATCACGCAGATCGGGCGGCGCGGCCACGGGCTGCAGGTCGGTCACCTGCGCAGCAGCTAGGCCCTCTGCTACCGTGACGCCAGTGCCGAAAAGGAAGCCGACGATGGCCGTGCTGCGGAGCGTTGCGAGATTGTCGCCGGCGTGCGGCTGCCGATGGGCCTGCAGCTGGGCATCTGCGTCTTCCGGGATGAAAGATCGGCGGGGGATCGTCTTGTGACCATTCTCCATGGCGCTCCAGATTCTCGGCAGGGTCGCTGTGTCGCACACTGATGGCCACCAACTTGCTGCACAGCATGTCGAGCAGTTTCAACTTTCGCATGCGGGTGGCGGAGGTGTAGTTGGCCTTTGGTTCCAGTCAGAAGGCACCGATGTGGCCCGAGCCGAAGGTGCGAGGGTCGCGTCGATCGCGATGCTGTCATTGCGAAAAGGACAGAGCCAATCTGACGCAACTCCCAAATCCAATCGGCTATTTTGTTTTCAGAGTAACCAGGCATAACCACCCATATCTGGTGACTTATCTCAGATAAGAATCCATATTTGGAGGATTACGGACGACCGCAATCTTGACGAAGCGAGCCGGTGCACAGGTGGCCAATTCGCGATCCGATGCGCCCACGCTTCGATGCACGAGAAGGAACGAGACTTGCCTCCTCCCTATTCAGTCGAGTATCTATCTTGGGCCGACGGACGATGTCTCTCGCGTCGGCGCCTTCCTCCATTGGAGGAGCCGACAAGGTGCGGCGCGCGGCCCCGGGCGCTGGAAGATGGTACTGAGAGGACCCAAGGCCTCCCGTATTTGACTGGGTGCACGTGGCTCGCGCCGCGGAAGATCTACCAAGCGATTCACCGCCAGAACATGTTGGGTGTTTGCGGGAGCGCTGTCGAAGCGTGAGAACTGAAATGGCGGTCACCTTGCCTATGTCCTCCAAGCTCTAGCGGGAATGGACTTGACAATGCTGGTCGTCCCAAAGGATCACGTGCCTCCTCTTGAGCGCGCCGTATTTCATGCTGCGCGTGAGTCTCAGGCGTACGAAGTGGCGGCCCAGGGATCCGGAATGGGACTTCAAATTCCGCCAGCCATCGTAAACGGGCGAGCAGATCCGATTGAGGAGCTTTGGTGATGGCACCCGATGCCCCGGGCTATGCAATGGAGTGTGCCTGCCAGGCATACGTGAGCCGGCATAGGAAGGCCGTACGTGGCCGCCGGGTGCGATTGGGGCCAATCCTGCAAGCGCTGCGCTATTCAATGTCTTGGGTCGGACAAAGGGCAGGTGGGGGCCAGAGCTTGCGAGGGCCGTACCAGGAGCGCGGGACTCACGCATGGCTGATCGCACGTCACGAACTTGTCACTTCGTATGCGTATTCTCCAACTTATTCCGACGATTTATGCTGTAGAAATCACCTGAAGTTCAAGCGATCGCGCAATAGAAGATGACAGGCAACCCGGCATCGGTCAGTGTGCTTGCGCTGGCGGGATGCCTGATCGGTTTGGGCGCTCTGACCGCGATGGAATCGGCGCGCGCGCAGTCGACCGTGTCGTCGGGTACACGGCCTACGGTGCCTGTCGCCGGGGAGAGCACAAAGCTCTTCGATTTCGATATTCCGGTGCAGCCCCTCGATGCAGCGCTGAACCGATATGCCGATGTCACCGGGCACCCGGCTCTCTTTCCCAGCGATATTGTTGAGGGGCGCATGTCGTCGGCAGTGCGGGGCCGCTATTCTGCCGAAGCATCGATGCGCCTTCTGCTGGATGGCACGGGGCTGGTTGCCGACAAGCGCAATTCGGGCCTGGGCCAGACCTTCGTGCTTAAGAAGGCGGACGAAAAGGCCGGCGGGCAACGGGGCGGCATGGCTGCCCTGTTCAGCGCGCAGGGCTACGCTGGACTGGCGCAGGCGCGCATCTGGCAGGCTTTGTGTTCCAATACGCGAACCGCGCCGGGCAGTTACAGCGCGTTGTTGCGCTTCCATTTGGACGCGGACGGCAGCATCCAGGGGGCGCGCCTGCTTGGCTCTAGCGGCGACGCTCGCCGTGATTCCGCATTGCTGGATACCTTGCGACGTGTGCATATCGAGCGGTCTGCGCCGCCGGCAATCGCGCATCAGCCCCTGACTATGGTGATTCGACCGACCGATCCGGCAGCCGGGCCGCAATGCGGCCAGGATATTAGCGAGTTCTGACCATGTCCGAAGACTCACAACTCATGCTGCTGGACTATCTGGGCAAGAGCTACGGTAATCTCAAGGCACGCCTGACCAGGCTGCTTGGCAATGACGACGCGGCCGGCGATGCGCTACATGACACCTGGTTGCGTCTGAAGGGAAAGGAGAACTACGGTCCGATCCAGAATCCGGGCGCCTACCTGCTGCGCATGGCGGTCAACGCAGCGGTGGACGTCCAGCGCAGGCAGAGCCGTTCGTTGTCGGGCGACGAGGTTGACGGGCTGTTGGAAGAGATGGCCGACCCGGCTCCCAACCCTGCGGAAGTCGCCGAGGCTCGCTCCGACCTGGATGCGCTGATGAGGCTGCTGGATCGCATGCCGGAGCGTCGCCGGGCGTTGGCGTTGCTGGTGCATTCAGAGGGCGTCACCCAGAAGGAAGCTGCCCAGCGTTTGGGTGTGTCTCTACGGACGGTGGAATATGAACTGAAGCGCATTCACGAATCCCTGGATGCGTGCATGACTGTCGGGAAGAAATAATGCGGGTTTTACGTACCGCCATTCGTCATCAATTATGAGAACAGAAGAAATAGGGAACCCTGCCCGCAGACTGCGCTACGGGTGCCGCTAAAGTCTGGACGTCGGACATGACATGACGAAGACATCGACGCACATGGAAGGCCACACTGTGTCGCTTGCCGAACTGGAAGCGCAGGCGTGGAGCTGGCTGCGCCTGCTGACCTCGGGCGATGCGAAGGCCTTGGACGCCCAGAGATTCCGTCGCTGGGTGCAGGCCAGCCCGGCGCACCAGGCGGCCTATAGCACGGTCAAGCTCCGCTGGGACGCGATCGAGGCGCCAGCCCGAGAACTGCAACGGCTCAAACCGGAAGCGGCCGTGTTGCACAAACGCGTTCCAGGCGCACCTCAATGGAGCCGCCGGGCTTTCCTGGGTGCGGCCGCGAGTGCGGCTGCTGCTGGCGGCGTCGCCGTGGTGTACCCACCGCTCGGCCTGTGGCCAGCGCTGGCGGAATGGGATGCCGACGACCAGACACGCGCGGGCGAGCAGCGTACGCTCATGCTGGCTGCCAGCGTGAGCGTCACGCTCAATACGCGGACCAGCGTGCGCCGTCAGATGAATGGTGGGGAAACGGTCGGGCTGGACCTGATCAATGGCGAGGCTGCCGTTGACCTGAATGGTGCGGGGCGCGTCTTTGCGGTGGCCGCTGGTGCCGGGAACAGTCTGGCCGAATCTGGGCAGTTCGAGGTAAGGAATCTGGACGGCAGGGTTTGCGTGACGTGCATCGAAGGGTCAGTGCGCGTGGAGCATCCCACCGGCAGCCGGACGCTGAAAGCCGGGCAGCAGACGATCTATGACGCTAAGGCGCTCAGTGGGGTGGGCAATGTCAACCTGGCGGATGTGTCGGCGTGGCGCAATGGCTTGCTCGTGTTCAACCAGACTAGGCTGTCCGACGTGCTGGAAGAGATCAATCGCTATCGGCCGGGCCGGGTGCTGCTGGTGAACGACAGCGTGCGCAACAAGCCGGTCAGCGGGCGTTTCGTCATCGCCTCGCTGGACGTGGCGCTGTGGCAGTTGCAGGAGGTGTTTGGGCTCAATGCCCGCGTCCTGCCGGGTGGGCTGCTGGTGTTGAGCTGAGGTCGGTTTTACGACGCAGAGACTTTCCGCCTGATTGTGCAATGTGCCCAGGCAACGTGTCGCGCGTTGCCTGTGTGCGGGGTGCCGGGACCGATCCCGAAGAAATCCGATCCGAAAAAAGTTTGCGGTTTTTGAGTGACGCTGTTCGTCCCTTAGACAGGGGGGCGTTTTGTCGCCGGCGCGAGTCGGTGGGCATGTGATGGCCCCAATGGACGTGAGCTACCCGACGCGAGGCGGGCAGGCGATTGGCATCGACTCAAACTTTCGGGCAGGAATTTCACATGAGCACAGGCGGACACAGAGGCGCGACGACGGCACCATCGCCGGGAATGCAAGAGGGACGGGCGTTCCGCATGGCACCGATCGCCGTGGCGCTGGTAGCCAGCGGGCTCGTCGCCGATGTGCATGCGCAGCAGGCTTTCAGCGGTGCCTGGTTCGCGGCCAAGGGCGCCGCGCAAAGCACGGCGGCGCAGACCGGCAGGCTACCCAACGGGACGCTGGCCTCGTCGTTGACCGGCCCGCAGGGACAGCAAGAACAGGCCAACGCGCAATTGCAGCGCTCCATCGCCAACCTCGGCGCGGCGGCGCAGGCCATCGCCGCCCAGCAGTCTGCGCAAGCCGCAGCCCGGCTGGCCGCCCTCAATGAGGCTTCGGTTCCGGATGGTCTCGCCGACGGCGGCCTCAAGGTCGACAGCAACAGCCTGACCGCCAGTTGGCTCAACGCCAAGGCCCCGGTGCAGACCGTCGCGGATGGCAGGACCACGGTGGCCATCCAGCAAACGGCCGACAAGGCGATCCTGAGCTGGGAGACCTTCAACGTCGGCAAAAGCACCACGGTGGCCTTCGCGCAGCAAAAGGACTGGGCTGTGCTCAACCGGGTCAACGACCCGCAGGCGCGGCCCAGCCAGATCCAGGGGCAGATCCAGGGCGACGGCACGGTGATGGTCGTCAACCGTAACGGCATCATCTTCAACGGCAGCAGCCAGGTCGACACCCGCAACCTGGTGGCCGCCGCAGCCAATATCAGCAACGACCAGTTCCAGAAGAACGGCATCTATGGACCCAACGCAACCACGCCGAGCTTTACCGACGCGCTGGGCAAGGTGCAGGTGCAGGCGGGGGCGCGGATTTCGGCGCGTGAGCCGTCGCGCGTCACCGATGGCGGTGGCTACGTTATGCTGCTGGGCAGCGAAGTGAACAACGCCGGCGCGATCACCACACACCGGGGCCAGACCCAGTTGGCCGCCGGCGACAGCTTCATCATCCGCAAGGGCGCGGGGACCGAGGGCAACACCGCCTCGACCACGCGCGGCAATGAAATCGCACCGCAGTTCGCCGCCGATAGCACGGCCGGCAAGGTGGGCAACACCGGCTTGATCCTGGCCCGCGAAGGCGACATCACGCTGGCCGGGCGCGAGGTGCGGCAAGACGGCGTGGCCGTGGCCAGCACCACCGTGAACGCGCGCGGCACGATCCACCTGCTGAACTCGGCCAGCGATAAGCAGGGCAAGGTCACGCTGGGCCAGGGTGCCACCACCGCGATCCTGATCGAGGACGACGGCATGGCCCGTGCCTTGGACAGCCAGCGCGATGCGCTGATCAAGGATTCGGCGGATCAGGACAAGATACGTGCCCAGATGGCCGCCGGCGCCTTCGATAATCTCGCGCGCCTGCCCGATCGGCGCGACCAGTCGCGCATCGAGATCGTTTCAGGCGGCGACGTACTCCTCGACGGTAATTCGCTGACGCTCGCCACCGGTGGCCAGATCGCGGTCAGCGCGGCCAGGCGCAGCTTCGTGGCGGACAGGGCCCAGCTCGATGTCTCCGGCGCGGTGGGTGTGAGCCTGGCGATGGAAGCGAACAACGTCAAGATCAACGTGCAGGGCAACGAGCAGCGCGATGCGCCGGGTAACCGCGACAGCGGCAACCTGCTCAACGCGAACGTCTGGATCGACCGTCGCAGGTTGACCTACGTGCCTGCCGGCACCGGGGGATACGCGGGCGAGCGTTGGTACACGGCGGGCGGCCTGCTGGAAGTCGGGGGGTATCTGAACAACCAGGGCCACGGCATCGGGGAGTGGGCCGCGCAAGGCGGCACCATCGTGTTGGGCGGCAAGGAGGTCGTCACCCAGGCCGGCTCCAGCGTGAACCTGTCTGGCGGAAGCCTGAACGTGCAGACCGGGTACCTGAACCAGACCTGGCTCAAAGGCAGCGACGGGCGGCTGTACAACGTCAACAGTGCGCCGGCGGACATCGTGTTCACCGGCGTGTACAAGGGTTTCGAGAGCGAGCATGCGCGCTGGGGCAAGAATACGACGGAGTATTACTACACACCGCTGATCGCCGCCGCAGCGGCTGCTGGAGAACGGCTATACGGTGGGCCGGGATGCGGGCCAGCTGATCGTTAGCGCGCCGACGGCGGTGCTCGAAGGCGACATCGTCGCCACCGTCTTCAATGGCGCGCAGCAGACGCGTGCCGCCTCGGCCGGCGTGACGGATGCTTACAAGCAGAGCCAGAGCGCGGTGGCCCGCGCGGGCAGCCTGGCGCTGGGGCAGTATGGCGCGTTGGGGCGCACCAATGCATTCAGCAGCGATGTGAAGATTGGCAATATCGACAGCATCACGTCGAATATGGCGGTGACCGATGCGCTGGAAGCGACACGATTGAGTACGGTGTGGCTGGACGCAGCTCGTCTCAACGGGCAACAGCTCGGCGGGCTGGACCTCGCAACCCGCGGCCAGGTCGCGGTAGATGCCCCGCTCGTCCTCGCCAATGGCGGACGGCTCTCAATCACCTCTCCCGTCACCAGCATCAATGCGGATATCACCGCGCGTGGCGGCCAGGTGGCCGTCGGCAACCTCTTCCAGGCCAGTAGCCCCGAAGTACTGCTGACGCCGGACGGCCACGCGGGCGTGACGCTGGCTGCCGGAAGAACCATCGATGCGCGGGGACTGTGGACCAATGCGCAGCAAGGCCCGGCTGATCTGTCCCGCCTGGCTTACCTGGACGGCGGCAGCGTTACGCTTGGCTCGACGCAGGACGTAACGCTCAGCGCGGGCAGCCTGATCGATGTGTCGTCGGGTGCGGCGATTCTGGCCAACGGCAAGATCAAGGGCGGCAAGGGCGGCGATGTGAAACTGAGTGCCGATGACGGGGGCAACGGGGCGGGCACGCTGACGCTGAGTGGGGACATCAGAGGCTATGGCGTCAATGGCGGCGGCACGCTCACCATCGGCGCCGGGCCAGCCATCGCCATTGGCGGCACGGTGCTTGAGACCAACGGCACGCTCGGGGTGGGCGAGGCGGCCGTGGTTAATCTCGTCACTACCGAGGCGTTCACCGTCAAGGCTGGCGATGTCCTGCCGATCACTTATCAATACGCCAAGACCGTTTCGCTGCCGGGCGAGGCTGTTGGCGGAGCTCCCAATTTCTCCGAAAGCCATCCGGTTGTGCTGGCACAGGACTGGACTCCACCGCCCGCGACCAGTAACTTCTATGGTTTGATGGTCGACGGGGTCTATACGCCGGTATATCCCTGGTCGCAGCCGTCATTTGGCGCCGGCTCGGTCATCACCGCGATCTATTCTCCAAGTGAGTTTCCGGCCAGCTATGTTGTTCCTGCCAGCATATTTCCGAATGGCATACCCATTCAGCCTGTTCAGGTGGTGATAGCTGCCGGAAAAATCGCGCCGAAAGACGCCACGTTTGCCGCTGGAACGCAACTCGCGGCGGGGACGAGACTGCCGCAGGCGGTCAAGGTCCAGCCTGTTCAGTATCTGGACACATCTCTCTTTCAGAAAGGCTTTTCCAGCTACTCAATCGACGGTCATCAAAGCCTTGCCGTCACGGCAGGCACGAAGATCGATGCAGCGATGCCAGTCTATCGACTGTCGGCGGCGGCATCCGGTGTGGCTACGGGGGCTGATCCGTCCGCCGTTTTCGAACTCTGGACGCCGCCGCAGTATCAGGAAGACCCCGTTGCCGGCAAACTGACTCAGCGCGCGGGCGCCGATGTTGCGCTCAAGTCGAATGCCGCCATGGTCGGTGGCGTAGGCAGCGTCAACATCGGCACGGGTGCGTCGATCACCGTTGACCCCGGCCGTCGCATCGTGGTCGAAAGCCCGGGTCAGATCACGATCGACGGCAGGCTGCAAGCGGGTGGCGGCGCGATCGATGTCATCCAGGCAAATACGGCCGCGGGGGAAAGTGCTCCGGCCGGTTCGACGCCGGGACAGCGCTCGATCCTTATCGGTGATCATGCGGTGCTGGATGTGGCCGCGCGCGCCGTGACGGCAACGGACCGCGAGGGCTTGCGTTACGGCATCGCGCCCGATGGCGGCAGCATCACCATTGGCGCGCCGACTAGGCGCGAGAATGGGGGCGGCATCGCCCAGGCGGCCGAGGCCTTCATTGTGATCCGGCCGGGCGCGGTGCTCGACGCCAGCGGCACGAGCGCCATGATCGATCTGCCCATCGGATCGACCCCGGGAAGTCAGTCCCACCCGCTCGCGCTGGCCAGCAACGGTGGTACCATCGCGCTCAATTCGTTCAATGGCCTATACCTCGACGGCACGATGAAGGCGGCTGTCGGCGGCGCAGGCGCCCGGGGCGGCACGCTGATTCTGACGCTGGAAACGGCGCGTTATAAGTCCAGCGATACCGTTCCGCTGATACCCGACGATGTGCGCTTCGTGCGCGAACTGGTCATCGGGCAGGACCACGTCGCCAGCGGCTCCGACCATCCGCTGCAGATTGGCACCGCGCGTATCAGCGCGGAACAGATCAAGTCCGGCGGCTTCGACAGTCTCTCGGCCTATGCCGACATCGTGCGCTTCGATGGCAATGTCGATCTGGCGCTTGGCCGCAATATCGAGCTCTACCACTCGGCGCTGGTCACGGACGGCTCCGCGGTGTCCGTTCGGCTTGCCGCGCCGCACGTCGCATTTCGGGAAGCGCCGGGCAAACCGATCACCGGGAGCTCGGTCTATCCGAAGGCGCAGGGCAATCTGCCCGCCATCACGCCCTCCACTCGGGTGGGCAGCGCAAAGCTGCTGGTCGATGCCGACCTGATCGACATCCATGCGCTGCAGCTCGGCGGTGCCATGGGCTCCGTGCCATTGCTGGGCGGCTCGCGCACCTTCGACTACGCCGGCTTTGACGGCGCAACATTGAACAGCCGGGGCGATATCCGGGTGATCGGCAATCTCGTCGGCAGCCGCACGCTGGATCTCAACGCCGCGCAGATCTATCCGATCAGCAGCGCCAATGGCACGATCTCCTCTCCGGGCTCGATCATCATGGCCCGGGATGCTGTGCGTATTGGCCGTACCGGTGACGCGCTGCCGGCCCTACCCGGGTCGGTATTCGGCGGCCTTACTATTTACGCGAAGGAAATCGAGCAGGGTGGCGTGCTGCGTGCCCCGCTGGGTTCGATCACGCTCGGCACGACGTCAAGCAGCGGTACGCTCAAACCGCCGGTTACCGAGAAGATCGACCTGCTGCCCGGCAGTATCACCTCGGTCAGCGCCAACGGTCTGGTGCTGCCCTATGGCGGTACCGTGGACGGCATCACCTATTCGCACAGCGGCAATGCGCTGAGCGGATCGCTGAATTTCAACGCCGGCGTCACACTGGCAGGCAAGGCGTTCGACGTGCGGCAAGGCGCTACGATCGACCTGTCCGGCGGTGGCGAATTGCTGGGTTCGGGATTCGTCAGTGGACGCGGCGGCTCGGTCGACGTGCTGACTACGCCGCTGGCCAATGCCGGGCCGGGCTATGGGTTCAGTGCGGCCGGAAACAAGGTCTATGCCATCGTGCCGGGGGCACAGCCGGGCGTCGCCCCGATCGACGCCTCTGCGGGCGCCGCGCCCGGCGTCGGGCGGCAGATCACCGTGCCCGCTGGCGTACCAGGCTTGCCGGCGGGCACCTATACGCTGATGCCGGCGCGCTATGCGCTGCTACCCGGCGCTTATCGCGTGGAGGTCGGCGGGCAAGCGGTGTTGTCGACAGCGGGCGTTGCCACCATGTCCGCCGGCAACGGTTCCTGGCTTGTGTCGGGCTATCAGGGCATCGCCAATACCAGTTACCGTGATGCGCAGCCGACGCAGCTGATGGTGACGCCCGGCCAGACGGTGCGAGCCCATTCGCAATACAACGAGACCAGCTATGCCAACTTCCTGATCGCCGATGCGGCTCGATCGGGAGCATTGCGCCCGATACTGCCGGTGGATGCCAAGTCGTTGATCCTGTCATATGCCGAGCAGCCGGGTGCCGGGCCAGCACTCAGTTTCAAGGGCCATGCCCTGTATACTCCGGGCCGGGGTGGCTACGGTGGCATGCTAAGCGTTGCGACGACTGGAAGCGGAAGTATTGAAATCAAGTCTTCGGGAGCCCCTTCTGCCGCGGATCGCATTTCGTTATCGGCAGACGACCTCAACGCCGTCGGTGCGGATCGCATGATGATTGGCAACGTCGTCCAATTTCAAAATACGATTACGTTGTTCGGCGGCGCCAAAGGCATCGTCGTTCGCAATGGCGTTGTGCTTGAGGCCCCCGAGATATTCTTGGCTGCGGGCGTTGATGGCGTGACCGTGGAAGACGGCGCGCGGATCAGTACCCTTGGACGAGGGAGTGCGACTCCTTTTCCTACGGCGGATGGCTACCGCTATTTTGCCAATCGCGCGACCGGCGCCCTGATCTTGTCGAATGGCTTTGTCGACCTGGTGTCGCAAGCCAGCGATACCTCGTCTAGCATCACGGTGGGCAAGGCCGAGTTGTATACGGAAGGCACGTTGGGCTTTGTGGTCAGTGCGGCCGGCAAGCTGGTGCTCGATCCGGAGGCGCGCTACGGCGCCAGGTATTTGTCTGTGGCGGCCCCCAGCATCAATATCGGACAGCAGGCAGCAATCGATGCCGCCGCCGCCGCCCACGTGCTGCCCGACGGCCTGACCCTCAACCAGCAGGTGTTCGACGGCCTGCTCAGAGGCAATGCGGGGATCGGCATCCCAAAACTCGAAACCCTGATTCTGTCGGCGGGCGGTTCGGTCAACTTTCTCGGACCCGCCTCCTTCAACACCATCGATCCGGCTACCGGCAGGTCGAGCCTTGCCGAACTGGTGCTTAGCACGCCGGCCATCTATGGCCTGGGTGCCGTCGGCGACAAGGCGACGCTGACTACGGGAACGCTGTTCTGGAACGGCGTCAGCGATGGCAAGGCGCGGGACTCCATGTCTCAACCCGGCAGCCTGCCGCCGCCCAAGGTGGTAGCCGGCGGTCCTAGTACCGGTGCCGGCACGCTAGACCTCGTGGCCGACGAAATTGTCTTTGGCTATCCCAGGTTCACGCAGCCCGATACGCAGCTCACGCTGGACCGGCTGGCGCTGGGCTTCGCTACGGTCAACCTGAATGCCCGCCAGCGCATTACCGCCAACAATCGCAACACCCTGGCGGTGTACCAGAGCGGCACCGATGCGGCCTCCTACGCGGGAGGCAACCTCAATCTGGTCACGCCGCTGCTGACCGGCGCTGCCGCGTCGATCAACCGCTACACGGCGGGCGGTGCCCTGACGGTGTCTGCGCCCGCGGGTACTGCCGCGGCGAGTACTGGCGTGCTGGGTGCGGAGATCGGCCTCAAGGGGCGGACGGTGACGCTCGACAGCGTGGTGTCGCTGCCCAGCGGCAAGCTTACCGTCGAGGCCGACGGCGATATCCGGTTGGGGGACACCGCGCACATCGATCTGGCGGGACGCGAGGTCAGCTTCTTCGACGTCCGCAAGTACAGCTGGGGCGGCGACCTGATCCTCTCCAGCGCGCATGGCAATATCGCCCAGGCATCCGGATCGGTGATCGACCTCTCGGCGAAGAACAATCGTGGCGGCTCGCTGTCCGCGGCTGCAACCGATGCGGCCGCGGGGGATGTGACGCTGGCCGGCGCCATCCTCGGCGCCGCCAGCGGCACCCATGACGCCGGCGGCACGCTGGTGCCGTATCCGGGTGCGACGATCGACGTGCGGGCCCAGGCTATTGGCGATTTCGCGGGGCTCAACCAGCGCCTCAACGGTAACGGTGTGCTCGGTGGCCGCAGCTTCCAGCTGAAGAGGGAGGGGCTCAACCTCGTCGTCGGCGATGAGATCAAGGCCAACAGCATCAATGTGTCGGTCGATGGCGGTAGCCTGACGGTCAACGGCCGGGTCGATGCGAGCGGACCGCAGGTGGGCACGATCCGGCTGGCTGCGCGCGACGGCCTGACCCTGACGTCCAACGCCGTGCTCGATGCGCATGGCACTCAGTTGCGCGTGGACAGCTACGGCCAGCCGATCGATGCGCCCAACCGGGCGATCGTCGATCTTACGGCCGGCAAGAACCCTGTCACCGGCTTGCCAGGCTGGCTGCGAATCGCCTCCGGCGCGACGATCGATGTGCGTGCGGCGGATGGCGTCGCGCGCGGTACGGTCAGTCTGAATGCACCGCGCCTTGATGGGAGTGATGGCGACATCGCTGTCGACGCGGCCGGACCTGTCTTCATCGACGGTGCGAAGAGCGTCGCGGTGAACGGCTTCCGGCGCTACATCGACGCGCCGCCAGGGACGCCTTCGGCTGACGGCCGTCCGGTCCAGGTGATTACGCAGGCCTACTTGGACGGCATCGATGCGGACAGCAGGGCTTTCATCGGCGCCGCCTGGAGCAATGCCGGTCTGCAAGGGCGCTTGGCCGGACTCAGGGCCTACGGCGCGGCTTACCATCTGCGTCCCGGTGTGGAGATCGCCAGCGCCATGGCCAATGGCAGCCTGGTGGTCGATGGCGATCTTGATTTCTCGGGCTACCGCTATGGTCCGGGTGCGGATCCGTTCACGCGCGGCTCGGGCGAGCCGGGCGTCCTGACGCTGCGCGCCGGCGGTGACCTCACCATCAAGGGCAGTATCAATGATGGCTTTGCGCCGCCGCCGGAAACCGCAGATGATTACGGTTGGGTCGTTTCGCTGCGTGTCCGTCCAGGTGAAACGCTGCCGTCGCCTCTCTTGACCAGGGAAGCCAAGACGATTGAAATCGATTATGTCGTGCCCGACGGCGGTGTCATCGTCGACATCACCGAGAACGACTATTACGATCCCGGCATGACGGTACCGCGCGGCACCGTCACGAGCTATATCTCCATCGGAGCCGGATCGCCAAGTCCGATCACTATCTCATCGTCGGGCCCGCGCCCTGAGCCTGGCCGGCTCTGGGCGGTATCGCCAATGCTGCCGGCCGGATCTCAATCGTGGTCGATGCGCCTAGCGAGCGGCGCCGATGTCACGTCGGTGGATACGCGTGCGCTGCAGGCAACGAGGACGGGCAATCTGGTGCTCGACGATGAGCATTTCAGCGGGCCGACGAAGACTGCGAAGGCCATCAGTGTGGTGCGCACCGGTACTGGCGATCTCGATCTGCTGGCCGGAGGCGATGTCTCGATGAAGTCGCTGTTCGGCGTTTATACGGCGGGTACCCAGTCGGTGCCGGTGCTCGCGGCCGACGGCTCCAATCCGTACAACCAGCCGCGCGGGCGGCAGCCAGACGGCAGCGGCGCCAGCGTGCTGGGCCCCGATGGCAGTGGCTACGAAAGCCTTGTCGCTGGATCGTCCAGCCTTTATCAGGCGTGGTACCCGGAAAACGGGGGCAATCTGCTGTTGACGGCCCAGGGCAAGCTCACGGGCTTGACGGTGTTCAATTCTTCAAACGCCGATAGCCTTCTGCCTTCCAATGCCACAGGCAACTGGCTATGGCGGCAGGGTGCCGAGATATCCGGCCTGCCCACCGCCTGGTGGGTGAACTTTGGCACCTACGTGCTACCGCTGAATGGCAGCGGCGTGCCGCTGCCTTCCTATGCCGGCGGCGAGCCTCGGTTGGTCGGCTTCACTGGCTTCGGCGCCCTGGGTGGCGGCAATGTCGCCATCCGGACCGGGGGCGATGCCGGCGTGATCGACGGCATGGGTGATGACATCAAACCGGTCAGCCAGGGCTTGACGGTCGCCGCAGGCGGCACGGGCCGCGTTACCGCCGATGGCCGATTGATTCAGAGCGGCGGCGGGGACGTGAGCATCCGGATCGGCGGTGCGCTCAACCCGCTCGATCCCAACGTCAATCCTAGCAAGTACGGCGTATCAACGTTGGTACGCGGTAACACGCTGGCAGCTAACCTTAATGGCGTGCTGACCAATGTGCGCGGCGCCATCGAAGTGAGCGCCGGTTCCATCGGGCGCATCGATCTCGGCTATGGCATGAGCGCACCCTCGTACACGGCCGATCCACGCGCGCCCGATCCCAATGTGGCCAATGGCGGCCGCTCGAACGGCGGACCACTGGTGCTGGCGGGCGACACTGCCGTGTCCTTCACCTCGCGCGGCGATCTGGTGCTGTCGAGCGCCGAGGATCCCGGCCGCACGGCACAGCAGAACACCACGCCCTACAGCATCACGTCCAACGGCGTGACGATACCTTACAAGGGCGGCGGCTACAGCTGGTTCACGCTGTGGACCGATCGCACGGCGGTCGATCTGTTTGCCGCCGGCGGCAACCTCACGCCCACCACTGTCGGTGTGAATATCAACGACAACCGCCAAGGGGGGGACTATCCATCGATCCTGCGCGCCGCGGCGGCCGAAGGCAGTATCTACTACGGTGCCAAATTCTACGAAAACGGCTATGTGACCTCGCTGGCGCTGGCGCCGTCGCCGCGCGGGCAACTGGAAATTCTCGCGCGCAATTCGATCCAGACACTGGGCATGCCGATCAACATGTCGGGTGCCGGCATGGGCGTGCTGCCGACGCCGTTCAAGGCGGCCTTTATGGGTCCGACCGGGGTTGGCGGCGCGCTGTTCACGAACATCAGCGTGGATGGCGGCGGCCTTGACTATGGCTTGCCGCTCTACGCCTTCGGTCCCAATACGGTGACGGGCATTCTTCACGCCGGTGACTATGAGCCGCAGCGCTTCTATGCGGTCGATGGTGACATCATTGGGTTAAGAACCGGCGAGGTGCTGGATTTCACCAACAGCGGAAAACAGGTTTCGAACAAGCCGGTCAATCAGTGGAATGTCGCGGCCAAGCCGGTCTGGATCATGGCAGGGCGCGACATCGTGGGTGCCGGCGCACAACCTGACCACTACACTGACGGCAAGCCCTTCTATGCTAACGGCAACTATGGTGCGGCATCTTCGGGCAACCTCATCTACCACCCCGATGCCACCGATGTGTCATTGGTACGGGCAGGACGCGACATCCTTCAAGCCAACTTCCAGGTGGCGGGCCCAGGCACACTGGAGATCTCGGCAGGCCGCAATTTCTACCAGGGCGACAAGGGCTCGATCGCCAGCATCGGTCCGCTCGCCAGCGGGGACAGCCGTCCCGGCGCATCCATCGTGGCCATGGCCGGTGTCGGGTCCAATGGTCCGGACTATGCGGCGCTCAAACGCTACCTCGACCCCGCCAATCGGTTGCCAGCCGCCACGCCGTTGGACGGCTCGGGCAAGGTCGCCAGGACCTACGAAGGCGAATTGGCTGCATGGCTCAGGGAGCGATACGGTTATGCTGGCACTGGTGCCGAGGCCCTGGCTTATTTCAATGCACTCGCACCCGAGCAGCAAAGCGTGTTCCTGCGTGAGGTCTACTACGCCGAACTGAAGGCCGGCGGGCGCGAGTACAACGATCCCGACAGCCGGCGCTATGGCAGCTACTTGCGCGGGCGCAACGCCATCGCGGCGCTGTTCCCCGAGCGCGATGCCCAGGGCGGCAAGATCGCGCGCACGGGGGATATCACGATGTTCGGCGGCTCAGGCATCCGCACGCTGTTCGGCGGCGACATCCAGATGCTGGCGCCGGCAGGCCAGATCGTCGCGGGCGTACAGGGCACGGTACCCCCGGCATCCTCTGGCATCGTCACGCAAGGCGCAGGCGACATCGATCTGTACTCCAAGGGCAGCGTGTTGCTGGGCCTGTCGCGCATCATGACCACCTTCGGCGGCAGCATCCTGGCATGGTCGGCCGAAGGCGACATCAATGCGGGGCGGGGCTCCAAGACGACGGTGGTCTACACGCCGCCCAAGCGGGTGTACGACGACTACGGCAACGTGAAGCTGTCTTCGCAGACGCCATCGTCGGGCGCCGGTATCGCCACGCTGGCGCCGATTGCCGACGTGCCGGCCGGCGATGTGGACCTGTACGCCCCGCTGGGCACCATCGATGCAGGCGAGGCGGGCATCCGGTTCTCGGGCAACATCAACCTGGCGGCGCTGCAGATCGTCAACGCGGCCAATATCGTGGGGCAGGGCAAGGCGACGGGCCTGCCGACGATCGCGGCGGTGAACGTCGGTGCGCTGACCAATGCGAGCTCGGCCGCGGCGCAGGCGGCGACGGCGGCGCAGGACGCAACGCAGCGCGATCGTGCAGCGGCCCGTCAGAATCTGCCATCCATCTTCACGGTGCGGGTACTGGGCTTTGGCAGCGAGCAATCGCCGCCCACTGAAGGCGAGCAGAGCAATGTGCCGCCGCGTTCCGGGCAGCTCCACATCCCCTACGACGCAACGAGTCCAGTGCAGTTCGTGGGCGTTGGCGGGGACTTCGATGTCAGGCAAGTAGCGCGCTTGACCGCGGAGCAGCGCCGCCAGTTGCAGCAAGACCGCTAGGGCGGGTATAGGACGTGGCTTTCCCGGCCTGTCGCCGCGCTCGCGAGGCAGGGCCGGGGATCGCTTCGCCCTTGACTCGGGCATGGCTTGCTGGCTTGCTATTGCAACCGCTTGCCTGTCGTAGGGATGCCATCGGGGCGGCAACGTCCGCATTAAGTGCCGGTCATGCGGCAGGTTTTGTCGATATGGTAGATGGAGGCAGATCCGTCATGGACCTGAATAACGAATCCTGCGTGGAGGGGGGCGACGCGGTTGCCGACGCAGCCCGCGTCACCTTCGTCGAGGGCGATCACAGCGTGATGCTGCGCGAGTTCCTAGTGGCGAACTACGACCGGCTGCACAGCCGGCTATTGCGTCATCTGCGTTGTCCCGACCTGGCTAGCGAGTCCCTGCACGATGCCTGGCTGCAATTGGGAAAACGGAGGGTTTGCGCGCAGATCCAGAGTCCCGAAGCCTACGTGTACCGCATGGCCTGCAACCAGGCGGTGGACCGCCTGCGCGCCAACCGGTCGTGGCAATATACTGGTGACGCCGGCGCCGAACTGGAGTACATCGTCGACGCCGCGCCAGGTCCGGCAACCATTGTCGAGGCCCGGTCCGAGCTTGTGGCGGTGGTCGATGCTCTCGGTCGCCTGCCATATCGCCATCAAGCGGTCCTGGTCGCGCTGCGCGTCGAAGAGCAGACTCGCCAGGAGGTGGCGGCGTTTCATCGCCTGTCAATGCGCAGCGTCGACAAGATGCTGAGGCGGGCCCTGGACCTGTGCGCCGAGGGTACTGGTCGGACGGTGACGGTGGGTGCGAACGCGTCCCGCTGTGCGTCGCCGCGATGGCGGATCAAGTGGGGCGCCGCCGGCGTCGCGATCTCTCCGGTAGAGTAGCCACGAGATGAAGGTCAGCCGCGGCTGGGTTTGAGGGGCTGTGGTGCCATGTCCAACTGCCAAAGCGCTCTCGGTTTGCATGCGCCAGCTCGACAATTGAGTTGCAGCGGACACTACAGCGCATCGATACGTAACCAAAATCGATCTTCCGAATTCGCCCCCGCCGCGCTGCCTTCGACAGCACGGTCATCCAGCGCCGCACAATCCGTGCATGTCGGGTGTTGAATGGACGCATTCTTTGCTCGCCATCATCTTTGTCTGCTGTTCCATATGTTCGCTTTCCAAATCCGATTGTTGAGTTGCCTCTGCAGCGAGTCTAAAAGAAAGGGGGCTATGACGACCGGCGTCGCCAAAAAAGAAACCCCACACTCGAACGGTGTGGGGTTTGTCAGAGATCTGCCGGCATTGCGCCGGCAGCTACTGCATCAATCGGCGCGTCTCAGCGGCCGGCCTTGCCCGAGCACGCGGTAGCGTTGCCGAGGTTCAGGTTATTGCCGCTGCTATTGGTCAGCAGGTTGTTGCGGATCGCAGTGACGATCGTGGCCGGCAGCTTGGCGAAGCCGTTGCCTTCGATTCGCGACGTGTTGTCGTTGACACCGCTATAGGTGTAGTGACGGTCCAGGAAGCCCAGGATCTTGCTCAGCACGCTGCTGTTGCTGTAGCACGTCACGTGGTCGAGGAAGGTCACGCCCGAAATCGGGTAGCCACTGGCGGGATCGGCGACCGTCGGCGCCCAGCTTGTCGGGTCAGCGAGATTGCTGCCCAGCGTCAGGTTGGTCAGAGCCAACGTGGTGTTGGCGGAAGAGGGCGTGTAGGCCGTGGAGTTGTTCTTGTTGCGCAGCGATGCAGCAGTCAGATTCTTCGTGGCCGCGGTCGAGGTCGGTGCCAGCGTCGTGTTGATGTAATCCGGGCTGAGGTAACCGATGACATTGGTGCGAGCATCGATCGCATCACGGACACCAGCGCTCAGCGATGCAGCTACAAAGTTCGTGCTCACGTTCTTCGGGTTGAGCGGGTCGTTGGGCGCGGCATTGATCAGCGCCACAACGTCGGAGAAGCGCGTGGTGACCGGAAAGTTGATCAGGGAATTGCCTGATGCCGTGCTGCAGACCGCGTTCAGGTGGCGGGTGAAGATCTCGGTAGTGCCGCTGCTGTCGCTACGGTAGACGACATTGATGTCGCTGGCGGGATAGCTGACGTTGACCTTGTCCCAGGTCTTCCACTTGCCGGAGAAGATGCCGCACAGTTGGTTGGCGGAAAGGGTAAGGGCGCTCAGCGTACCGACCTTGAACGGAATGCCTACCGCAGTGCCGACGGAAGGCATCTGCACCAGATTGCCGTCAGTTGCAGCGCGGGTGTAGCCGCTGATGTCCGTCGACGACAGCACGGAATCGCTGCCGGCGAAATGAACCACCGCGTCGGTGCGCGGAGGCGTGTAGGTGTTGTTGAAGGCAGTTGCCACGTTGGTCAGCAGGGCCGTCTTGCCGGCACCGCTGCCGGTGGAGGCGTACAGATAGTCCGGAGCAAAGGCGCCGATTTCCGCTTTGTACAGGAACTCGGGCAGCGATGCGCCGCCGCCGACCACGTTTTGGGCCATGGCCGACGAGGCCGAGAAAGCGACGGCCAGGCAGGCCGCGTTGATCAGTGCGTGCTTCAGTTTCACAGTGCAACTCCCGTTGATTGGGTGGAAAGCATTTAAGGATTGATGCATGACTTCACTTGCCGCGGACGTCGTTTAGAAGGTGCTGGAGTGGTTGCCGTCCGCAATGAAATTATTGGATGGCGAAATGAAGAAGGCGGGATGAAATGGTGAAGAGACGACGAAGCTGGCTCATGCATTTTCGTCATTTAGCGAACGAAAAAAGGTGCGTCGCGGATATGAAGAGCAGACTTCTGATCGGGCGTCGCTTATGGGGATTGCTACGGTAGCGATGCGGGTCTTCTTGTCTATTTTTTTACGGAAACCGATCAGAAAAAGCCAAAGCGCCACGGCGATTGCGATATTCGTCTGATGGCCGTGATCTTCGCAGATTTCGTCATGGGTACGCAAATCGCTGTTTGTAGCTTAGCGTTAACGCGGCCGGAATGAGCCAGCGACGACAGGGTGCTTCGGAACAAGGGCGAGTGACTGTGTATCTTCATCAAAACGGGCATGACTCGGGCCAGGCACCAGGGGAGCACTGCGGACACTCTGGACTTGAGGTCCGTTCGATGAATCTGGTATTGCATCCAAGAGAAGCGCGCATGATCACGCTGCAGGCGTATCTCGATGAATTTGGTAGTAGCTTGACACCAAGTCGTCTGCCGCAGGCGCGTTGTCCGATCTGTCATCAGCCGCTCCTACTGATCGCCGCATGCAGCCTGCGCATCAAGCCGCGTTTCAGCCACGACACGCACAAGCGATCTCGTTGTCCGCTGGTGCGAAATGGCGACTCGCCCGAGGAGATCACCGTGACTGCGGAACCCAATGGAGCGCTGGCTGCATGGCATCGCGCTCGCTTCTTGCGCAAGTGGCAATGGCACCTTGGCTTGATGCGTCACGTACACTATGTCCCTTCCCTGACGATACAGCGCTTTATCTCGTTGATTGACGTGGCGACGTGTCGCAATCTTTGGGCCTACCCCGGGTTGCGAGAAGAGTGCGTGCCATATGTGCTGCTCGCCTACGCAGGCTTCATGCGCGGCGAGCGTGGATATCGTGAGGGCGGTAGCTGGGTACGATTCTGGTTTGATGCCACCGTGCGCGACATACGTGATCTCCATGAGCCTCGTACGGATCCACCGCGTTTTTTTCGCACGCACTATGCGCGCCCGCGGTCCGCACCGCTGCCGGCGCAACATCACCTATTTCATGTGCAGGAGGTGGGCTTGCTGGGGAGCTATCTCGAAGAGCCAGCTCCGAACGTATCCACATCCGACATCGAAGCGTTCTGGGCGCTTGCGGGGCGGACGTTGCCATGAGATCACGGGAGAGCGGTGCTGCCGTGGTGACGGCGTTACTGGTGGTGGCGCTGGCGACGACGCTGGTCGCAACCATGTTCGCACAGCAGCAAGTGGCCACACGTTCAGTGGAGGCGCATCGTCTGCGCATGCAGGCAGAATCCATGCAGTGGCTGGTGGTGGAGCGGGCGCGATTGCAGTTGCTCGATAGCAGCCGGGTGGCATCTGTCGATCACCTGCGCCAGCGCTGGGCCCAGCCGCTGCAGCCCATACGTGCGGCGGAGTTGCTCGGCCCCCAGGCCGTGCGCCTGGCTGGCTTCTCGGACGCTCCGCAAGCCATGATGGTCAGCTCGCGCGTGCGGGATGCGCAGGCGCGTTTCAACCTGGCAACCTTGATTGCGCCCGGAGAAGCCGGCAAGCCGGCCGGGGTTCGTGTCAGTGGCGTGGCACTCTATCAGCGGCTTCTCACCTCCTTGTCGTTGAACCCGGAGCTGGCCTCGGTGACAGCGACATACATGCTAAAGACCTCTCAGGGTGGTGGCTCGGCACGAGAGGGCCTGCCGCTAGTGCAGATGCGGGATCTGCTCGCCATTCCCGGCTATACGCGGGATACGGTTCGCGCGCTGATTCCCTACGTGGTGATACTTCCGGTCGCGACTTCGATCAACCTCAACACGGCCGAGGCGCAGGTGCTGGCCGCATGCATTCCCGGTTTGTCCGTGTCGCAGGCCGGCGCCTTGGTGTCGGACCGGGAGCGGGCGTACTTTCGTGACGTGGGCGACCTTAGCCTCAGGCTCAAGGCCATCGCGCCAGGACTGCCCGAGCCGCAAGGCCTGCTCCTGGAGACGCGCAGCCAGTACTTCCTGGTTCAAGGTGAGGTTCGCAACGCGCGTGCCGTATTGCGTCTAGAGGCATTGGTGCTGCGTGAGGGCATTGGCGCAGCGGTGCGTACGCGAGTGGTGTGGTCTAGCGATCCTGAAACGCAGGAGCTCGATTGATGCATGGGGCGATGACGTATGGATTCGGGATGGTACTGCTCATGGCACCTTGCGCGCTGGCGTACGCAGACTGCTTTGAAGCTGCCGGTACCTATCACGGCGTGAATCCGGTGATCTTGCGCGCGATCGCGTGGCAGGAGTCGCGCTTTCGGCCGGACGCCGTCAATCGCAATGTTAATCAGTCGGTGGACATGGGGATGATGCAGATCAACTCGATTCACTTGCCGGAGTTGAGGCGCTATGGCGTCGAGGCAAAGACGCTCTACGATGGTTGCGCCAGCATCTACATCGGAGCGTGGCACCTGCGTCGCAAGATGAACAAGTATGGCAACACCTGGACGGCTGTCGGCGCCTACCATTCGGAGACACCCGCGCTGCGGGACCGCTATGCTGCGTCCGTTGTGGCGATCATCCGTGGATGGTCGATCCCGCCGGCTGGCGGGAACACGCGCCCTGCCTCAGATTGAGCAGGCGGATGGGCTCGGGGCCTAGCGCTTGGCCCCACTAGGCGCGCTCAGCTCCGCGTCTATGGAAACCTGTCCCTCTTCCGCGCCAGTCACAGTTTTAGCGTCCAGTTGCAGTGGCTTGACCCCGTACTCCTTGCGTACGGATTCCAGCCACTGCATCCAGGCGTGGAAGGAGATGCGAGGCACCTCCACTCGCAACGTGCTGTCTTCGACCCTGACGCTGGCATCCGCTATGCCATGGCGCGCTAGTGAGGCTGTCAGCGCAGATTTCCATTCGCCTGGCGTGTGCGCCGTTGGGTCGGGCAGAGCGCGCAGCGCCGCGGCCTGCGCCGCCAGCGCCTGCATGTGCGCCGCCTGCTCACGCTGGAGCGGCAGATCGCGCTCCAGGCGTACGATGGCGTTGGTGGCAGGCTCCCAGCCAACAAACCAGCCCAGCGTGGCTGAGAGGACCAGTGCGCATAACAGCAGTGCACGCCGTTCTCGCGGGGCTCGGGCCAGCCAAGCGGCGCGAGCCCTTGCTAAGGGCGGCTTCACGTGAAGCGCATACCTGCGCAGCAGTTGACGGGGCAGCATGGCGAGCTGCTCATCATCGGCCTGGGATTTCATGTGCGGCTCCTCAGGATCCATTGGCCGTCCTCCAGGCGCGCACTCACGCCAGCCTTCTCGAGGCGGGATCGCAGGCCATTGGTGTCAATTTTTGCATTACTGCCGGAGAAGATCAAACGCACGCGAAGGCTACCCTCGTGGTAGCCAATCTCGCTGACAGCGGTAACGGGGACCGGGCCCAGCGCAGTGGCGAAGCGATCGGCGAGTATCGCAAAATCTCCTGCGGCGGGTTGGCCCTTCGCTTCGCGGAGGCTATTCAATTGTTGCTGCATCTGCGCCAGTGCGTCGACGATCGGGCCAGTCTTGGGGAAATGCTCGCGAAGCAGGCTGTTCATCGTTTCCGTTAGGGCATCCTGCTGACGCTGTAGTGACCACCATTGCGCATTGACCCCAGCTAGGCAGAGCAGGCTGGCCGCCAGCGCGAGGCCAAGCGGCCAGGCATTCGAGGCAGGGGTTGCCGCGCCACGGCGGCGGTTCGCCGTTAGTTCGAATTGGCAGGCGTCCATTTGCGGAAGGGCGCGTGCGCCGGCAATCCACAGCGGCCACTCTGCGGCCTGTGCGTGGCGATCGTCGGGAAGATGCGGATGAAGCGCTTTGTCGGCGTACAGCGTGCTGCCTGCCAGCGGGCCACAAATCCAAGCTAGTGCCTCAGCAGGGGGAAGTGCAACGCCATAGGTAGCGTCGCCGGACTGGCGCACGGTGAGCAACCATGGCGTATCGGCTACGCCGGCTTCGGTATTCCCGTCGGGCGCGGTGGCAACCCGGAAGTCGGAGTCGGGTTCCGGCAGGCCCCCGGTCGGCTGAGCTGCCGGAGCCGGCTCAAGTACGACGGTGCCGCAGCCGCGGTCTCCCGGCGGTAGGCATAGTACCGCTGGCAGCAGGCGCAGGCGCCGTTGACCGAAGGCGCCCAGGAGGAGGCTGAGCCATTGGCGGTCGGCTATGGCCAGTGTGGCTTGACCGTCGGCATGACGGGCCAAAACGGCGATATGGCAGTGTTCGGCATCGCGGATCAGGTGTTCTTCGACCAGGCCCGGCAGCGTCTCGCGAAGCAGTGTGCCGGCGACGGCCGGCAGAGGTACTCGTAGCACGAGCATATCGCGAGAGTCGGCAAGCAGCACCGTTTCGTGTGCAAGCGGTAGTTCCGCGGATATAGCGTGGCCGGTCCGCAGCAGGTGCCCGTCTGCGTCTGCGATGGCATAGGCCAATGCGTCGCGCAGCGGGTCAAACAGGCTGGCTGTGCGATGTGCGGTCGATAGCGGCGCAGGGCAGGCCGGCAGGCGTACATAACAGGTCGCGACGGTTTCGGACATTGGATCGGCGCTCGTGGGAATTCGGACGGCACGCGTGAAAAGGCGGGCGGCTTATGGAGTGGGTGCCAGAACGCGGCGGTAGGCGGTTGGGGGGGCTCCAGTCAATACCACGACTTCCACCCCGGTTACCCGGTTGAGTGGCAGTATGGGAGATGCACCTGCCAGTACGGGCGGAGGGCGAACGCCGCCGTCACGCACGGCCCAGCCCGCGCTGATCGCATTGGCGGAGTTCCCGAGATTGCCGCTCGGATCAATCCAGCCGCGTACCTCTAGCCCAACGGCATGCTCGACCAGTGCCTGACGCTCGGAGGGCGGCGCTTCGAGTGCGGCGCGCGCGGCTTCGCGGCTGGCCACCGGGGCCGAGATGCTGCGCCACAAGATGCCATCTGCGGTGCGGTAACCGACCACTTGCCAGCGCGTCGGCCGGCCCGGCTCACGCAATGCGCGCACGATGTGCAACTGTGCGCCATCAAACTGGATCGCCCCGGCACCCAGTTGGGCGTCGGGCACGGCCTCGGCGAGATCGTAGCTGAGTTGCGCGAACAGGCGATCCAGCGAGCGGGTCTCCGCCATACTGTCGGCCACGGCATGCTGGCCGCGGATGATGCCATCGAGCGAGCGCCAGGAGACCACAGCGATGATAGCCAGGATGGCGATGGCGATGATCATCTCCATCAACGTGAAGCCGCGACGGTTGCATATGGTGCGGTACTTACCGATCCGAACGAGAGCCATCTGTCATCACCGTGGCCAGTTGGGCAAGCCGCGTGCCTGCGTCATTGCCGTCGCTATTTCGATAGACCGAGATCACCACGAGGCGAATTAGTGGATCCGCGGTGGGACTGACGCTTTCCTCGCAGCGAAGCGCCACCCGCCCTTGGTCGCAGGCAAAGCGGCGTGTGCCGGGTTCCGGCCAGCGTCTGGCCAGGCGCAGTTCGGCAAGCCGGTTGGCTGCGCTCCATTCGGCCACACTGCGCGCGCGCAGGCTGTCGCTGCTGTCGGCCAGCAGACCGGCCACACGTAGGCAGGCGCCGAGCGCCACGGCGACGATGGTCAAGGCTACCAGCACTTCGATCAGCGTGAACCCGCCAGGCGATGAGGGCCGAGGCGTAGCCGGCATAGGCCGTCCCGAGAGGCTGAGGACACGGCAAACCATGCCGTGTGGCCGGAGTGTATGGCGCGCGGGCCGTCGCCTACTGGACCACATAGCGGCCTGGCGCGGTGGTTAGGATGCTGGCGCGCGCCCCGTCGCGCTCCAGCGTAATGGTGAGCGTGGGCTCCATTGGCTCGCGTCCGAACAAGACTCTCACCGCGCCGGCCTGTGGCGCGGAATTCGGCTGCGCCACAGTGAGCGCCGATAGCGGTGCCCCCCAACTGCTAGCACGCAGTATCTCGTCGCGCATGGGTTGCCAGCCTTCTCCATCGCGGACCAGGAACCGGTAGCTTTGCGGCGTCGCTTCCCATGCGATGGGCTGCGCTCGCAACCTGGCTTCCTGGTGCGCATCCTGTAGCAGCAGGATCAGTCGTTGGGCCTGATGCTCTAGCAAGTTGCGAGGGCTAGGTTGGGCATTGACCACAACAAGCCCGCTGACGATGCCGATGATGACCACCACCACCATCATCTCAAGCAGCGTGAAGCCGTATTGACTCTTGCCTGAATACTGGCGGGCCATGAGGCGGCGGCTTGACGTGGCGATCATGACAGGGCCTATTCCCATGATCCGATGTCTGCGTCATTACCAGCGCCGTTAGGTTGGCCGTCGGCGCCAAAGCTGAAGATGTCGATTTCGCCCCGGACGCCCGGATTCACGAACTGGTAAGGCTGGCCCCAGGCGTCCTTGGGCAGTTTCTCGAGGTATCCGCCACTCTTCCAGTTGTTGGGCAGCGGCTCCGCCGTCGGGCGCGCGATGAGGGCTTGCAGTCCCTGTTCGGCCGTGGGATATCGACCATTGTCAAGCCGGTACAGCTTGAGCGCCTGCATGATCGCGGCGATATCCTGGCGTGCTGCGACTCGCCGGGCCTCGTCTGGCCGGCTCATGATCTTGGGCACCACCAGCGCGGCCAACACACCGAGAATGACGATCACCACCATGATTTCGATCAGGGTAAAGCCGGCGGCGGAACGTGTCCGCATGGTCGTTGGCACATTGGGCGAATTCATCGTAGTTTCCGCAAGAAGTCTGTCATGCCTGCGCGGTACAAAGCTGCAAGGGCCGCGCTCCGGGATGGGCCAGGGTGATTCTGTCGAAGATGTGGGGCAAACCGGTTACGCGCCTTACGCGGTTTCTGACACCAAAACTTCATACGAGAGGCTCACCGCCATGACCCGGTCAATATTCGCGCGTGTGCGCGGCTCCGCGCTGGTGGCCCGCTTTGCGCATCCAGCGGTCTATCGCCAGCGACTCCTCACGCTCGTTTGCGCGTTGGCCTGCATCGCCGCGGCGGGATACTGGGGCACGCGCCTGCACGCCGCGAGGCAAGCTAGCGTGCCGGCGGCCAAGGCAATCTCGGCTCCATTCGTATCGGGAGAGGGAGCGCGGCTGTTCGGTGCCCGTTCGGCCAAGGATAGTGAACTTCCAATCACGGTTAGCGGCGTCATTCGCACCGGCAGAGATGCTGGGGAGGCAAGTGGCGCAGCGGTGATCGCAGTGAATGGCAAGCCGCCACGGCTTGTGCTGACTGGGCGCGAAGCGGCGCCAGGCCTGGTGCTAGAGGAGGTTGGCGAGCGCTTGGTTGTGCTGTCAAGCTACGGCGTACGACGGGAGGTGCGCATGGCGGCAGCGCCGAAGGTACCGGTACTGTCCTCTTTTACGACGATTGGCGGGCATGAGTGGGATGATGGCGCGCCAGCGCTTGTGAGTAATGTGCCGCGGGCCGGCTCACAGACCGCAGTCAAATAGCCGCGACCCGCAGATACGGCTTGCTGACGATGTGTGGGCGCGATACGCAACTGCCTTGCATATCGAGAAAGGTCGAGCGGATGGCGATGTCCGTTCTTCGGATCAGCGGTCCGTGCTTCGCCAATCCATTTCTCGATACATCGGCCTTTGGCGATGGCCTCAGAGCGCATCCTCCCACGCCGTCATCGGCCGGGGAACAGCTTCGGCGCCTGGCCGGCTCTTGTAGGTGTCGTACTGTGCGAAGCCCGAGAAGTCCAGACCGGTCAGGCTGGCAAGCTTGGCCACGCCAATCCTGAAGGTCTCCACGACCGGGGCGATGCCGTCCGCAGGTGGCTTGAGCGCGACGCGGGCTTCCTTGAGCAACTTTTCCTGGCTGACCACGAAGGCGCTTGCCTGCGGCTGCTGGTCGGGGCCTACGCGCAAGATCACCTTCCAGAACAGTAGTGGCACATTAATACCGTCGCAAGGTGCCACATTGTCGTCGTCGAGGACTGGCCCCGTCAGCACGGTGACCTTGGCGTTAGTCTTCAGTACGCCGAATTCGAGAATGTAGCGCTCCAGGCCTTGCCAGAACTTGATGCTCTCGTTGAAGCGGAAGTGTTGCGGCGTGCAATTCGTCCGGTGGAACGTATCCGCATTGGCTCTGGCTGCTTGCTCCGGCGTGCCCCAGGTGGGATCGCTGCGGCGCGTGAGGTGGCCACGATCGAAGTACGTACTCCAGGCGCCATAGAAGTCTTGGCCGATATAGTGGCGAGGGTCCATGCGGTCGTCGTCGTACCAGCTGTCACCTTCCGGCCCGATTTTGGGCGCGCCGGTATCGCGATCAATGTCGATATAGTGCGCGGCGTCGATATTCACGGCCGACACGAATGCCATCCGGCGCGGTGCGCAGATCATGATGGAGAAATTCTCGTACTCAAGCAGGGCAGGGTTACCGGGCACGCCGTTCTTCAGGGGCGCGATTTCGCCGGAGCGTGTTTGTACGAGGTCAGGCAGTGTAATGGCCAGGCCGTCGATGAAGTGCGGGTTGTAGCCGTTGCGGTTTTTATAGTTCCGGTCGAGTCGCATGCGCTCGGCATATTGCAGCCCGCGCGGCAGTGTTTCGCTTGCGGAGGGCAGCACCAGTGCGGATTGGCTTGCTGAGAGGTGCTGCGTGTCGGCTTGCCGCGCGACGCGCACGCTGATCTCCAGCGGTACCAGGACGACCTGGCGGGTTTCCGTGTTTTCTGCGTTTTCAGCGGACATGGTACTTCCCGTGGCGATTGGTTGTAGGGATTCGCCCCCGAGGTGGAGGACGTGGGCGCCCGGCGGCGGGTTTCCGGGTGCCAGTGGGGCAATCGGGACGGCGGTGGGCAGCGCCGCGTCGCCGGCAGCCAGCGCGGCGCCTAGCAGGGCCTGGGCGGGGGCGGCGAGGCTTGCGAGGTCCCGTCGCAGTTGAGCGACGATGGCGCTTGCGCGAATGCCCTCATTGACTGTCATGGGGATGGCGACGCCGTCGACTGAGACCGTATCCAGATGCGGGACGCCCCAGTGATGCAGCGCGACCACCTCCCAGTTGTCATTCGCGACGGGCGAGCCGGAGGAGCCTTCCTCGGTGTCGGCGGCGTAGTGCAGGCAATGCTCGGCGCCACCGCCTTCTCCGCGTGCCAGCAGGCGGTTTTCCCTTACCACGACTTGCTTGCGGCGGCCCTGTGGATGCTCGATGATGTTCACTGTCATCCCCAGCGCATGCTTGTCCGGACGGTCGCTCAGGCTCAGGTAGCCAAAGCTCGTAATGTCGTTCGGGCCGGCGAGCCGCTCACCCACCGCTACGATGGCGAAGTCAAGCTGATCGATCGGACTTGACAGCCAGAAGCGCTGAGGCGCGAGGGCAAAGCGTGAGCCGATCAAGGGCGTTCCGTCTTCTGTTGTCTCGAAGTTGAACTCGATCAGGGCGGCTGCGGCATCCGTGGCGGTCTCCAGCACATGGTTGTTCGTGATGAACAGGGCGGGACTGATCAGGAAGCCGGTTGCCAGTGCAGAGCCCGTGCCTGAGCGGACGATAGCGACGGCGCGGCTGCGACGGGTGCCCAGGGCAAGGAATGAGGATGGCAGGTAATCGATACTGTCGCCCTGCAGCGATTCCGCGCCCATGCGTGCGGCGAAGTTCTTTGCCCTGGCGCGGTCCGGCTCCGCCGCCAACGGATCTTTGCTCCATACTGCCAGCAGTGAGGCTTTGCGCTGGTCGGCGGTGATTGCCGCGCGCTCGCGTACCAGGCTGTCCAGCTGTTGCTTGACGTCGTTCACGTTTACCTCCTAGGGGAGAAGCCGATAGCGTGCTTGCCAAGCTAGCGGCCGTTGATGACCGCCGGATGACAAAGGGACAGCGGCCGTGTCAGCGCACCATCTGGTTGATCTCCAGGATTGGCATCAGCACCGCAAGCACGATCAACAGCACCATCAGGCCCATGCCTAGTATCAGCGCAGGTTCTAGCAGGCCGGTGATGAACAGCGTCCGCCGCTCCAACTGACTGGCCTCGCCCTCGGCCGCGCGCTCGAGCATCTCAGGTAGTTTGCCGGTGGATTCGCCAGAGCGGATCAGATGAATCAGCACTGGCGGGAATTGGTTGGCGGAGGCGAGGGCGCGGGCCAGTGATGTGCCCTCGCGCACGCGCGAGATGGCGTCTTCCACGTTATCGCGCAATGCCACGTTGTTAAGGGTTTCGCCGGCCGCCTGCAGTGCGCGCAGGATCGGCACGCCGGCGCTGGTGAGAATGGCCAGCGTGCTGGCGAAGCGCGCGGTGTTGTAGCCGCGCACAAGCTTTCCGAGCAGCGGCGCCGTGAGCAGCCAGGCATGCCAGCGGTGGCGCGGGCCGGGTAGGGCGAGAATGCGGCGAACCAGCCACGCTGCGGCGACGCAAACGAGCGCGGCCAGCCAGCCCCAGTCGCGCGCGAAATCGCTGCAGGCGAGCATGATGGTCGTAATCGTCGGCAGTTTCTGCTTGGTGGTGGTAAACACCCCTACCACTTGCGGGACCACGTAGGTCAGCAGGAAGATGACGATGCCGAACGCGACCACGGTGACCACAGCGGGATAGGTAAAGGCGAGCTTGATCTTCTGTGTCAAGGCATTGCGGCTCTCGATATAGTCCGCCAGCTTCGTCAGCACCACATGCAGCTTCCCGCTGTGTTCCCCGGCGGAAACCAGGGCGCGGTAGATGTCGGGAAAGTCCCGAGGGTGTTGCGAGAGTGCCCCGGAGAAGGATTGGCCAGAGATGACCTCGGCGCGGATCGCGCCGATGAGTTCCCGTACATAGGTACGCTCTGCCTGGTCGGCTAGTGCCCCCAGCGCTTCGTTGAGCGGAAGGCCAGCGGTCAGCAGGCTTGCCACCTGACGGGTGAAGAGCGCTTGCTCCTGGGTGCCCAGGCGACTGCCGAAGGTGCTGCTTCCTGCCGGCGCGGCGGTCACTACCATCACTTTGAGCGGGGTCAGGCCGCGCGTGCGGAGTTGGCCGCGCGCGGCGCGGCTGCCCTCGGCCTCGATCATGCCGCGATAGATCTTGCCGGCAAAATCTACGGCTTCATAGCGAAAAGCTGGCATGCCGAGACTCCCTCTCAATCTTTGCTGACGCGCAGCACTTCTTCCAGCGAGGTCAGGCCGGCGTCGATCCAGCGCTGCCCGTCCTGGCGCATGCTGAGCATGCCGGCGCTGACCGCCGCCGCGCGGATATCGGCATCGGCCGCACGCTGATGGATTTGCTTGCGCACTTGGTCGTCTACCACCAGCAGCTCGTAGATGCCGGAGCGGCCCTGGTACCCGGTGGGCCCACACCGGGTACAGCCGCGTGGGTGCCAGAGACCTTCCTGTTCCCACTTGCAGGCCGGACAGAGGCGCCGGACCAATCGCTGCGCCAGTACGCCGAGAAGGCTGGAGGCAAGCAAGTAGGGTTCTACCCCCATGTCGGTGAGCCGGGTGACTGCCGAAGCGGCATCGTTTGTATGCAGGGTCGCGAGCACGAGGTGGCCGGTCAATGAGGCCTGCACTGCAATCTGGGCTGTCTCCAGGTCACGGATTTCGCCAATCATGATGACGTCGGGGTCCTGGCGTAGGATGGCGCGCAGCGCCTTGCCGAAGGTCATGTCGATACGCGCGTTGACCTGGGTCTGGCCGATGCCGTCCAAGTCATACTCAATAGGGTCCTCGACCGTCATGATGTTGGTGGCGGCAGCGTCCAGCCGGGACAAAGCGGCATACAGGGTCGTGGTTTTGCCCGAGCCTGTGGGGCCGGTGACCAGCACGATGCCGTGCGGCTGCTGGATCTGGCGATCGAACAGCCTCAGCGTATCCGCGCTCATGCCAAGCTTCGCCAGGTCGAGCCGGCTAGCATCTTTGTCAAGCAGGCGCAGCACCGCCCGTTCGCCGTGTCCGGTGGGCAGAGTGGAGACGCGCACGTCCACGGCGCGGCCAGCCACCCGTAGCGTAATGCGCCCGTCTTGGGGCAGACGCTTCTCCGCGATATCCAGCTGCGCCATGATCTTGATGCGGGAGATCAGCGCGCCGTGCAGTGCCTTGTTGGGTCGGACGATATCGCGCATGGTGCCATCCACGCGCTGCCGTACCACCGAACTTTGTTCGAAGGCTTCGATGTGGATGTCCGATGCGCCCTCGCGCGCTGCCTGGGTGAGCAGGGCGTTGATCATGCGTATTACCGGCGCATCGTCCTCGGCTTCCAGCAGGTCTTCTACGGCTGGCAGCTCCTGCATCAGCCGCGACAGGTCGATCTCGCCCTCCACTTCTCCCACTACTTGCGCTGCGGAGCCTTCGTTGGCCGCATACGCTTGTGACAGAGCCTGTTGCAGGGCTTCGGCGCTAAGCATGACAAGGCGGTTGATGCCAAATGTTCGTACGGCTTCGGCGATGGCTTGGGCAGAGGTGTCGGGGCATAGCCACGCTTCCGGCACGTCACCGGGCCGCGGTACGACCAGCAGCCTAGCCGCTCGGGCCCAGGCATAGGGCACCAGGCGCGCGTTGGCAGAGCGACGGGAGGGGGTGGCGGCGGGCGTGACCATCATCCGCCTCGCTCGTCGGGGCTTGTCACCGGCCGTGCAGGGGCGGTGTTGGGCGTAACAGGTGTCGCGATCTCGCCGGCAGCGTCGGGCATCGGTCCCGCGGGACGCGGTGGGGGAACGGAAAGGCTGCTGCCGCCGGCCTGCGGGCGGGCCGGAGGTACCGCGCGGCGGTTGCCCAAGGGCAGCGGCGCGCCGTCCGGCTGTCCGGACGTTGCCGGCAATTGGGGCGTATCGTCATCGCGCACAAACCAGTTGTCGCTAGGGTAGCGTGCACCCTCGTTGCGCATGTAGTCATAGCGCGTCATTACGACATTGCGCGCGGACTCGGGCGTGCGCACGATGGTGGGCCGCAGGAACACCATCAGGTTGGTCTTACGGCGTTGCTTGTTCTCGTAGCGGAACAGCGCGCCGAGCAACGGGATATCGCCAAGGCCCGGCACCTTGTCCACGCCTTCGTTGTAGGAATCCTGCATAAGGCCGCCGAGCACGATGATGTCACCAGTATCAACCATTACCGAGGTTTCCAGCGCGCGCTTGTTGGTGGTGGGGCCGTTATTGCCGCCCGCCGAGATCACGTCCGAGGTCTCTTGGTAGATCTGTAGCTTGACGCCGTCGCCGTCGGTGATCTGCGGGCGTACGCGCAAGGTCAACCCCACGTCCTGGCGTTCGATGGTCTGAAACGGCGTGACACTAGCCGAGCTGCCGGTCTGAGCGTAGGAGCCTGTGACGAAGGGCAGGTTCTGGCCGACCATGATACGGGCCTCCTCATTATCCAGCGTCATCAAGTTCGGGGTGGACAGGATATTGACGCCCTGCTGTGTGCTAAGCGCGCGCAACAACGCATTGAGCCCCAACTTGCCGCTGATGACGCCGACATTCAGGCCGCCGGCACTGGCTACATTCGCCGCAAGCGATGGCAGGATGCCCCCGCCGGTGACCGCGCCTGCGCCCAGGGTGACGATGTTCTGTCCGCCGCTGCCGAAATTGGTGCCGCTGAATAGGCGTCCGTTCTGCACCTGCCACTGGATGCCGAGCTCAGCGGCGTTGTCCGAGGTGATCTCCACGATCATGGACTCGACGTAGACTTGGGCCCGGCGGGTATCTAGTTCGTCGATCAGTGCACGCAGGTTGCGATAGACCGGCTCGGAGGCCGTGATCAGCAGGGAGTTGGTGGCGGGGTCGGCTTGGATGGTGCCGCCAGTGGTGGCAGGGGCCGCGCTGCCGGTGCTCGCCCCCATGTTCGAGGTGCCAAAGCCGCCGCTGGTTGTAGTGGTGGTGGCGCCGCCAAGCCCACCGCCCAGGCTCCCGCCCACGCCGCTGCCCGTGGGGAGAGGTGGCATCGACGGATAGGAGCCGCTGCTGGCTGTCGCTTGTGCGATGCCGCCGCTGCTCGTCATTGACAGCGTGGCGTCCGCCGCCACCAGCGCCCGCAGGGTTTGGGCCAATGTAGCGGCACTAGCATTCTTGAGCGGCACCATATACATATTGCCTGGGCGGCTGGAAGGACGGTCCAGCTTGGCCACCAGCGCCTTGGATTGCTGCAGCCGCTCTGTGCTTGGGGCGCGGATCAGCAGTGTGTTGCTGCGCGGCTCTGCCACCACCGATACGCGAAGGCCGGCTTCGCCACTGCCGCCGCTTGCGCTGCCGGCAGTGGCACTGCCGCTGGTCGCGGCGTTACCCGGATCGAGCATGCGCTGCAGCAGGACTGCCACATCGCTGGCAATCACGTGGCGCAGCGGCACCACCTCCACATCGCCTCCTGCCACGCCTTTGTCGACGGCAGCGATGATGTCGGCGATGCGGCGCACGTTGTCGGCGTAGTCTGTGACAACGATGGTGTTGTTGTTTGCGTAGGCATTGATCACGCTGTTTGGCGTGATCAACGGGCGCAGCACGGGTATCAGCGTGGTTGCGGACTCCTGCTTGAGGCGGAATACCTGCGTGATGACCTGATTGCCACGCGTGCCGGTCTCGTTTGCGTTGCCAATGACCGTCGCCATCGCCTGAAGTTTTGCGTCGGCCTCGGGAACAACCTTCAAGATGTCACCGTCCTCCACCATGGCATAGCCTTGCAGACGCAGGGCCGACTGCAGCGTGCGCATGGCTTGCGTGGTGGTCAGCGGCTTGTCCGAGGACAGGCTAAGCGAGCCTTTGACACGAGGGTCGAGCAGCACCGTCTTTCCGTGCGCGGTAGCGATGGCCTGCACTACCTGGACAATCTCAGCGTTATCGAACTCCAGCGTAACGCGTCGCTGAGGTTGCGGGGAGACCTGCGCCGAAAGCACCCCTTGCGGCAGGCTGGCGGTCAAGGCAAGCAGCAGTGCGCAAGCGCGCCCAGGATTGCATTTGAGGTTCATGTTCGGCATGCGGGATGGCCGTGACTGGGGTCGCTTTAGCACGGCGACAGTGAGTTGGCGGAATGCCGTCGGGGTGGCGCGTCACCAAAGGTTGCTGGTGGGACATGGCAGAGCGCATACGCTATCTGGTTAGTGCAACAGAGCCATGGCGTCGAAAGGCCAGTTCCTGCCATCAGGATGTCATCTTGCGCACGCCTCGCGGTTTGGCCCATTCCTTGCGCGGTGTGGTGCGGCGTACTGGCGCGAACGTACCCATTCGTCGTCAAGGAGTCGGCCTGCGGTATCCCCTACCCGACAGAGCGAGACGGCATACGGCGTCTCAAGTTGCCATGCGTGGCACATACGACATACCTTGTCTGGGGGACTGATTCCTGCTCGAGGTACGAACCCTCCTCCTGCGCTTATTCATTACCGCACGAGGTACCGGAGATGCTGACTTGCTTGATGGCGCTGTCGCCATTGATTTTTTCGGCCTTCTCTGCGCGATTGTTGGCGAGGAGGGTGCGCATCTCGACCCAGCACTCCGCAGACACTAGGTATGCGTGCGGGCGTTGGTGCTTTGTGATCAGTACCGGTTGCTCTTGCGCGGCCTCCAAGGCACGGGAGGGGTTGGCACTGAACTTTGTTACGCTGATGACCCACTGACTTTCCGTCATGCCGTAACCTTTTAATGTAGAGACGAGACGACCGCCCTTGGCAAAATCAGGCGGTCGTCCGCAATCGCGGCGGGCGAAGCCTTGTTGGCGGCTGGAGAAATGTGGTGTTGCTCTGCCCGGTTGGAGCGGCATCGGATCCTCGGTATTGCCTCGCTCTTTGCTTGCCTCGCCTTCGTTGTCAACGCGAGGCGCGACTGTCAATATTCTTTCGGGTTCTAGTGAACACAGGCGTTTCGCCAAAGGCTCATGGGTTTGATGACGCTGGGTGGAGATTGTGCGGCTGGCTCCCAGGCCCGTTCACGTGGTGCCCAGCGCAAACGGTAGCGTGCTCGTCACAGCAATCGTAGGCAGAAATACCTGATGCTAAGAAGCCGAGATGGCGGATTCGTTACAAAATCTACAGAGATTGCGTCGGCGGTCTGTTGTTCGGCCCAATAACGTATAGCCATCCGGGGTTCGGGGCCGATTACCCCTATCAAGTGGGGTCCATCCGCGTGTCCTGAGCGCAGGGTCGAATGGCGCTTTTTCCGCCTGAAGCTATTGCGCGAACGGTTTGCTCACGCTATGCCGTCCTGTCGGCGGTCGCGTTGACAGGATGCTTGCCATTTCCCCTACTCAGTGATCGCTATCCATGAAAGCCAATGTATTAATTGGATGCCGAATGTAACAAAAAAAATGCCACACCGAGGTAGTCAGGAAACGACGCTGTGCGTTAATGAAATATGGTCGGGACCGCCGAAGTGTCACCAAGCGAGCGGACCGGACTCGATGGACCTGCCTTGACCACGGGGAGCGGCAATTGTGGATAGCACTTTAGGCCTGAATTCAAATATTGCGTTATCGAGTGTTGCGAAGGCTTTGTTCAAAGGCACCACGACCTGTGGTTGCCGAGTTGTCGGCGCAAGCGGATATGGAGGGGGTCCCACCTTGCTGCTGTTTGGTGGAGTGCCGGCACGGTCCGAGCGTTTTTTGTATATAGAAGAGCCGTTGGCAGAGGCGGTCTCCGCAGTCGAGTGCATCCCATTCGAGGGCGTCACAAGGGATGTGGCCCTGGTCAGCGATTTGACCGAGGAAGGGAAGATCACTCTGCGTCTCTTGCCCGGAACGGATCAAGAGCAGGGCGTTTTCTTGCGAATCGAGGAGCTGGCGTCATTTCCCGGTGAGGACTCTTTGGTCGGGAATTTCGTCGGGCAGGTCTGGGCGCTTGAGGAGGGGGGCAAACTTGATATAGAAGTAACAGCCACCGAAGCTGGTTACCGCTTGTTGGCTCGTATCCCGGGCAACTGTGTTGCTTACGGCATCCTGGTCGACTCGGATTCCGGCTTGTGTCCTGTCGAATTGCGGATTGACGGTCCGCGTAGCTGCCTAATCAGGGGAAAGCCCCTCGTCGGGTACGCGTTCTGGCGACGTGATATGTCGATGTTTGCCGTCGCCGTACCCCTTGCGGGCGGAGGGATTCTGTACGTTGGCCAACCGCAGCGCGAGATACTTACCAGTTTGTAGGGGGGCTTGACTGCCGAGCCCAGGACAAATCGCGCCATCGGATTCCTCGAACGCCGCGAGTTCGCCAACGCAGACGGAGTCACCGCTGTCTCCTGTGTCGAGCCAACCGGCGTCGACTGCGGTTCAGTCCACCGCGTGGCCTGCCGGACGCTAATAGATCCAGTGCTCACCGCCAGAGAGCTGATAGGGGCCGGGATGGGGCTTTGGGCCGGGGCGCTTTCCCCCATCGCCCGATCCTGATCAATGGAGCAAGCGGAGAGAAGGGCCGGAGGCCGACACTGGTTACCTAGTGAGGTTACCAGACAGCATAGTTGCCGTTCGGGTCTGAGCAATGGGATCTTCAACCCTGTCCACCTTTCTAGGGCAGGCAACGACTGTAAATAGCATGGCAGGGGTACGGCATCTGTGCCCAGCATGGGACCAGATAGCAAAGCGAACTCATCGCATCGCGTGGCAAGGATGGGGTTGGTCGACCAGATGGAGCTTTCCGGGCCATACGACAGGCCATGTACAAATGACGGTCAGGGCATCGATTGATGGCGGTTGATACTGTGGCGCCGAACCGCCGACATCCCGCCGGCACCAGCCTGGTCAGTTACTCGATTGAAGTCACTCGTGCTAGTTCTTGTCCGACAGCATAGACCCGGCTAGGCTGGAACAGGGAGCGAGCGAGATCGAATTCGAATCGTACCACCAGGTTACGGATCTGCCGCCAACGGCAGGGCAGCGCGTTCCGGCCTTGCCAGTACGCACAACAGGCGGAAACGCATTGTATGGCCTCCCGATGAAGGTATACCTCACCGGCTTGATATCGCAGATACGCAGTTACCAGCTCACGTAACCTCAGCGCGGTAGCATGTTGTGGCTCAACTAGGGGCGAATCCCCTCGCGCCATGGCGATTCCGAGTGCGTGGTATGGAGCGGCGGCGCGCGCCAGTTCGCCCGCGTTGCGGGCCGTATGCCAAATCACAAACATTCCGCTCATAGTGACCGTGTACTTTCGTTTGGAGTCGACAACGATGTCGACGATCGCGTCTCGCGTCGGCATAGCGTAGCCAGTCTTGCGTTGAATGTCACGATTAGTGTGTGTACGATTGGTGTGCACCCCACCACAGTAGGGGGTTATGAAAATGACCCTACGCCGGCGCTTTGGCACGCGCATTCGAGACCTACGGAAAGCCACAGGCCTCTCCCAAGAGGCTTTTGCAGATCGAGTGGGATTTGCCCGTACCTACATGAGCCGCATAGAGACAGGAGGTGCCAATCCCTCTCTCGATGCGATCGAAACGCTCGCGACAGCTTTACGGATCAGTGTTGCTGATCTCTTCAGCACACTTTGATTTGATGGCCGGCGCCGGGGCGCTCCCCTAAAGTTCTTCAGAAGCTCATGGTACGAAGCAAGCCGGTCTCCGATATACTTTCATCTTCGTGAAATAAAGATGTGTCCGCTACTTTCGGGCCCCCCATAACTTTGTCTTGCACATGCCACGACCTTTGCCAGATTCAACATTGCCATCGCGCGCCACGATCAAGATGTGCTCCCATCTTGGGGATAGGGTGCGCGCGACTCGCGCCGCCCAAGGCCTACCAATTGATCAGGCTGCCCGAACGTGTGGGGTGTCTGTGGGAATGCTGTCGAAGCTAGAGAACGGAAAGGGCGTTCATCTTGACTATGTCCTCCGCGCTCTAGCCGGTTTGGGTTTGACAATGCTGGTCGTCCCGAAGGATCACGTGCCTCTTCTTGAGCAAGCCGCATCTCATGCAGCGCGCGAGTCTAAGGCGTACGAAGTTGGGGGGGCGAGGGATTTGGAATGGGACTAATTGCCGTCCCGGCACGGCAATTAGCATGCGGCAATCGCGAAATGCCACGGCTGGCGAAACCCGCACGACTCATGCCGCAACGCTGAAGGGCAGAAATGGGATGGGCAGGGTGAGATGCCGGGCTCGTTGCGGCGGGCCGTCGCATTTGCGAATGGGATGACGTTCCGCGTCCGACCGGGCTGAGTGGGAAGACGGATTGGAAAGGTTGCCACCACGCTTACAGCCAGCTCAAGCGCTATTTACGGGACCAGGTCTGACCGCATCAGAGGTTAATCAAGGAGGTCCGATCCCGATCAGGGACCGAGCATCCTGGTGTTAGCTCATCCAAGCTGCCGTGACAGGACATCGCAGCCGAACTAGCGCCTCGATTTTCGCAAAATCGGCGGCGAGCGTTCGAGCGTGGATGGGTTCGTTGTGTAATGTGCGATCCGGTTCCGAAGCTCTCGGCGCTGCTTGCACGGTCTTCCCTGGCCGACGTAGGGAAGAACAGTTTTGAGCCATGGATTCCACATCTGGGCATCAAATCGCCCGGTGAACATCTTCTGCCAGAACGCAAACTTGAGTTCCGTAATGCCCTTGCTCGCGGTGGCTTGGCACCTCCGGTCAAGGTCAAAAATCCCCGGTACCGCCCCGACGGCAACTCCTCCACGGAAGTGACGATAAATAGATTGTCGCGTTGGAACGTTGCCATGACTTGCCTCCTATAACTGGGGGACATTTAGCCTAGCATTGGCGTGCTGAATCACAAGTGAAGGTCGCTGCCTCAATGCCGGGCGCCAGGGGAGTGCGCGGTACCGCACGAGGGTGGCGTCGCCGGTGGCCTCGCCCTGCGAGGTGCCGGAGATTGAGCGACTGGTCTGGGCGCTTGACCCGGTGGCTCTGGGGCCTATGCCTTCGTGAAGGGGCGGGCAGCGCTTGTGGAGGTCACCGATGGGCAATACCGCACATTCTGCTGCAGTGCGAGACTAGCGCCGCTCGTCCAATCATTGACCACGGCATGGGGCTTCTCCATTAACCAGATGAAAAAGACGCGGGTTGCTCGCGCCTGAACTGGCCCAACGCGTCCGCGCAGGCGCAAGACGCGGCCGTGGCCCGTGCAAGGCGCGGGTGCAGCTGCAGGCCGAGCGCGACGCGCTCTGCCGGCAACTGGCGGAGGCAGAGCAGGCGCTTGCGCATGGCGAGGCGGCACAGGAAGGCCTGCGAGCCAAACTCGAAGCGGCGCTGAGCTGGCCGAGAGGGCTGATGCGGAAGCCACCGCGACGCGTCGCCTGGTAGGCAGCATGCGCTGGGCGCCGGCGACGAAAACCGAGTTCAAGCCGGGGCCGTGCTGAGGGGGGAGGCCGGAGGTGTCGGATGGCTTTTATCCACCGCGCGAGGGGACAAGCCTGTGGACAAGCCGCGCGGGGTCGAGTGCCAGCGGCGTCAGCAGATTTGATTAAAATTTAAGCAGCGAGGGTGGCCGTGTCTTCCCGCCGGCACTGATTCCCACAACAGCCATCACCTAGAACAACCCTGAAGTCCAGCGCTCCCGCAAGACGGCACAACGCGGAATCCGGCGCGGCCCCAAATCTGTTCACCCACACCATGTCGATTGAAATCGAGCGCGCCCAAGCAACTATCTGGATCCATCATCCTGATGGCCCAGCACGGCCCGACCCTGGCCGACCTGCAGGCGGCAGGCTGCTTTGTCGAGATACTGCCGACCCCATCGTCTGGGCCAGTGCGCTACCGCAACGCACAGGGGCAGAGCTGGGACGGCCGCGGCGCCATGCCGGAGTGGCTGCAGCGCGCGGTCCCACACGGGGCAGACGGAGGAGCTTTTCCGGGTGGGGTATGTTATGCGATCAACCGGCCAATAGGGCGCCGTGGGCCAAGGCAGACCGCGGGGCACTCGCAAGTTGCCACCTTGCCGTGCCGTCGGACCAAACGCTCCTTGCGAGGCCGTGCCACCCATAGGCCGTTTCGTCGAAGCCGTTAATGCAGACGGCAACATTGGGCCATCCACTCGGGCCCCTCCTCGGTGGGGACACAACAAATACAATGTGACACAAGAGCGTCATGAATGGCTGTGTACTATTAGGCACACAGAGAGCACTTGTTTTGCACTCGATATTTTCGTGCGCTGCGGCACCTCAGTCGAAAGTTTGATTTTTTGTTCCAAAGGGTCCCCATGAAAATCGACATCAAAGACGACCGCGATCGGGTCATTTTCTCCCATGAAGCAGAAAACAACAGTATCCGACTGACGCTGCAGGCGGCGGCTGGCGCCTTTACCCGCTCTGAACGGATCGCCGCTGGGATCATGGATCTTCATAATGCGAACTTGGCTGATGCGGATCTTGCCGGCATAGTTCTTCGTTCCGCCGAACTGCGTTTCGCCAACATGAGCGGGGCGAAACTGAGTAGCGCATCCCTGAGCGGCGCGGATTTGCACGGCGTGAATCTCGACGGTGCGGATCTCACTGGCAGCGAATTCATCAATGCCGATCTGACCTATGCGCAACTCCGCGCGGCCAACTTCACCAACGCGAATCTCAGTGGTGCGGACTTAGAGCAGGCCGACTTTCTCTATGCTGATTTTACCGGTGCTGATCTCACGGGCGCCCGTCTCGCCAACGTAGAAGACGCCTGCGGCGCCTACTTTTCCGGTGCGACATTGAGCTGGGCAAATTTTTCGCGAACGGACATGCCCGGTGTCACGCTGAGCGGTGCGGATTGCAGGGCTGCCATTTTTACTGAGGCCAATCTGTTCGATGCGGACCTGAGCGGAGCGAATCTGTCGAAGGCCACTTTTCTTTGTGCGCGGCTGGGTGAAGCCGACATGAGCAATGCGAACCTCACGGGCGCAAACTTGCTCGAGGCCAATCTCACCCGCGCGAACTTAACGGGTGCAAATCTCACGTACGCGAATCTAGCGCGCGCGAACCTCACGGGTGCAAATCTCAAGGAGGCGAACCTTACCGGGGCAAATTTGGCCGGAGCAAACCTTGACGGTGCGACGCTTCCAGATGCTTACAGTGGATCGCCTGCGCAAGAGGACTCGGAATGACCACCGAGCGATACAAGAAGGCGCAACGGGTAGATCATTTGAGCCGCATCGGCTACTCCATTGAGACTGGGAAGCCTCGAAAATACCTTACCTAATCACCGTCAACGTTAACGACGGCAGTGCGGTCACCAAGCAATTTGATCCAGAGATCGATGGCCGTCTGCACGCCGGACTTGCTATCGATACGTCGATTACGCCAGAAGAACGAGCCGCGATCCCCCGCATCCTGAGGGTGAGGGAGCGGCGGCGTGGTGGGGTGCCAGCGATCCTGGGCTGGAGCGTCGGACCTTTTATCATCTGCGAGCGTTTGCGCGAAATTCTGGAAGAGTTGGAACCTGGACGGCATGACTTCGTGCCGATCGAGATTCGCAGCCTGGGCGCGGGGCCCAATGAAAAGGTGTTCGGCACCTACTACCTGATCTTGTGCCCAGTGCGACTCGACGCTTTGATCATCGAGGAGACCACTTTTACCAAAGGATTTGGCTGCGAAGGCTATGAACGCAGCGCAGATATAGATACGGACGACGATGCGCAGTGCGTGCTTGATCAGGACGTCATTGAGGGTCATCACTTCTGGCAACTGCCACGGGACTACGGCCAAACACAGAGCCACCCAGACCACTACATCACGGGTTACTTCTGCTCGGACGCGCTATGGAGGCACATCAGGGCAGAGAAGATGGACGGCTGGGCCACCGAGAAGAAGTGCATTGCCAAACGCAGAGGAACATGACGGACGTACGTGTCCGAGGCCCAGCATGCCGTTTCAGCGATACTCCATCGAATCGAACTCGTCAGAAAGCGCCGTGGTTGACACTATCGGCTTTTCCGATATTACAGGACTTCTGATGTTCCGATGGTGGTAGATTCACGGTGACTTATTTTCGACACCATTTTCAATGGAAGTATGAACATGCCTTACCTGATCAACGACAACGTAAACGATGGCAGTGCGGTGACTAAAGAATTCGACCCCGAAATCGATGGTCGTCTTGAAGCGCGTCTATCTATCGGTACGTCGATCACGCCAGACGAGAGAGCCGCGATCCCCCGCGTGTTGAGGGTGAGGGAGCGGCGGCGTGGCGGGATTCCTGCGATCTTGGGCTGGAGTGGTGGCCCTTTCATCATTTGCGAGCGCTTGCGCGACATCCTGGAAGAACTGGAACCCGGACGGCATGACTTCGTGCCGATCGAGATTCGTAGCTTGGACTCGGGACCCAATGAAAAGGTGTTCGGCACCTACTACCTGATCCTGTGTCCGGTGCGACTCGACGCCGTGATCGTTGAGGAGACCACTTTCACCAAAGGATTTGGCCGAGAAGGCTATGAACGTGGCGCACAAATAGCTACGAAGGACGATGCGCAGTGCGTGCTTGATCAGAATGTCATCGAGGGTCATCACTTCTGGCAACTGCCACGGGATTACGGCCAAACACGGAGCCACCCAGACCGCTGTATCCCCAGCTACTTCTGCTCGGACGAGCTATGGAGGCACATCAGGGCAGAGAAGATGGACGGCTGGGCCACCGAGAAGAAGTGCATTGCCAAACGCAGAGGAGCATGATGGACGCACGTGTCCGAGGCCCAACGTGCCGTTTCAGCGATACTCCATCGAATCGAATTCGTCAGAACGCACTGCGGTGGGACTATCGGTTTTTCCGATCTTACAGGATTCCCGATGTTCCAATGGTGGTAGCCTTACGGTGATTAATTTCCGAAACCATTTCCAATGGAAGAATGATCATGCCTTACCTAATCACCGTTAACGTTAACGACGGCAGTGCGGTCACCAAGCAATTTGATCCGGAGATCGATGGACGTCTGCAGGCGGGCCTTGCTATCGATACGTCGATCACGCCAGACGAACGGGCCGCGATCCCCCGCATCCTGAGAGTCGAGGAGTGGCGGCGTGGTGGGGTGCCAGCGATTATAGGTTGGGGAAGTGGCCCTTTTATCGTGTGCGAGCGCCTGCACGACATCCTGGAAGGACTGGAACCTGGACGGCATGACTTCGTGCCGATTGAGATTCGCAGCCTGGACGCGGGACCCAATGAAAAAGTGTTCGGCACCTACTACCTGATCCTGTGTCCGGTGCGACTCGACGCTGTGATTATCGAGGAGACGACTTTCACCAAAGGATTCGGCCGCGAAGGCTATGAACGTAGCGCACGGATTGATAGCGGCGACGATGCGCAGTGCATGCTTGATCAGGATGTCATTGAGGGTCATCACTTCTGGCAACTGCCACGGGAATACGGCCAAACACAAAGCCACCCAGACCGCTGTATCACGGGCTACTTCTGCTCGGACGAGCTATGGAGGCACATCAGGGCCGAGAAGATGGACGGATGGGCCGCCAAGAAGAAGTGCATTGCCAAATGCAGAAGAGCATGACGGACGTACGTGTCCGACGCCGGGCATGCCGTTTCAGCGATACGCCATCGAATCGAACTCGTCAGAAATCACCGTGGGGGACACCACTGGCCTTTCACGGTGACTTATTTCCGACACCATTTTCAATGGAAGTATGAACATGCCTTACCTAATCACCGTTAACGTTAACGATGGCAGTGCGGTCACCAAGCAATTTGATCCGGAGATCGATGGGCGTCTGGAGGCGCGCCTTTCGATCGGGACATTGATCACGCCAGAAGAGCGGGCCGCGATTCCCCGCGTGTTGAGGGTGAGGGAGCGGCGGCGTGGCGGGGTTCCTGCGATCTTGGGCTGGAGTGGTGGCTCTTTCATCATTTGCGAACGCTTGCGCGACATCCTGGAAGAACTGGAACCCGGACGGCATGACTTCGTGCCGATCGAGATTCGTAGCTTGGACTCGGGACCCAATGAAAAGGTGTTCGGCACCTACTATCTGATCCTGTGTCCGGTGCGACTCGACGCCGTGATTATCGAGGAGACGACTTTCACCAAAGGATTCGGCCACGAAGGCTATGAGCGTAGCGCACGGATTGATGGCGACGACGATGCGCAGTGCGTGCTTGATCAGGATGTCATTGAGGGTCATCACTTCTGGCAACTGCCACGGGAGTACGGCCAAACACAAAGCCACCCAAACCGCTGTATCCCCAGCTACTTCTGCTCGGACGCGCTATGGAGGCACATCAGGGCCGAGAAGATGGACGGCTGGGCCGCCAAGAAGAAGTGCATTGCCAAACGCAGATGAAGATGACGGACGTCTATGTTTCGGAAAGGCTCAGGCGTTCTGCTTCGGAACCAACCAATAGTGAAGTGAAGTGATCGGAAAGCATCATGGCTGACCCTATCGACTTTACGGATTTCAAAGAGTTGCCCCAGATTACTGTCAAGTCTCTCGACGGCTCGACGGCAGTAGCCATGCGGTGGACTAACCCTAGCCAGGCTCGGTGATCGAGATTATTTATTCCGTTGGCGGGTTGAGAGTATATTTATAATTCCACTTGTGTGATTTACTTGATTCAGTGGAATATAAATCACTGATTTGGTTTAGGATAAAAAAGATAAGTGGGGTAATTATGCCATATCTAGTTGGACTTAGTGTTTCAGATGGGAGCGCTGTTCGTAAGCAGTTTGATCCAGAGATTGCCCGTGAGTTGCACGCGAAGATAACTCTCCTGACGTCAATATCGACAGAAGATCGGGCGGCTATTCCTCGAGTATTGAGAGTTTCGGAACGTAGACGCGGCGGAATACCCGACGTTATTGGGTGGAATATCGGACCGTTTATTATTTGCGAGCGTTTGCGCGATATTCTTGAAGAGTTGGAGCCGGGTCGACATGACTTTCTGCCTATCGAAATTCGCAGCGAAGATCGTGGGGTCGATGAAAAAATATTTGGTACGTACTACCTGATTTTGTGTCCTATTCGGCTCGATGCGGTGATTATCGATGAGACTTCATTTGATAAGGGGGGTGGGCGGGAAGGTTATGTGCTGAGCGGAGGTGGAATTTCAACACTAAAGGAAGGCGTCTGTGCATTGAATAAAATGGTTATAGAGGGTCATCATTTTTGGCAATTGCCATCTGATTTCGGGAGTACGTCGAATTATCCGAATCACTCAGAAACAGGTTACTTTTGTTCAGATGAACTATGGTCTAGGTTCAAATCCGAGAAGATGGATGGGTGGACGATAGAGAAAAAGTGTGTCGTAAGAAATATATAAGATATTAAGACAATCTTACCCCGTCGTCCTGGATGGTAGCGGCGACGATGTGCGGTGCCTGCTTGATCAGGATGTCATTGAGGGTTATCACTTCTGGCAACTGTCACGGGAATACGGCCAAACACGGAGCCACCCAGACCGCTGTATCCCCACTTACTTCTGCTCTGACGAGTTATGGCGACGCGTCAGGGCCGAGAAGATGGACGGATGGGCCGGCGACAAGAAGTGCATTGCCAAACGCAGAGGAACATGGCGGACGTACGTGTCCGAGGCCCAGCATGCCGTTTCAGCGATACTCCATCGAATCGAACTCGTCAGTAAGCGCCGTCGTTGACACTATCGGCCTTTCCGATCTTACGGGATTCCCGATGTTCCAATGGTGCCAGCCTCACGGGAACTAATTTCTGACACCATCTCCAATGGAAGAATGAACATGCCTTACCTGATCACCGTTAACGTTAATGACGGCAGTGCGGTCACCAAGCAATTTGATCCGGAGATCGATGGGCGTCTGGAGGCACGCCTTTCGATCGGGACATTGATCACGCCAGAAGAGCGGGCCGTGATTCCCAGCATCCTGAGGGTCGAGGAGCGGCGCCGTGGCGGGGTGCCGGCGATTATTGGTTGGGGAAATGGCCCTTTTATCGTGTGCGAGCGCCTGCGCGGCATTCTGGAAGGACTGGAACCCGGACGGCATGACTTCGTGCCGATCGAGATTCGCAGCCTGGACGCGGGACCCAATGAAAAGGTGTTCGGCACCTACTACCTGATCTTGTGCCCAGTGCGACTCGACGCTGTGATCATCGAGGAGACCACTTTTACCAAAGGATTTGGCCGCGAAGGCTATGAACGCAGCGCAGATATAGATACGGACGACGATGCGCAGTGCGTGCTTGATCAGGATGTCATTGAGGGTCATCACTTCTGGCAACTGCCACGGGACTACGGCCAAACACAAAGCCACCCAGACCGCTGTATCCCCAGCTACTTCTGCTCGGACGAGCTATGGAGGCACATCAGGGCTGAGAAGATGGACGGATGGGCCGGCGACAAGAAGTGCATTTCCAAGCATCGATGAACGTACGTACCGGACGTACGTGTCTACGGGCTGGCGTGCCATAGCGTATCGAATCGCATAGTTCTGGGCGGCGTGGGGAACGGGATACGGTCGCCATTTTTTCGCGATCTGAGATGAATTTTCTGTGACTTTCTGCTCGATGAATGGCGCGAATCCGTCTAGCCGGACGGGTGATCCAACCTTCGGATCGGGATCCGATTGCAAGACCCGCTTAAGGAAAGAGTCACAGAGTCTCGAAGTACAGCTGACACAAGCTGGCTATTTGATCGTCTGAATGAACTGGTCTTCATACACGAAGGGAGATTGCGGTCATCCAGCGTGAGGCAATCTGGTATGTTGCATACTGACGTAGAGATAGTCGTCGCCAGTTTTCAAAGGCCCAATTCGTTATGGGCGTGCACTATATCTTCTGCTTGCAGAAGTGATCCCATCGACGCGTCTTGCTATATCAACTGTCAACGCAAGGATGAGGAAAAGGAGACGGTATGTCATACCTAGTAATGGTCAGCAGCGGAGCAAGCGCTGTGGGCAGGGAATTCGATCCGCCAATTTCTATCCGGTTAAAGACCAAAATCGACCGCGGACTGGAGCTAACAGACGAAGAGCAAGCGGGAGTTCCCCGAGTGCTGAGAGTGGCGCAACGCAAGGGTGGTGGGATACCCGCAATTCTCGGTTGGCTTGCCGGCCCATTCATTGTTTGTGAGTCTCTCAAAGACAAACTGGAATCGCTCGAGCCGGGTAGGCACCGCTTTTTTCCGCTCGAGATATGGGGGCTGGAGAACTCGCACCGGGACCAATGCTATGGGATTTATTACTGGATTGTATCACCTCCGCGGCTTGATGCGGTGATTGTCGAGGAGACGACATTTGCCAAGGGATATGGCCGCACTGGCTACGAACTAAGCGGCGGTCAAATCTCTAGCGCTGCCGATGGTGTCTGCGTGTTAGACGGAAATATAGTGGCCGGTCACCATTTTTGGCAATTGCCTAGCGATTTTGGGGCAACGAAACAGTATCCGGAGCATTCTAGCAATGAGTTATTCTGTTCTGATGCGTTACGGGACTTTGTCGCGTCAGAGCGCATGGACGGATGGAATTTCGCGAAGAAATGCATCAAAAAGAAAGAGTAATCGGTTTGATCGACTGACTTCCTTGTTGACCTAATGTGTCGACCTAAGAATTGTGCATATAATTAACAGAAGTATAGAGCATTTGGAAAATGTGACTATCGGGTTCAGTGGGTATGTATACTCGTTGTGCGATAAATTGCAGGGTGAGACGGTCAAAATAAAATGCCGGGCGGGAAACTGAACATTTCTGGAGGCGACGGCAAGTAGGAGAAGGAGCGGAAATACTAAATGCTAGACACTGATCTCAACTTTGAAATAATACATTGGCGTGTTTGGGTAAATGAAGAGACGCTGAAATAGAGGCTTTCGGCCGATGAGGCATCGCCTTTCTTTGGCCATTTATTCTGCGAATCACCCAGGATCGAGTTTGACAAGAAAGCACGACCCATCGCCCTCCGCGACGCCTATACCATCACTTTTGGTATCTGGTTGGTTTCAGACAGGCCGAGAGATTTGCTGATTCAATTGGATCCGACTGCGTTCGCATTTGTGCGGGCGGAGGTGGACAACAGCAACTTCGATGGGGCTGGGCCCGGATTCTGGTTTTGCGACGCTGTGCGCAGGCTTGATTGCATTGCCGACGAACGGTCGCAAGTTACCCGCTACGAAGACGTTTCATTCAAGGTATACAAGATTCTTATTGATGTGAAAGTGAGGCGCGACACAGTTGGGGAGGCGCGTGTATTCAGACTCACACACGCTTCATTGATACAGATTGCCGACGACGTGGTGGTAGACGCACTCCGGAGCGCAAAATCGAAGGATTTTCGTTCCAGAGCTTGCAACCGTAGCAATTGCCGATCGAACGTTGGGGGATGCGAAAAAATGGCGAATGCCGTAATGGAACGGCACATGCACTGCATGCAGAATGTCGGACAAGAAAGTTCTGTGCTCAGACTGCTGCTCAATGCGAAACGGTTTGATATCGACGCTCCGGAGAACTCGCTGTTTCTTCCAAGAGACGAGTCCATCGCCAAGGCTATGGGTTCCGTTCGCCACGCAGGGAACCATGCGCCAGTCGATACAGCGCAGCCAGCAGTCCTGGATGAGTTCGGTCGTACTCCCACGCAATTTGGCAAGAGCTATGCTCTGCTTATGGAAGTTGCCCCTGCGAAGCTGACCGCCGCAGAAAGACCCTTGAGGGTCCAGGTATTCGATCAGGCCGAAAAGCTCGCCGTTGACCTTCGCGACTACACCAACAAGGCAATGCTGGACAACCGCCTTGTTCTCAGCCAGACCGATCCCAAGTATGTGGGCCTGTCCGACATAGCAGCAGATGCGGCGTGGAAGGCTGACGTTGCCAAGGTGTTTGGATCGGGGCCGGACGGATTCGACGTCGGCCGTCAGGATCTTTCTGCTTTTCGTGCCGAGACCGCGGCAATTAAGGCGGCCCACGGCGATCTACGCTGGCGTGCCTTCAACACGCAGACAAAGATCGACACGCTGTTGTCCGCTGCACAAGCCAACAACACCAATTTGTTCGGCAAGAAATCCAAGCTGGCCGACCCCAATACCTATATTGAAGCCAAGGGGCTAACTGTCGGCCAACTTTCCACGCCCCGGCTGCAGGCTCTCGCCCAGGCCTGGCAACGCAACGCGCGATCGCATCCGCTCAGGACAAATCGCTTTCCGCGATGTCCAAGGCTCAGGACACCGCTCCGTTGGGACGTTGCATGCTGTCGGTCGCTGGCAAAGCCTTTGACCGTGCCATTGCGATAACGGATGCGTTCGGCAGCTATACGGCGGCCAGAACAGCGGGGCAGACGGTACTGGAGGTCGACATCACGGCAGGCAAGCAATTCCTGCATGATGCGGCTGTGAGCTTGCCAGTGGTGGGCGGGACCGTCCTCCTCACTGCGGCACGTGTCCCGACCCTTTCGGCTGGCGGGCCTGAAGGCGGTCGGTGCCGGAATTGCGGATTGGATCCAGGAGGTCGTCGTTCCCGGCCTAAAGAATCTCCACTTTGACGGCAGGTCAACGCCAACCAGGTCCTTCCGCCCTGAGCCTCGGACGCTCCCCTTCTCACTGGGGGAACATAAAATACAATATGACATAGAACCGTCACGAATGGTTGTGTAGTATTCGTCGCAGAAGAAACGTTCGCTTTGCTTCGGATGCCCTCGTGCGAGCGTCACTACTTTGTCTCTAGTTGTCGCGAAAAAATGGACACAGCCGGACTTGCAACCGCAGCAATTTCCGATCGAACGTTGGAGGATGCGGGAAATGGCGAATGCTGTAACGGAATGGCATCGTGCACTGCAGCAGAATGTCGGACAAGAAAGTGCCATACTCAGACTGCTGCTCAATGTGAAACGGTTTGATATCAACGCTCCGGAGAACCTGCCGTTTCTTCCAAGAGACGAGTCCGTCGCCAAGGTCCCGGGTACCATCCGTTATGCGGGGAACCATTTTGCCAATCCATGCGGCGTAGCTGGCAATCCTGGATGAGTTCGGTCGTACGCCGACGCAACACGAGCGTCGCACTACCTTTGGCCGGAAATGAGAATAATTATCAGATATAGTTGGCGTAAAGCTCGCTGTTCGATAAATGAGAGAATGAAATGAAAAATTGTGAACTGCGTGACACAGAAAAAAATCGATCCGGTGTTGACGGTGAGAATAAAAAAGAGGGTAAATATTTTAGAATAGAACAAGAAACTAGGGGTCTTCGCGTCACGCCGTGGCGTATCTGGGTAAATGAGTCTGTTCTGAAAACGGGATGGCGTCCGGAAAGTTCCAAGCCATTTCATGGATTGCGTTTCCAGGAGCCACCAAAAATTTCCTTTGACAGAAAGGGGCGGCGTGGTGCCATCTGGGATGCCTACGGAATTATGCTGGGTATATGGCTTATTTCAGATCGGTTGAAAGAATTGCTAGAGTCATTGGATCTTGACGCTTTCGCATTTGTTAAGGCGGAGGTCGACTATAGCAACTTTGAAACACCTGGGCCAGAATTTTGGTTTTGTGACATCGTGCGATTTTTGGATTGTATTGATGAGGATAATTCAGAAATTGAATTTCAAAAAAATGTTCCATTCAAAAATTATATCGCGTTGAATGGCGTAAGAATAAGACCTGAATCCGTGGGTCAGTCCCGAGCATTTCGTTTGAAGTATTCGCCGCTTGTGGAGATCGTCGATGAGATTTTTGTTAAAAAAATTCGCGAAGAAAAATTGAATTGCTTCAAATTTGCGGACGTGGCTGATAAATAATCGATTGATCATATTTGGAGGCTGGAAGTGGCGAATTCAGTTATGGAGCGCCATCACGCGCTTCAACAGAATGTTGGAGATGTTAGTGATGTTATGGCCGTTCTGATTGCGACCAAACGCTTCAATATCGATGCTCCGGAGAATTTACTATTTTTGCCGAGAGATGCAGGTATTTCAAAGGCAACCGGTACTATTCGCCATGCCAGTAATCATGAGCCAGTGGAGGCGGCTCAAAAGAGAATTTTTGATAAATTTGGAGCTCAAGTAACGCCATCCGGGCTGTCCTATGCTGCACTAATGCAAACGAAAGAGGAGGATTTGCTTCCTGCCGACAGGGCGCTACGACCTCACGTTTTCAAAGATGCCGAGCAGCTTGCAATCGATGTGCGGGACTATACGAACAAGGCAATGCTGGACAACCGCCTTACTCTCACTAAGACAGATCAGAAATACGCCAATCTCTCCGACGCGGCAGCAGATGCGGCGTGGAAAGCAGACGTTGCCAAGGTGTTCGGGTCAGGGCCGGACGGATTCGAAGTCGGCCGTCAGAATCTTTCCGCTTTTCGCGCCGAGACCGCAGCAATCAAGGCGGCCCACGGCGACCTACGCTGGCGTGCCTTCAACACGCAGACAAAAATCGACACACTGTTGTCCACCGCACAAGCCAACAACACCAATCTGTTTGGTAAGAAGGCCAAGCTGGCCGACCTAAATACCTATATTGAAGCCAAGGGGCTGACCGTCAGCCAACCTGTCACGCCCCGGCTGCAGGCCCTCGCCCAGGCCAGGCAACGCGCGATCGCATCCGCCCAGGACAAATCGCTTTCCGCGGTGGCCAAGGCTCAGGACACCGCCTCGTTGGGACGTGGCGTGCTGTCGGTCGCCGGCAAAGCCTTTGACCGAGCTATTGCGACGACGGATGCATTCGGCAGCTATACAGCGGCCAGAACAGCGGGGCAGACGGTATTGGAGGCTGACGTCACGGCAGGGAAGCAATTCCTGCACGATGCGGCTGTGAGCTTGTTGGTGGTGGGCGGGACCGTTCTCCTCACCACCGCAGGAGTACCGGCGCTGTCGGCTGGCGCCCTTGTTGCCGGCGTATCGATTGTGGGAGCGGTCGCCGACAGCGCTTGGGACTACGTCGGGGCGCCGTTGGCCAAGATGGCGGGCTCGCTCAGCGACGCCGATTTCGGCGAGGCGCTGGCGGACCTGAAGTCGGTCGGCGCAGGGATCGCGGAGTGGACCCAGGAAGTCGTCGTTCCCTACCTGAAGAATATCCAGTTCAACGCTACTGCTTTCGCACAGGATCCTGAGGGGTACCTGAAGGCAGTGGCCGAAGCGATCTGGAACAGTACCAAAGAAGGGCTGTTGGAGAGATGGAAAGACAGCGGCGTCTTTGTCGATGAGAATCTCGCCTCCCTGGGAGACGCAGTGAAGGAACACCTTGTCGCAACCCTTGGCAAGGAAGTGCACGGCGTGGTTCAAGGCTTTGGCGATACGGTGACCGAGATCGGCGCTAGCGTGCAACAGATCGCAACGGGCGTGACGGACATTCTGAATCCTTCCGCGGCGTCCACTCCTCGCAACGGCACGATCCTGGACGTGTCCACGGACACGGTGACGATGCAGCCGTCACGCCTTGATCTGGGTGCATCCGGTGGCGGGCATGGGCTATTGCAAGCTGGTGCAGGCTACACGGCGACCATGCTGGAACGTTACGTGAATCGTGACGGCATCGAGTATGTCGCACCCGGCAACGTCGTAACAGGCGGCACGCGCCCGGGTAACAACAGCTTGAATGATCTTTCTGGCTTGCTTGCAGGTGTGCGCACGCAGACCCATCAACAGAGCATGCTGGTCGAGTCCGGGGATCAGGTAATGCTCATCAAGGCGCCGAACTCGGCTCGGCCCGATGTTGTGGATTTCAGGGGGCAACGTTTCGAGGCGACCGTCTACTTCGACGCCCAGGGCCGCTGGATTGGCTTCACGCCCATTGCCGGGCAGACCGGGACGGTGAGCATGGCGGACGGCACGGTGATCCAACTTGATCCCACGCAGACCATCCTGGTTGGCGAAAGCGCCGTGAAGAGTGATGGAGAACTGATTGCGCGCGGTTGGATGCCGGTAGCCACCGAGATCGTGGTCAGGAGTCTTGAGTCGCAGACGGCTGCGAACGGGGTTCCCTATGTCGATCCGATAATGCTCGACGCGGGCGACGACGGCGTGGTCCTCGGAGTTGGCCAGGTGGACTTCGACATGGATTCCGACGGCACACCAGAGCGCGTGCGCTGGACTGCGCCGACCGACCCACTGTTGGTGATGGACCGCAATTTCGATGGCAGGATATCCGGCGGCGCCGAACTCTTTACACTGACGCAAGGCGCCGGTGCGCGCCCTACGCTGGCCATCTTGGACAGCAATGCCGATGGCAAGCTGGATGCTGCGGACATTCAATGGTCGGACCTGCGCGTCTGGAGCGATCGCAACCAGGACGCCTATGCGAGCGCTAGCGAATTGACCAGTCTGGCGGATCTGGGTATCCAATCGATTAATCTTGCACCCGTAACCGGCACGGTGGCGGGGCAAAGCAATGTCAAGGGCGTGGTCGCCACCTATACGGACGGCAGCACCCGCACGTTGTGGGATGTGGACCTGGAGTCCTCAGGCAATCCCGGATCGGCATCAACCACGAAGTACGCTGCAGACATCGACAAAATTGTTCTGGATGGAAAATCGGTGTTGGTCGCCAAGAGCGCACTGGGCGTACGCATCGACCTGAACGGCAGTGGCGCGACACAAGCGATGGGCCAGGCGGGCAACGACACGCTACTGGGCACGACCGCCAACGATTGGCTGATTGGCGGTGCTGGCTCGGACACATTCTCGGGCGGCGGCGGCAGCGACCTGCTGGTCATTGACTCAGATGACCGTCAAGCCAACATTAATGGCGGTGACGGGATAGATACCGTGCTGATCTCCGACGATCGTGGCGTCACGCTCAACCTATATCAGGCCAATGTCGAGGTGGTCTACGGCGGATACGGCGCCGATGTACTGGTGGGAGCCGGAGCGGACAACTATTTCATTGAGGGAGCAGCGGGGGACGATTACATCCGGGGCGGCCGCGCCGACGACGCACTGTCGGGGCAGGACGGGGATGACGTTGTGTTTGGTGATGATGGCGATGATCTGATTCGCGGCGGCCGCGGTAGTGATCAACTGTTCGGCGGCGCTGGCGGTGACGTTCTTGATGGCGGTGGAGGCGACGACATCATCGATGCCGGCGCAGGCAACGACGTGATCTCGGCCTCGGCCGGACGGGACACCATTGACGGCGGGGCTGGCATCGACCTGATTGAACTCTCGGGCGCCTTGTCCGACTATCGCTTCATACGCACGGCGAGCGGCGGATATCAGATCACGGATACCGTGGCTGATCGCGACGGCACAATGGTGCTGACCAACGTCGAGAAGTTCTCTTTCAAAACCGGCACGGCTTCCACCACCCTTGATTTAGGGCTGGACGAGCCATTGCCCGTAGATGATCGCATTGCGGTGGCCGCCGCCGGCCCCGTGACGATTTCCGTGAGTAGCCTGCTGGCCAACGACCTGGACTTCCAGCACCTTGGCGCCGCACAGCTTTCCATCCACTGGGTCGGTGATGCAGTCGGCGGCTTTGTCTCCTTAAGTCAAGACGGTCAAACCGTCACATTTACGCGAAAGGCCGGCTACGCAGGTCCGATCGAGTTCAGCTATCGTGTCAAGGATGCCCAGGGCAACGCGGCACCGATCATCGCCAATGCCGCCGACCCGGCCGTCACCGCCGAGATGAAGGCACGCGTCCTGCTGGTACCCAGCAACGCTCCAGCCGATCCTGACTACGTCAAGCAGTGGTACCTGGGCGCCGTGGGCGCACCCGTGGCGTGGGATCGTGGCTATAGCGGCAAGGGCGTGAAGGTCCTGGTGCTCGAACCCAGCGGCGATTTCGCGGTGGATCGCCAGGCGGCAGATCTGAATCACGCTGACTTGGTATCCAACAAAAGTGCGTACTTCAAGGACACGAATCAGCACTCCGCTCACGGCACGCAAGTGGCTGGTGTCATCGGTGCGGCGCGCAATGGCATCGGCGGCGTGGGAGTGGCGTATGGCGTTACGCTGGACTCCAAGGCCTTTATCCCGTTTTCCAACCCCGCATCGACGGTCGCCCGCTTCCGCGAAGACTTGATGACGATGCGCGACTACGACGTCGTCAACAACAGTTGGGGACAGGGTAACCCCGACCAGTTCGGCTGGTTCGCCAGTCTGACCGCCGGCGATCCGGCGATCATGCTGCAGACACAAGCCGAGTTTGTCGCGCAGAAATCCGCAGCGACTCACGGACGCAATGGCCTGGGAACGGTCATGGTCTACGGTGCCGGAAATCAGCGTGCCAAAGGCTTTGATGCGGGCCTGAACACGCTGACCTCGAACGAATACACGATCAACGTCGGGGGTGTGAATCAGATCGGCAATGTGGGCGGCAGCAACCAGCCTGCCAAGGCGTTCAGTGAGCGCGGCGCCAATATTCTGGTGGCCGCGCCGGCGTCCAATATCCTGACGGCCAGCGTGTCGGTAGAAACGCCCGATGGCGAGAAGGTGGGTGGCGAGAGCGCTGAGACCCAGGGCACGTCCTTTGCCGCACCGATCGTCTCGGGTGTGGCCGCGCTGATGCTGGAAGCCAATGCCAAGCTGACGTACCGCGACGTCCAGAGCATTCTCGCGCTGACAGCGCGCAAGGATATGGGCGCCGGCGCGGCGTCCAGTACCACGTGGTCGAACAACCAGGACAAGGCCTGGAACGGCGTGGGCATGCATTTCAGTCACGACTTCGGCTTTGGCATGGTGGATGCCGCTGCGGCCGTGCGCATGGCGGAGACCTGGGTTTCGAATGACCAGGCCCCCGTCTATACTGATTCGGTGGCCGCACAAGCCAATGCGCTGCCTGATGGCGGGCAGCGCATACTGGCATTCCATGTCGACCAGCATGTCAGCGCCGAGCAGGTGTTGCTGCACCTGAGCCTAGGACACGCACGCTGGAGCGACCTGGTGGTCACGCTCATTTCGCCGTCCGGCACGCGTAGCATCTTGCTGGACAGGCCCGGCCTGACGGGTGGGATCGCTAACCCCTTGAATGCGACGACGCTGGACGTTGACCTGATGAGCGTGCATTTCCGGGGCGAAGACGTTCATGGTCAATGGCAACTCGTGGTCGAAGACAAGGCGGCGGGCGCAGGTGGGGTGAACGGTCTTCAGGCCAGCCTGCAGGTAGTTGGCAGTGGCGCAGATCAGGTCAAGCGATATGTGCTGACCGACGAGTACGCCGGACAGTTGACCATCGCGCCAGAGGGCGGGCTGTCGGAGCTGAATGCGTCGGCCTTGAGCAGTGCGGTTTACATTGACTTGTCAGGCGCGACGGCCAGTCGCGCCAACGACTATGGTCTTGGGGTGAACGCCGGGATCGACCGCGTAGTCGGCACCGACTGGAACGATACGCTGATTGGTGCGGCCGGAAACGACAGTCTGGTAGGAGGGCGGGGTAACGACACACTGGTGGGAGGTGAAGGAAAAGACCGGTTGGAAGGCGGTCAAGGCAGTGATTCTCTTACCGGAGGAGCAGGCAAGGATGTACTCCTGGGCGGTATTGGCGATACGCTGACGGGCGGCACCGAGGCCGATACCTTCGTGATTGAGGACGACGGGGCAGGTGTGACCACGATCACGGATTTCAACGCGGCCGCGGGTGACTTGTTGATGCTCCGGTCCGCGGCCCGATTGTCGGCCAACGCGGTGACCCAGATCCTGCAGCCGGGCGGGTTGCTACTGAGCTATGCGGGTCACTCCGGCACGCGCAGTGTTTTGCTGCAAGGGGTGACGCAGAAGCTGACCGCCGAGCAAATGGGATGGATGTCGACCGATGGGGTCATCAAGGTAAATCCTGTGTCCGGCGCCGTGACAAACAAGACCGTCATTTATGTCTCGCCTATTCCTGGCGTCGGCCGTAAGAAGCCCTACGCCAGGGATGGCCTGATGGTCACTGATCAAGGGGTGTATTTCAACGGCGTCGTCAGTGGCGGGGTCGTGTCGTATCAACATAATGAGCGTGTAGCTTACAACCCGACCTTGATCCAGGAGCGTACCAGCACAGGCGAGCTGATCAATGTGTACAAGGTGGGAAATGACACCTACACCCTTGAGCAACTGGCCTATTACTTCGAGATCGTGGGAGTCAATTGGGGGCCGCAGGGCACGGACGGTGATGACTTGATGCTCGTGGGGACCTCGACTGTCAATCCCATGGGGCTGACCGCCGAATGGGCGCAGGTGCTGAAGAACAGCAAACGTTTCTTCAGCGCTGGGGCTGGGAACGATGAGATCATCGGAGACGACACCGCCGAGATACTGGATGGCGGGTCCGGGGACGATTTACTCACGAGCAATGGCGGCGACGACCTGCTCTTGGGCGGTAGCGGGAACGATACGCTCAATGCCGGGGCCGGCAACGATGAACTGTTCGGTGGTGATGGCGACGATGTGCTGGACGGTGGCGCCGGCAACGACAAGCTGATCGGCGGCAACGGCGACGATACGCTGATCGGTACGGCTGGTGGGGACACCATGGACGGGGGCGCCGGTGACGACATCCTGCGCGGCGCACAGACCGGCGGCGCTGGAGTCCTGTTGCAGGGTGGCGAAATCATGTGGAACGGTGTTCAATACCATGGTCCCGACACAGCCACGATGAACGGCGGCGCAGGCGATGACGTTCTGGTCGGCAGTGGGGCACTGTATGGCGACGAGGGCGACGACCATCTGACGGGATCCGGAATATTGAGCGGCGGCGAAGGTAACGATATCCTGGTGTCGCTCGGCGGCATCCTCACGGGCGGCGCGGGCGCTGACCGCTTCGTCTTCGCGCCAGGCTTCAAGACCTCGGGGATCCGCGATCTCGATAGCCTGGATACGGTGGAGTTCCAGAACGCCGGCAGTTTCCACTTTACCGTTGGAGCCACATTCTCCAGCACGGACGTCAACAGCTTTTCAGCCAAAATCCGGTTGACGAACAACGATGGCGAACGCGTCGAATTGTATGTTCCGTTCACCTACAGTGCTGATCGGCTAGCGTCCAACGATATCGATTTGGTTCCAACCAATTTCGTCTTCCAGGGCGGTGAGCGGGCAGCATTGCTGTTAACCGGCAAGGCGGTCACGCAGGGCGCTGACGTCATTGTGCAGGAGAAGCTTGGCGCCAAGTCCTTCGACACACTGGGTGGCGATGACATCGTTTTTGCGCGGAAGAACAGCGGACTCACCATCAATACCGGTGAAGGCAACGATGTTGTCTATGCCCTGGCAGGCGGCGACCGAATCGATACAGGCGTAGGCGATGACCGCATTGAGGTGCTGGTTTCCACCGCTGCCACAGTTGCCGACACGCTGATTGGTGGGGCGGGCAACGACATCCTGAGGGCCGCAAATAACGGCTCGACCATCTATGGAGATGATGTCGCCGGCACTGCTTCGGGTGACGATACGCTGCTGGGTGGCCTGGGGAACGATACCCTGTATGGCGGGGGGGGCAGTGATGTGTTGGACGGTGGCGGTCAGGGCGATGACATCCTCTTCGGTGGCAGTGGCAACGATACGCTGCGCGGGGGTGCCGGCAAGGACAGCATGGACGGCGGCACGGGCGACGACAGGATCGAGGGCCTGGGTGGCGACGATCGTCTTGTTGGCGCTGACGGCCTGGACGAATTGCTCGGCGGTGATGGCAACGACATGCTGTCCGGGGGGGACGGTCAGGACAAGCTGGTGGGCGGCAATGGCGATGACGAACTGCGCGGCGACGCGGGTGACGATGTACTAAGTGGGGGCAATGGCGGTGACAAGCTCTTTGGTGGTGCCGGCAATGACAGCTTGTCTGGCGGTATGGGTAACAACTTCCTGTACGGCGATGAGGGAGATGACCTGCTGAATGGGGGCGACTTCAATGATGAACTGTACGGTGGAGCGGGCAATGACACGCTGATCGGCGGCGACGGGGTCAATCTCTATGAGGGCGGCGTGGGGGACGACGTGATCATTGCCCGTTCGGGCACAGACAGGATACGCCTGAGTTCTAACTCAGGGCACGACACCGTATGGGCCTTGTCGGCTGCGGACACGATCGTCTTCACAGATGTGAAGGCGGATGCGGTGACATTTGATCTCTTTCATGAAATTCGTGGGACCCTCAAATGGGGCACGAACTCGCTGACGCTCAAGGACTTTTCCGACGACACGACGCTGGTTTTTGCAGACGGCGTGCGCAAGAAACTCCGCGACTACGAGCCGACGGACGACGGCTACGTTCCCGTGGATTTTGGTTGGGTGGCAGTCTACGACACAGGGTTGATCGGCGACAAGACGAAGCTGAGTGCCTATACTGGGACGGTCTCTAACGATCACCTGTATGGCGGCCCGATTCTCCCCACGGAGGCAGCGTACTGGTATGTGGTCGGGCGCGAAGGCAATGATGACTTGGCCGGCGGCGCGTCGGGAGCTTTGCTCGATGGCGGCGAAGGCAATGACAAGTACCTGGCAAGCAACGGCGTCGCCATTATTCGCGGTTCCTACCGGGATGATGGCGAAGACACACTCGTCGTCTCGGCTAACACACCCGATACACTGGTGTTCAACCGAATTGCCAACCCGCTGCGATACGACACCTATAGCATGGATGGCAATGGGCCGCGCAGCAACGCGACTGAGTTGGAGCACTTTCTGATAAATACGTCAGATCCTCTACGATTCGGGTTCAATGGCGACGCCTTCGATACGCTCAGGGTGCAATCGCGTGATGGCAAGATGACGGTGGACATCGTCGGCTATTTTGCTGAGGGTGTGGAGCACAACAACGTCAAGAACATCTCGTTCAATTCAATATTGGATGAACAGGGCACCCCCCTGGTGATGGACTTGGCTGCCCTGATCGAGAGCAAGGGACGGATGACACGCACCGATCCGGATCTGAATGGGCGTTTCTTTGGGGGAGGTCAGAGCGGGCAGAACTACTATTTGGACCAGGCGTTCAAGGTGGCTCGCAGCCGTCAATCGTCGATGGTGACTGGATCCGAAGCCGGCGAGATTATCGAAGGTCGCATCAGCTTCCGGCTGGGGAGCATCAAGTCTCTCCCGCCTGGCAGCCCCTCGTGGATGGATCTCTATACCAAGGGCGGCAACGACCTTACCGCCAGTAGCTATGGGAACTTCGGTATCGCGCCTACTAGCTCCTTGATAGACAGCACGTCCTACCGTGACGTGATTGGGCTGTCCGATGTCTTGTTCGGTTTTGGTGGCGACGACACGCTATGGGGTGGCGGTGCATACCTGGAGCGCACGTACTTGGACAGCGGCAAGCAGCAGCGCGACACCTCAACTGTCACGGAGCGCTGGTCCACCCCCGTCTATCACGCCGACAATTCACTCATACTGGATCCCAATGGGAATCCGACGCCAGGCGACGGCCTGGTATTGCGTGACTATCTGAACGGCGGCGACGGCAATGATACCTACATCTATCGCAAAGGCGATGGAGGCATGACGGTCATTGCGCTCGTCGGCTCGGCGACTGCGGGAGCCAAGGGCCAGGATCGTTTGAGGATGGAAGGGTATCTGCGCAAGGATGTGACGGTTCAAGTTATGGACGACGGAGCAATGCGCATCTCGGGAGGGGGAACGGGCTCTGCCGCTGCCGACATCCGCGTTGAAAAAGGTGCGAATGGCGAACTGCAGGTCGATTTCATCGTCTTCGACGACGCCTCGGTATCTGTACGCAGCTTGATGACCGCGGGTGGGAAATCACCTCCGGTCACGCGTCCTGTCGAAGCGGATATGCCGGCCGACAATCTTCGCAACCTCCAGGGGCCGATGGCCGCGGCGGATGTCGTCATCGGCACGGCCAATTCGGAAACTTTTGCGTTGAGCGGCAATGTCTACGTACGAGGCCGCGAAGGCGCGGATACTTACGTGTTCGACAGAGATACCTTGACCTTTGCGGTCGTCCAGATGGACCGTGGTGATCGTGTCGTCGAGCGAGGGGCACCGAACTATGACGGTTATTCGTTGAATCTTATCCGGGATGACGCCAGCAATCGTCATGGCTGGCAGCTAGGCCGTCTCGATCCGGCGCGCGCCAAGGACGGGAAATACTCGCTCGACGCCTGGGTGCCTGTATCGGCCGACAATGAAATCGCCAGCGATATCCTGCTCACCTTTGAAAAGACGAGGGCGGATGGATCGGTTTTCACCAGCTATATGGTGCTAGCGGACGTCATGGGCGCCAATGGAACGTACTTCGACCAATTCTTCCAGCGCAGTGACTTGTTCAATGGCTGGTTGGATACCAACCGGCCTGTCGTCGGCACCATGGGGGCCGACCAGCTCATGGCGCCCTTCAATGGTGCGGTTGTCTATGGCCGGGGCGGTGACGACGTCATCTCCGGAGGCTTTAACTCTGACGACCGTCTGTACGGTGGTAGCGGCAACGATACGTTGTATGGTAATACCCGCAATGATGCGCTCTATGGCGGCGACGGCGATGACTTCCTCTATGGCGGCGATGGCAATGACACGCTGGCTGGTGGCTCGGGTCGCGATCACCTGTACGGCGGCATCGGCGATGACATCTACATCTGGGATGATGCAGACCTACATCTCGAAATCATAGAACTCGCTGGAGAAGGCAGCGATACGATTCAGTCGGCTGTGGATTTGGATCTGCGCAAGTTTGCGAACGTGGAGAACGGCCAGCTGACAGGCGCGGGGACGTTGGCGTTGACGGGCACCGATGGTAACAACCGCTTGTCGGGGAACGGCCAAGGCAGTCGCCTGACGGGGCTTGGTGGCGACGACGTTTATGTGATCAATGGCCCCGATGCCGTCGTCGAGGCGGCAGGTGATGGCTACGATGCGATCCACACGACATTGAGTGTGCTGCAGTTGGCTGCGAACGTCGAAGTCTTGGTGTCCATGGGGTCTGGTCTGCATCTGACAGGCAACGCCCAGGACAACGAATTGCACGGCGATGCTGGCGACAACGTGATGTACGGTTTGGGCGGCGACGATCTGCTCAATGCCGGTATGGGTGCAGACACGCTCAGTGGCGGCCGCGGCAACGACTTGCTTTATGGCGGCGGTGGCAACGACTCATATCTGTTCAAGCGCGGTGACGGGCAGGATACGATAGTCCACGGGCTGTCCGGTATTAGGGAGACAGGCGGGACCCTGCTGCTGGGAAGCGATATCAACTCTCGGCAACTTTGGTTTAGCCGTACGGGCGATGACCTGATCATCGAAATCTTGGGAAGTGATGACCGGGTGAAGGTAAAGGGGTGGTATTCCGGGCAAACCTTCCGGCTCGAACGGATTCTGGCGGGCGATGGCATTTCGCTGTACGAGATCGACGGCTTGGTACAAGCGATGACCGCCTACCGGACCGCACACCCGGGTTTTGATGTGCAAACGGCCTTCGAGATTCCCGGCGCGGCCGAATTTAGCTCTGCACTTGCCAACGCGGCCATTCCCATTAGTGGGTCCGGACCCCAGCCGCCGCAGGGCAGTCCGGTTGCCGACACCATGGTGGGTAGTGCGAAGGACGACTTGTACTACGTGGATCACAAGGATGACAAGATCGCGGAGAACGTCAACGGCGGGACGGACACCGTCTATGTCTCATTGACGTACTACGATTTGCCGGAAAACGTCGAAAATGGGCGCATCATCGGTCCGAGCGGTACTTCTCTTCGGGGGAACGCGTTAGCAAACATCCTGTACGCGGGGGACGGCAACGACACTATCATCGGATCGACGCCGGGAATCAATGGCCTCCCGGGCATCGATACGGTGAGTTATCAGTATGCTAAGTCGGCGGTACAGGTCAATCTGCATGTCGACCACTCCGGTCCGGAGGTGACAGGCGGCTCCGGTAAAGATGACTTGCTCGATATCGACAACATTGTTGGCAGCGGCTACAACGATACGATCCAGGGTAACGAGAAAGCCAACGTGATTGATGGTGCAAGCGGGGCCGATATCATGGCCGGCGACACCGGGGACGATGTGTACTACGTCGACAATTCTGGCGACGTAGTGATCGAAGGGGCCAATGCCGGCAACGATCTGGTGCACTCCTACGTTGTCGCTTATACGCTGACCGATAACGTCGAGAATGGCCGCATCATGCAGATGGGCACGACCTGGTTGACCGGCAACGCGTTGGCCAATGTCTTGTATGCCAGTCAAGACAACAACGTGATCGACGGGGCCGGTGGTGTCGACACCGTCAGCTACGAGTACATGACATCGGCGGTCGCGGTCAATCTGGAATTGACGGCGGCCCAAGAGACTGGTGGGTCGGGCAGAGACACATTGATCGCTATCGAGAACGTGATTGGCACCCGGTATGACGACGTACTCATAGGCAATACCGGCAACAACAGTCTTGATGGCGGGCTTGGCGCCGACGTTATGCGCGGAGGACTTGGCGATGACATCTATCGAGTGGATAACGTTGGTGATGTCATCATTGAAGCGACGGATGGCGGGGTGGACACTGTCATCTCTTCGGCCGTGCAATACACCCTCGCACAGAATGTCGAGAACGTGGTGATCGATTCGACCGGAGTGGCCAACATGACAGGGAACGCTCTGGATAACCGGATCGAGGCTGCCGCGGGGGATAACGTAATCAACGGCGCTGGGGGCATCGACACCGTGTCTTACGTGAGTGCGACAGGCGCAATCACTATCGACCTTGCCGTGACAAGCAGCCAAGCGACGGGAGGCTCTGGCAACGACACCTTGATCAATGTCGAAAATGTGATTGGCGGCAAGTCCGATGACAAGCTGAGCGGCAATGCCGAGGCCAATGCCTTGTACGGCGGAGCAGGTGCCGACTGGCTCGATGGCCGCGACAACAATGACACCTTGTTTGGTGAGGCGGGGTACGACACGCTCATCGGTGGCTTGGGCAGTGATACCTATGTGTTTGGGCGTGGCGGCGATATCGATCGTATCATTGAAAATGACGCGACAGCCGGCAACACGGACACCATACTCTTCACGGGAGGAATCACGGCCAGCCAACTCTGGTTTGGGCGTGAGCTAAACGACTTGAGTATCAGGATCATTGGAACGAATGATCGTATCTTTGTGAGCGACTGGTATGCCGGTGCGCAGCACCGGGTGGAAAAGTTCCAGACTGCGACGGGCGGAGTGTTGCTCGGCTCGCAGGTAGAAGCCCTGGTCCAAGCCATGGCGAACCTGACGCCTCCGGCTTTGGGGCAGGTCGTGCTGCCCCCGAACTATGCATCAGCATTGGCCCCCGTCATGGCGGCGAACTGGCAAGGCGAGCAAGGTGAGTCCTTTGGTTTGATTGGAGGGGCCGGCAACGACACGATCGAGGGCGGGGCGGGCGACGATGCGATCTCGGGGGGCGCGGGTGACGACACCCTGATCGGCCACGCCGGCAATGACACGTTGTCGGGCGGCTCCGGCCGCAATACCCTGATCGGCGGACTGGGCAACGACACCTACGATGTCGACAGCGCGCAGGACGTGATCGTGGAGTTGGCCAACGAGGGTTCGGACCTGGTTCGGGCTTCCGTGTCCTTTGTTTTGCCCGAGCATGTCGAAAGATTGACGCTGGTAGGCAACGCCGCTATTGATGGCACGGGCAACGATGCGGTCAACGTTCTGTTCGGGAATGGAGCTGCCAATACCCTAAACGGTGGCGCCGGCAACGATACCCTGAACGGCTATGCGGGCAATGATACCCTGATTGGTGGAACTGGCAACGACAGGTATCTATTGATGCCAGGCGGCGGAATGGACCGCATCGTTGAAAACGATGCGACTGCGGGCAATGCCGACGTTGCGATGATCATGGGGTCCATCACGATCAACCAATTGTGGTTCCGAAAGGTCGCCGACGACCTGGAGGTCAGCGTGATCGGGACAGGCGACAAGTTTCTGGTGGACGACTGGTACCTCGGCAGCCAACACCGAGTCGAGACATTCCAGGCGGGTGCCAAGCTCTTGCTGGACAGCAAGGTCGATAACTTGGTCACCGCAATGGCAGCGTTTACTCCGCCCGTCAGCGGTCAACTCACCCTGCCGCCCAACTACGCCACCACGTTGGCCCCGGTTATCGCTGCCAACTGGCAGTAATACGAGATCAGGAACGCATCAATCCCATGAAACGCGTTGAGGAAATGCCCGGCGGGCCCAGTCGTTCGCCGCCGTGGCTTGGCATTGAATCGGGGGAAGAGGGGGCGGACCAACCACCTCCTTTCGACACCGGTCTCGTATGCTTGGTCATGCTGGCCCGCTTTCACCAAGTTGCCGCCGACGTCGATCAGCTTGCCCATGAATTTCGGGCGGACGGTAAGCTCTTTGGCGCGATCGAAATCCTACTCGCCGCCAAGAAGCTCGATCTGCGCGCCCGCCAGGCGACGATCCGCGCCAAGCGCTTGGCGACTACGCCCTTGCCTGCCATCGGGCGCGACAACGATGGCAATTACTTCATCCTGGCCCGCCACGACGCAGGCAAGGTGCTGATCCAGGATCCGCGCAAGCCAGGCCCGACGGAGCTGCTGCTGGAAGACTTCCGACAGACGTGGTCCGGCGAACTGATCTTGCTCGCCTCGCGTGCTTCTGTGGCCGGTGCTTTGGCCAAATTCGATTTCAGCTGGTTCATCCCGGCAGTGGTCAAGTACCGTCGCTTGCTACTGGAAGTCTTCATTGTCTCGTTCGTGATCCAACTCTTTGCGCTGGTCACTCCCTTGTTCTTCCAGGTCGTGATGGACAAGGTGCTGGTGCATCGCAGCTTTACGACGCTGGATGTCATCGCGGTCGGCTTGCTGGCGGTTGTGACCTTCGAGGTGGTGCTCAATGCCCTGCGCAGCTATGTCTTTGCGCACACTTCCAGCCGTATCGACGTGGAGCTGGGCGCACGGTTGTTTCGACACCTCCTGAACCTGCCGCTAGCCTACTTCCGCGCGCGGCAAGTTGGAGACTCGGTGGCGCGGATACGCGAGTTGGAGAACATCCGATCCTTCCTGACGGGCAATGCCATCACCGTCGTGCTGGACCTATTCTTCTCAGTTCTGTTTCTGGCTGTCATGACGCACTACAGCGTCTGGCTGACCCTGATCGTGGTGGCTTCGCTGCCGTGCTATTTTCTGCTGTCGCTCGGGTTTACACCCACCTTGCGAGCGCGGTTGAACGAAAAATTTAATCGCAGCGCTGAAAACCAGTCCTTCCTGGTTGAGACCATCAGCGGTGTCGAGACGTTGAAGGCCAGCGCGGTAGAGCCCCAGTGGATACGTAAGTGGGACAACCAGTTGGCCGCATACGTAAGGGCGGGCTTTCGCACGACGGCGATTAGCACTATTGCCAATGGCGGCGTGACCTGGATCAGCAAGCTGGTGACGGTGGGGACGATGTGGCTTGGCGCACGGCTGGTCATCGACGGTCAGTTGACGGTGGGGCAACTGATCGCCTTCAATATGCTGGCGGGCAACGTGGCCGGGCCGGTGATGCGGCTCGCGCAACTATGGACGGATTTTCAGCAGGTGGGCATTTCCATGCAGCGGCTGGGCGATATCCTGAACACCCGCACCGAAGTCCATACGCCCCGGCCAGCGCTGCCGCCGGTGCAGGGGCGCATCGAGTTCGACCGGGTCGAGTTTCGCTATCGGCCAGGCGCGCAGCCAGTGTTGCGCGGCGTGAACCTGGCGATCCAAGCTGGCGAGACCGTGGGCATCGTTGGCCGCTCGGGCTCGGGCAAGAGCACGCTGACCAAGCTGGTGCAGCGGCTCTACCAGCCCGAGCAGGGGCGTGTGCTGATCGACGGGGTGGATATATCGACCATCGACGCTAGTTCGCTGCGCCGGCAGATCGGGGTGGTTCTACAAGAGAACGTGCTGTTCAACCGCAGCATCCGCGACAACATCGCGCTCAATGATCCCGGCACGCCCTTGCAGCAGGTGATTCGCGCCGCGCAGCTGGCCGGCGCGCATGAGTTCATTGCTGAGTTGCCCGAAGGCTATGACACCATGGTGGGCGAGCACGGCGCCACGCTGTCTGGCGGGCAGCGCCAGCGTATCGCCATTGCGCGGGCGCTGTTGTCTAACCCACGCATCCTGATCTTCGATGAGGCGACCAGCGCGCTGGACTACGAGTCCGAGCGCATCATTCAACAGAACATGCGCGAGATCAGCCGTGGCAGGACAGTACTCGTCATAGCACATCGCCTGTCGGCAGTCAAGGACGCACACCGCATCGTGGTCATGGAGCGCGGCGATATTGTCGAGGAAGGCACGCATGCCAACCTCATCCAGCGTGAGCAAGGGCAGTACGCCGCCCTGCATCGCATGCAGCAGGGGTAGCGCGTGGCTTGGGGGCATATTTTTGGTGCATGGGGCGACCTGTGCAAACGTTACGTCGGAGTGTTTGCGGCATCCTGGCGAGAGCGCAAGTCCTGGGAGGGCAAGCGCTACGATGCCGACGAAGCAGAGTTTCTACCGGCCGCCTTGTCCCTGCAGCAGACGGCTGTGTCGCCCGCACCAAGGGTGGCCATGTGGTTGCTGATCGTCTTTGCGCTGCTGGCTTTGTTGTGGTCAATCTTCGGCCAGGTGGACATCGTGGCGACTGCGCAAGGCAAGATCATCCCCAGCGAAGGCACCCAGGTTGTGCAGCCCATCGGTACGGCCACGGTCAAGGCCATCCACGTGCGCGAAGGGCAATCGGTGCGGGCGGGGGATTTGCTGATCGAACTTGACGGCACCGTTACCCGAGCAGAACAGCAGCGCATCGTGAACGAACTACAAACGTGGACCTTGCAGGTCGGACATGCCGAAGCCATGTTGGCGGCCATTGATGGAAAGCGTGCGCCCGCACTGGCGCAGGCCGATGTCGATCCGCGCGCCTTCGCCGATGTGCAGCGTCTGGCTGAGGCAGAGTTCTCGGCATTGCAGGCCAAGCTGGCCGGCATCAATGCGGAGCTGGCGCGCCGCCAGGCCGAGCACCAGTCCACGTTGGCGCTTGTGAGTAAGCTGGAAAAGACCTCACCTATCGTGCGCCAGCGCGCTGAGGCCCTGAAAGCCTTGGCGGGCGAGCAATACGTGGCGCGCAATACCTATTTGGAACGCGAGCGCGAGCGTATCGAACAGGAGGCGGATCTCGCCGTGCAACGCAGCCGCCTGAAAGAAATCGAGGCCTCTATCGCAGAGGCCAGGCAGCAACGCGAGACACTGCGGGCGGACGCGCGGCACGCAAGCCTGGACCGTTTGAATGAAGGCCGCCAGCATATTTCCTTGCTGGAGCAGGACCTGATCAAGGCCAGACAGTCAGAGCACCTGACGCGGCTGACCGCCCCCGTGTCCGGCACGGTTCAGCAACTGGCTGTGCGCACACTGGGCGGCGTGGTGACGGAAGCCCAGTCTCTAATGCTGGTGGTGCCGGAAGAAAACGTGCTGGAGGTCGAGGCGTTCCTGGAGAACAAGGACGTGGGCTTCGTACTGCCCACACAGGAAGCCGAGGTCAAGATCGAGACCTTTCCTTACACCAAGTACGGCGTCGTGCCAGGCACCGTGACTTCGGTGTCGGACGATGCAATCAGCGATGAGAAGCGCGGCCTAATCTATTCGATGCGTATCGCCATGGCGCGCTCAACCATTGCCGTCAATGGGGCGGACATTCGTCTGGCACCGGGCATGGCGGTGACCGCGGAGATCAAGACAGGCAGGCGACGCGTGATCGAGTATTTCCTCGATCCGCTGATCCAGTATGGCAGCGAGAGTATTCGGGAGCGTTGATGAGCAGCAGGTTGGCGCGGTGCGCAGGGGGCGGGAGCAAGAGATGGCGATGGGGCGGACCGGGAGGTTTACTGGCGCTTGCTTTGCTGTGCCTGGATGCGGGTACGGATGCCGCTGCGGCGACAGACATGGACGCAGAAGCGTCACCGCCTCGGTTTGCAATGGAAGTCGGCGCCGACACCCGTATGATCGGGTTGATGGAAGTCTATGGCATGGCGCTGGAATACGATCCGACCTACCACGCAGCTCTCAAAGAGCGGGATGCAGGACTCGAAGAACGCGCTATCGGCCGGGCGGCCTTGTTGCCCAAGCTGTCTTTCCAGTATCAGGCGGGGCGCAATCAATCTGAGGTGACCCAACCGGGGTTTTTGGGGAGGTCCACGTCGGACCGTTCTTACCGTAGCTATTCGTCGTCACTGACGCTGGAGCAGCCGGTCTTCGACTACGAGGCGATCTCGCGCTATTACCGTGGCATTGCGCAAGCACACCATGCTGACGCCCGCTTCCGCAGCCGCAGCCAGGAGGTGGCTGTGCGCGTCGCGCAGGCCTATACCGAGGCGCTTTTTGCTAAAGACCAGATCGACCTGACGCAGGCGCAGAAGCGCGCGTTTGCTGAGCAGATGACGTTGAACGCGCGGCGCCTCGACGCTGGCGAAGGCACTCGCACCGACATGCTGGAGACCCAGGCCCGCTACGACCTGGCACAGGCGCAGGAGATCGAGGCGCGGGACAATCTGGACGCCGCGCTGCGTGATCTTGGCGCCATGATAGGACAGTCGTTGCGAGCCGAGAACCTAGCGCCGCTGGCCAGGGCGTTTGGCGCGCTGCCGCAGGAGCCCGGCGGTTTCGAGGCCTGGCATAAGATGGCCCTGGTAGGTAATCCGGAACTTGCGGCACTGCGCTACTCGCTGGATGCAGCTGAGCAGCAGGTCGAGCAGGCTCGCGCCGGCCATCTGCCCAAGGTCAGTCTATACGCGACGGCGGGCCGCCAAAAATCCAGTTCGGAAGCGACTTTCGATCAGCGCTATGTGACCAACAGCATCGGCATCCAAGTCACCGTGCCGATCTTTGCTGGCGGTGGCGTGTCCGCGACGGTGAGGCAGGCAGTGGACAGCAAGGAGCGCCTACGCTACGAAAACGATGCCAGGTTTAGTGAAGTGTTAAACGAGTTGCGCAAGCAGTTCAACCTGCAAAACAGCAGTGCGGCCAAAATGCGAGCCTATCAATATGCCGTGGATTCAGCGCGCGAACTGACCGTCGCGATGAAAAAGAGCGTGGCCGGAGGTGAGCGCGTCAATGCGGATATCCTGGATGCCGAACAGCAGTTCTATGACGCGCTGCGCAACTTGGCGCAGGCTCGCTACGCCCACCTGTTGTCATGGCTAAAGCTCCGCTTCTATGCCGGTGAGTTGTCCGTGGCTCATGTGAACACCATGGCGCAGTACTTCGAAGTCAACAGCGCCTCAAGACCGTTGAGCAGCCATTAACCGCCATCGTCCGCACTGTCGTGCGGAGGCAAATACCTTACTGAACCGGCAATGGATATCTTTGACCCCCTGGCCCCACACTTGCCCCGTCTGAACATGATTCCAGTCCGCCAAGGCATTTATGACAGTGACGATCCTCATGCGTTGATCGGGGCGCTGATGAAGATCATGGAATACCTAGCCGACTATGGTGCCTACACCCGGCACGAAATCCCCGCAGCGCTTCTTTACAACCATCGCCTCAGCAATTACCAGGCTGAGGTCAGCAACGGCGGGCATGAGCAGTTCGTGGCCAATAGCGGATGGTCGGAAGACGTACAGCGCGAAGTGGAAGAAGGGCTCGGGGCGGTAGGCGCCTACGCTCATTAGCGCCTCTTCCGGGAGGTTGCGCAATACACCAACGCGAGTGCCGAACGCACGGCCGCCGTGCGCGCGCGAGGCGGGTTCAACCACCCAATCCACGGCAAAGTTGACGAATGGATCGAGCAGAAGGACCGTGAATTCCACATGCTGAACGCAACCAACGACGTGGCCACGCTGCAGAAGAGGTGGCTGAAATCTCTGTCGTACATCAAGCCCGTTCCGGATCTGCAATGGAAGTTCAGCATGGCGGAAATTTTCGGACGTAACCCCTTGCTGGATGCCAGGCTGGCGGCATTGGGCAAGCAGAAGCGCGATTTCGTGACAGACTTAATCGCGAATGCGCCGCTGAAGAAGAGCCGATGGGAATACGCCGCCGGCCTCGCCAGGCAGAACGGCCTGGATTTGCCCTTTATGGCCAAAAATAATTGGACGGAAGAGCACAAAGGAAAGGAAGTATGGCTTTCGCATTTCGAAATATCAGGTGTTAACTACCTGGCGATCTATTACACCGACGAGGTGGTGTTCTGCAACATGAGGGAGACGCCGGACGCCCTTGTTATTGACAAGGTCATCGATCGGACCGACTTGGAATACACGGAGGTCTAACGAGTCGGATATCGGTATGATCTCTATCGAGTATCTCGTGGACCGTCAAAAGTGAGTTTCCGCGGATTTACAGCTAACCGAGAGCGAACGCGGACGGAGATGCGAAGGCGAGTATGTCGGGAATAGGCCGAGCTGCCTGCTTCAAAATGCGGCAGCCGCTTCCGTACTTGTTTAGCTGACTTCAGGTCGGAGGTGTGGCCGGAGAAGTCGCCGGCGTGCCAGGCGAACCCGCTTCCGCGTTTTGACCGTCGACAAGTACCACTTCGCCGTGATCAGTTTAACCGTTGATGCTCCACATGGCGTCTCCGAGGTACGCAGCGTTGACGGCAACTTAATCCGACTAGGCCCGTGATGGCGAATAAGCGCCCGGAGCTAAGTGAACACCCCTTACACCTGTGCGGTGCCTCTGTGGAGGAAAGACCTGGCCACGGCGAAAACGCCAGAATTAATTCTGGCCTGGACCAAGCAGGACGTCAGCTTAGTTCCTGGTTGAGCGGAAATGAGCAAGTCTGAAAGAAACGGTCTTCCAGCGCGTTACCGCAACAGCCGGGTGGTGTCGGATACGGCGAGGCCTATACAGACTCTGGGCCTTCTGTCACAGAGATCTGGAATACTAATATCTCGCACACCACTGCATTTCGCCTCGCTTCCGGGGGCGCTACTCGCGGAGAACAGGTGAATCGGCACCAAGCTCTCTCACTGCAAGAAGGCGTCCTGAATTGAAAGAGGACGCCTCTTGTTATCCAGCCGAGCGGCAGGAGAGGCCGGAGTAATTCTGGATAACGCGATTGCTCAGGAGTCTAAAAGCAACATGGTCGTACCATCCGCACATCCACAGTTGGCTTGCCGGGCGAGGCTGGCAAAGCTTGGCCGCTTCTGCACTACGTCGCACCGGACCTGGTTGATCGCCAGCGCGCTGGCCGCATGTCTCGTTACATCCCTTTCGGCCTTCGGGCAAGCGCGCCCTTTCACTATTGGAGGACCAAGCGCACCTTCGACCTACTCCGTGTGTGCGCCTCCGCGTGATGAAGCGTCGCGCAAAGGACTTGACGACCTGCAGCGCGGGTTTTCGCCGCCAAACGTTGCGACTGCGCAGGAGGCGAAGGCACTTCTCAATCTCCGCATTGGATATGCGGAGGGCGATGAAGCGCACTTGCTGCAGGCGATTGACCAGTTGAAGAAATGGCCTGAAAAAGAGGGCATGCAGCGTGCTGCCTTGATCGCGAGCTTGCGACTGGCGGCCTTGCGCCGCGATCTTCTGTCTCATGCTACAGCGCGCCAGCAGCTCACGCAGATGCTCCACTCGAGTCGAGGATCGAACGGCCAACTTGTCGAGTTAAACTCAAGGCAGATCCTCGTGCGTGCTCTCTATCAGGAAGCCGACGGCCTAGGCGGAGCTGCTGGGCGCTCTTTGTGGGAAGAAGCGATCAGGGAGTCGACCGCGCTGCTGTCTCTGGCACCCAAGGTAGAGTCCAACGAAGGCTTACGGCTCCTTGAGGGCCAGCATCGCCAATTGTTGGCGCAACGGGCCTTTTTGCATCGAGATGCAGACGAGCTAAGGAAGCAGATCGGGGGCCTACGTGACGCACTGGATGTCCGGGCAATACCCGTTGAACAATTCGCACAACTTGATGCGTTGGGCAAAGCACTCTATGACCTCGCGTCCCTTGTGCGTGGTGATGAAGGACTGAAGGTCATTGGAGAACTTCGATGGGGCTTTGATCAGCAAGTCGTTCTCATGGCTAAATCACCGGGCTGGGGCCCCAGTCTTTCCGACGCCACGTACAGAGGGCTGGAATCTGCGAAAGGACACTGGCAGATCAACATGGTCCAAGGCGACAGCCCATGCCTCCAGCGCGTGAAGCTGCAGCGTCAGCGCGCAATGGTCGATATCCTGGAGCAGTCGCTCCTGACGGATGCCGGGCATCCTGACGCGGCTCGCGTGCATGAGGCCATCGCTGCGCTGCAGCGCGCTCAGGTCGCGCTTTCACGTCAGCCGCAGTCCATGCAACCAAGCTCGCTCGAACTGGGGCTTGGGGTGGGCTACCGCCTTCTGGCTGCCGCAAGCAACATTCCGGCAGAGCGCTCCCAGCGAATCGATCAGGCGGCCGTACAGTTCGATGCCAGCGAGCAACGGCTCAGGCAATGCTTTTGCGGTTGGCAAGAAGAAGAGTTGGCCCGTGAGCGAGTCGCTCTGGAAAGACTGCGCGGAATCCGTTGAGATTTGGCAAGACCTGCGTCAAGAAAGCCTTGCAAGAACATGAGGGCTGAGTCCGGCCAAAGCCGCGCCTTGGCGTCATCGGTGTCCATTGGCATCGCCGAATGACTCGAAACTTAACATAGCCTTATACGGCGAGTTTCGCGTGTAGCGGCTAAGAACGGCTAACAAAACCGCTCCACGAACCTGGAACAGATGACGGCGCAATCCAGAGTCAGTAAAGCCAATTGGGTATCGATGCGACGTTCGAAACGAGTGCGAAGCAGCTTACCGACGGCAGCAGGCCAAGCAGGAGTCCGTTCGACAACCCGGCGATGCTCTCCGCGTCGCTCATGACTTTCTACGCCGCGACGCCCAATGCGTGGTTCAATGCCACGCTTGCGCAGATGCCGACGGCAGCGCAGGAAGTCGCATCCCTTGTCAGCGTGCAGCTTCTCGGGGCGAGATCGTGGCCGGCCAGACAAACCTCGGCACAGAGGGAATCGCATCGACCAACGCCCGGAAGACAATCGAGTCATGGCGGTTGGCACCGATCACAGTCAGCGCCAGTGGCAGGCCACGCCGGTCTACGACGAGGTGGGGCTTGCCGCCGAGATTGCTGCGGTCCGTGGGATTCGGGCCAGTGTCGCCCGCCGGGGAATGGCGACATTGACCGCACCCGTGGCCGGCACTGTGCAGCAATTGTTCACGCATACGGAAGCCAGCGTGCTCACAGAGGTGCAACCCATCATGGCGATCGTACCCGATGGGGTGCAAGTGACGGCTGAGGTAATGCTGGAGAACAAGGATATTGACTTCGTCAATACCAACCAGGAAGCCACGACCTTCCCGTACACGCGCTACAGCACGTTCACCTTGACTACGTTCTCCGCGCTCTGGACGGCTTGGGTTTGGCAATGCTGGTCGTCCCGAAGGACACGTGCCTCTCCTCGAGAAGGCGGCTTCTCATGCGGCAGAAGAGGTTAAGACATACGAAGCAGAGCGCGGCAGCGACCGGGAATGGGACTAGTCGCCGTCGGGCGTGTCAGCTCGCACGTAAGAGCCAGGTCTACGCAATTGCCAAGAGGCCTTTGCCGGGTCGGTAGATTGGGTGGAATCGTCGGCGTTCGCTAAATGTCTTCCGGCATAACTTGGCATTTCTGCAATTAACGGCCAAAGATTAGCGCCACCAGCCAAAAGCTGCCATCGTAACTTCGACGGCTATGGGGAGTGCAAAGTGCAGCTGCATTCGTTCGTCCATGAAAACGCAAAGATGCAGCTTGGGAGCAAGGGGATGGCCAAGAAGGCGAATGCCATGGAATCCCGGCACCCTGCCGGCAGGGTGCGCTGGGACGGTTATTTATGCACAGTCGTCTCTGGCATGTAAGCGGATCGCCAGCACCGTGGTTGACGACGAGACAGGAGTGGTGCTGCTTTAGGCTTGCAACGCCAGTTGAGCGGCGACGTTCCACGGCAGAAGTTCGTCGATCCGATTGACGGGATGATCGGCGATGCGGGCCAAGACGTGACGCAGATAGGCCTCAGGATCGATGCCGTTGAGTTTGCAGGACCCGATGAGCGAGTACATTGCGGCCGCGCGCTCGCCGCCACTGTCAGCGCCGGCGAATAAAAAATTCTTCCGACCCAACGCGACACCGCGCAGCGCATTCTCCGCGATGTTGTTGTCTATCTCTGCCAGGCCATCATCACAGTAGTAGATTAGCGCTTGCCACTGGTTCAGCATGTAGTTGATGGCTTTGGTCGTTTCCGACTGCGTCGAGAGCGTCAATAGCCGCTCTCGCAACCACACTTCAAAGCTGTCCAGTAGGGGCCGGGATCTTTGCTGCCGCACCTGTTGACGCACGGCAGGTGGCTTACCCCGGATTTCCGCTTCGATGGCATAGAGCTCGCCGATCCGGCGTAACGCCTCCGTTGTGGTCGGCGTTGCCTTGCGGACATGCAGATCGTGCACCTTACGACGCGCGTGGGCCATACAAGCTGCTTCGCGCACACTGCCATCGGTAAAAACAGCGTTGAAGCCCGCATACGCGTCTGCCTGCAGGATGCCGCGGAAGCCGGCCAGATGCGCTTGGGGATGTTGACCCTGGCGATTTGGTGTGTAGGCGAACCAGACCGCAGGTGCAGCATCCGAACCCGATGCGCGATCGTCCCGCACGTAAGCCCATAGTCTTCCCGTCTTGGTCTGTCCCTTACCTGGCGCAAGTACCGGCAGCGGTGTGTCGTCCGCGTGCACCTTGCCGGGCATCATCACGTATCGGTGCAAAGCTTCGACCAGGGGGCGTACCAGCGCACCGCAAGCGCCGACACCGCGAGCCATGGTCGTGCGGTCCAGCTCCACGCCCTGCCGGGCATAGATGGCGGCTTGGCGGTACAGCGGTTGATGATCAGCGTATTTGGCAACCAGTATGTGAGCGTGCAGCCCCGCCGTGGCAATGCCGCGCTCAATCGGCCGGCTTGGCGCCTCAGCCTGGACGATGCAATCACAACAGGCGCAGGCCTTCTTGCGCCGAACCTGCCGAATCACCCTGAATGAACTGCTGATGATATCGAGTTGCTCCGAGATGTCCTCGCCCAGCGGCTTGAGCTTACCGCCGCACTCTGGACAGGCTTCGGTCTCAGGCTCGAGAATGCGCTCCTCCCGCTCCTCCCGCTCCTCCCGCTCCAAGTGCTCCGGCAACGGCTTGCGTACCGCTTTCTTCCGGACAGGAGGGGTAGCCTGCGGATCGGCTTCGGTTTCGGCCGCACCTTCCTCGGCCAGCAGATCTTCCAGTCGGGTCTCGAGCTGTTCAATCTGTCGATCCAGCTTCTCGGACTTCTGGCCAAACTGCATCCGCCTCAGCTTCGAGATCTGCAGATTTAGCTGCTCGATCTCCATGGAGCGGACCACCAAGGCCCGTTCCATGAGTGCGATCGATTCCCGCTGTGCCAACACCAGGGCCTTCAGGGCCTCAATGTCGTCGGGGAGATCGCTGGGGTCGATTGGCATGCGCGGCAGTTTACGCACATGCCACAAGGTTTACAACACCGACAGTGGCGGCCAGGTGCGCTCGGGCTGCTTCCAGTTGATCCCCTCCAGCAGCATCGACAACTGCGCTTGCGTCAGGTGGATCTTGCCGCTGTCGGCCTGCGGCCAGACGAAACGTCCACGCTCCAGGCGCTTCGAGAGCAAGCAAAGCCCATCGCCCGTTGACCACAACACCTTGACGACATTGCCGCGCCTGCCGCGGAAGACGAAGACATGGCCGGAGAACGGGCTCTCCTGCAGAGTCGCCTCCACCTTCGCTGCGAGCCCGTTGAATCCGCAGCGCATGTCGGTCACGCCTGCAGCGATCCAGATGCGTGTTCCCGCCGGCAACCCGATCATGGCGTCAAACGGTCCAGTACGGTACGCAACGTGGCCGGGTCGACTGCCCCTTCAATGCGAATCACCGCTCGGCCCAAACGGATCTCAATGGCGCCGTGCGGCGGAGTCGGCTCGCAAACCGCAGCGGCCGGACTCATTGGCATCGGACCGGGTGGCGAGCTTGGGTGTTCAACGGTCACCGGCAACAACACCGCGGCTTCCTGGCGCTGCTCCATTCGATAGCGTCGGCGCCAGGTGAACAGCATGTTCGCGTTGATGCCGTGCTCGCGCGCCAATTTCGATACCGAGACACCCGGCTCACACGCAGCGGCTGCCAACCGCCGCTTGAATTCCTCGCTGTGGTTCGGCCGGCCTTTGCGACTGCCGGCGACTGGTTCTTCCTGTGACTGTGACAAAGTAGTTCCCATCACTATTTGGTGGGAACTACTTTGGCGCCACTCTACTGAACGGTACAGACGGTGCTGGCGACTCGCTGATATGACTTCCATTGTCAATAGGATGTGCAGTTCAGTTTGGATTCATAGGCGCGAGGGAATACCCTG